>NZ_JAGGMR010000001.1:7200000-7574259 GCF_017875645.1 Nocardia goodfellowii | reverse complement strand
TGCGGATCAACTTGTCGACCTCGTCGGCGGCCAGCCAGTAGTGCTTGGCCCCGTCCAACACCGGCAGCAGTACGTACAGATGCGACAACGCGTCCGCGAGCCGCATGGTCCCGGTGAGTTCCAGTCGCAGGTAATGGGATTCGCCCCACTCCGGGAAAACCGGATCCAACGGCAGGGCAGTGGCGGTAACCGCCCAGCCGAGCGGTGCGAACACCTTCCGCGCGGCTTCGGGCCCACCCTTGCACGGCACCGCCGGCAATTCGACTCGCAGCGGCAGCGCCGCCTGCGCCAACTCCGGTCGCAGCTCACACCGGCCGCGCAGCGCTGTCCGGAACACCGACCCGAGCGCCACCGACAGCAGCGACGACGCCGCGTACGGCCGATCGTTCACATACTGGCCGAGACTGAAATCCGGCGTATTGCGAGAACGCCCGCGCACCAATCCAATCGGATCTACCTCGAGCAGCAGCGCCACGGTGCAGCGCTGCTCGCTCGCCTCCGGATACAGCACGTGCGCGGTCCCGTAGGACTGCTCGAACGCCTGCACCCGGCTGGGGTTCTTGTGCAGCAAGAACCCCAGATCGGACGCGGGCCAGGCCGCGCCTTCCGGCGGTGTACAGGTGATCGTCAAGAGCATGCAGCGATCGTCGCTCACCTGTGCGAACGTCGCAAGGGAGTTTCCGCAGGTAACTCAGCGACTGGGGTCGGGCCACCGCCAATTCGCGACGACCGGGATGTCCTCGCCGTGCTCACGGGTCCAGGTCCGGGCGTTCCAGCGCGCGTCCACCATCTCCTGCCGGAGCCCGGCCGCCTTCTCCCGCAAGCCGGGTACCCGGTCGATCACATCGATCACCAGGTGATAGCGGTCCATGTCGTTGAGCATCACCATGTCGAAAGGCGTTGTGGTGGTGCCCTTCTCCTTGTAGCCGCGGACATGGATCTCGGCGTGGTTGGTGCGCTTGTAGGTGAGCCGGTGAATCAGCCACGGATATCCGTGGAAGGCGAAGATCACCGGCCGATCCCGGGTGAACAGCGTGTCGAATTCTCGATCCGGCAGGCCGTGCGGATGATCCTGCTCGGGCAGCAACCGCATCAGGTCGACCACGTTCAGCACTCGAATGCGCAAATCCCGCATACGGTCTCGGAGAATGGCGGCGGCGGCGAGCGTCTCCAGCGTCGGCACGTCACCCGCGCAGGCGAGCACCACATCGGGGGTGCTGCCGAGGGTGTCGTTGTGCCCCGCCCAATCCCAGATTCCGGCGCCGCGCGCGCAGTGCACGGCGGCGTCGGACACCGAAAGCCAGTCCGGCTGCGGCTGTTTCCCGGCCACCACCACATTCACGTAATGCTTGGACCGCAGACAGTGGTCGTACACCGACAGCAACGTATTGGCGTCCGGCGGCAGATACACCCGCACGATCTCCGGCTTCTTGTTCAGCACGACATCGAGGAAACCGGGGTCCTGGTGGGTGAACCCGTTGTGGTCCTGCCGCCAGACATGCGAGGAGAGCAGGTAGTTCAAGCTCGCGATGGGCCGCCGCCAAGGCACCTGCGCGCTGGCGTCCAGCCACTTGGCGTGCTGGTTGAACATGGCGTCGATGATGTGGATGAACGCCTCGTAGCAGGTGAATACCCCGTGCCGCCCGGTGAGCAGATAGCCCTCCAGCAGCCCCTGGCACATGTGCTCGGAGAGCACCTCGATCACCCGGCCGGTGCGGTCCAATTTCGTATCGTAGGTGCCGATTTCGGCCTGCCAGTCCCGTCCGGTGACCTCCAGGATGTCCTGGAGGCGATTGCTCGCCAGCTCGTCCGGCGCGAAGGTGAGGAAGTTGTCCGGGTTGGCGGCGGTGACATCGCGCAGCCACGCGCCGAGCACCCGCGTCGCCTCGTGCTGGCCGGCGCCGGGCGCGTCGACCGGCACCCCGTAGTCCCGCCAGTCCGGCAGCCGGAGATCGCGAACCAGCATGCCGCCGTTGGCAACCGGATTGGCGCTCATCCGGCGGTCGCCGTCGGGCACCAGGTCGACCAACTCCGAGACCGGCCGCCCGGCCCCGTCGAACAGCTCCTCCGGGCGATAGGACCGCAGCCACTGCTCGAGCACCTGGCGATGGGTGTCGTCGGTCCGGGCGGCGGGCAGTGGCACCTGATGCGCGCGGTAGGTGCCCTCGACCTGATCGCCGTCCACCTTGGGCGGGCAGGTCCAGCCCTTCGGCGTGCGCAATACGATCATCGGCCAGCTCGGCCGTTCCCCGTCGGTGCCGCCACGGGCGGCGCGCTGGATCTGCCCGATCCGTTCCATGCAGGTGTCGACCGCGGTCGCCATCTCCTGATGCACGGCCGCGGGGTCACTGCCCGCGACGATCAGCGGGTCGTAGCCGTACCCGCGCAGCAGCGAGACCAGCTCTTCCTCCGGGATGCGCGCCAAGATGGTCGGATTGGCGATCTTGTACTCGTTCAGCGCGAGTACCGGCAGCACCGCGCCGTCGCGAGCGGGATTGAGGAACTTGTTGGCATGCCAGCTGGCGGCCAGCGGGCCGGTCTCGGCCTCGCCGTCGCCGACCACGCAGAAGACCGTCAGATCCGGGTTGTCCAGCGCCGCGCCATAGGCGTGCAGCAGCGAATAGCCGAGCTCGCCGCCCTCGTGGAAGGAGCCCGGGGTTTCCGGCGCGCAATGGCTCGGCACCCCACCCGGGAACGAGAACTGCGCGAACAGCGCGCCCATCCCGGCCCCGTCCCGCGGAATGTGGCTGTACAGCTCGGAATAGGTGCCCTCCAGCCAGGCGCACGCGTTCGGGCCGGGCCCGCCGTGCCCCGGGCCCGCGACGAACGCCACGTTCAACCCGCGCTGCCGGATCGCCCGATTGGCGTGCACCCAGACCAGATTCAAGCCGGGCACCGTGCCGAAATGCCCCAGCAGCCGCGGTTTGATGTGCTCGGCCGCGAGCGGTTCGCGCAGCAGTGGATTGCTCATCAGATAGATCTGGCCGACCGCCAGATAATTCGCGGCGCGCCACCAGGCATCGACCGAAGTCAGTTCGTCGCGATCGAGCGGGCCGGGTGCGTCGGTCAATCGATACGGGCTGGGCGCGACCGTCTCTCCACCCTTACTGCCGACATTATCGGCCGAGGTATCACCCCCGGCGCTCGCCATGTGGGTCATTTCGGACTCCTCACGCTCGGTGTTGTCCAGCCGTCTTGCGTGCAGTACCCATTTTGCGTGAGGTATGGCCGCACCGAGGCCGGATGGCCGGCCCACCGGCCGGTGCAATAGGGTCCGCCGCATGCGAACACTCGGCAGGATCATCGGAATCGCCGCCGTCGCCGCGGCCGCACTCGCGTCGACCGCATGCGGCGGCGACGACAAGGACTCGGCCGACTCGGCCGCATCGGCGACCTCGACGACCGCCGCGCAGGCCACCTTCGGCACGACCCCCGCGCAGAACACCGGCGCGGAGTGCACCGCCGACGACATCCAGGTGGTCGGCGGCTTCGGCGCGGCGCCGAAGATCACCATCCCGGACACCTGTACCGCGCCGAGCAAGCTCGTCGTCAAGGACCTGGTCGCGGGCAGTGGACCCGGCGCGGCCGCGGGTCAGGCGCTGACCATGAACTACTCGCTCATCACCTGGTCCGACAAGCAGAAGCTGGACAGTTCCTTCGATCGCGGCAAGCCGTTCCCGCTCACGCTGGGCGCGGGCCAGGTCATCCAGGGCTGGGATCAGGGCCTGACCGGCGTGCAGCAGGGCGCGCGCCGATTGCTGATCGTGCCGCCGGACCTCGGCTACGGCGCGGGCGGCAACGGCGTCAATCCGAACGAGACGCTGGTCTTCGTGACCGACGCGGTCAAGATCGGCAAGTAGCACCCGCGGCACCGACCGCCGGGGGTGGAAATACACCCTCGGCGGCGTTCAACTAACCTGGTCGGGATGCGCACACCGCCTCGTCGACCAGGCGAGCGGGTCCCTTCCACCATCGGGGCCGGGCTTCGGCGTGCGCACGCACAGGTTTTTAGAGCTACCGCAACGATCACCGAACCGAACAACGAACAAGGAGCATGTCCGTGAAGAGCACCGTCGAGCAGCTGAGCCCGACCCGGGTCCGGATCAATGTCGAGGTGCCCTTCGAGGAGCTGAAGCCCGACTTCGACAAGGCCTACAAGGCGCTGGCCCAGCAGGTTCGTATCCCCGGCTTCCGTCCCGGCAAGGCCCCGGCCAAGCTGATCGAGACTCGCGTCGGCCGCGGCGCCGTGCTGGAGCAGGTCGTCAACGACGTGCTGCCCGGCCGCTACAGCGAGGCCGTCCAGGCCGCCGACGTGAAGGTCATCGGCCAGCCGGAGATCGAGATCACCAAGATCGAAGACGGCCAGGAGCTCGCCTTCACCGCCGAGGTCGACGTGCGCCCGGAGATCACCCTCCCGGCCTACGACGACATCGAGGTCACCGTCGACGCGTTCACCATCGAGGATGCCGACATCGACGAGCAGCTGCAGTCGCTGCGGCAGCGCTTCGGCACCCTGAACGCGGTCGAGCGCCCGGTCCAGGACGGCGATTTCATCTCCATCGACCTGTCCGCCACCGTGGACGGCGAAGAGGTACCCGACGCCTCCACCACCGGCCTGTCCCACGAGGTCGGCTCCGGTCAGCTCATCGAGGGCCTGGACGAGGCCGTGATCGGTCTCTCCGCCGGTGAGTCCGCCGAGTTCACCTCCAAGCTGGTGGCCGGCGAGCACGCGGGCAAGGATGCCGTCATCAAGGTCAGCGTGCAGTCGGTCAAGGAGCGCGAGCTGCCCGAGGCAGACGACGAATTCGCCCAGCTGGCTTCGGAATTCGACACCCTCGAAGAGCTGAAAGACGATCTGAAGGGCCGCGTCGAGCGGGTCAAGAAGGTCACCCAGGCGGGCGAGATCCGCGACAAGGTGCTCGAGACCCTGCTGGAGAAGGTCGACGTGCCGTTGCCCGAGGCCGTGGTCAAGGCCGAGATCGAGGCCGTCGAGCACGACGCGGTGCACAGCTTCGACCATGACGAGGCCAAGCTGGCCGAGGCGCTGGAAGAGCAGGGCTCCTCCCTCGAGGAGTTCAAGAAGGACACCAAGGAATCGGCCGAGAAGTCGGTGAAGACCCAGCTGCTGCTGGACGCCATCGCCGAGGCCGAGGGCACCCAGGTCGGCCAGGAGGAGCTCACCGAGCGCATCCTGTTCCAGTCTCAGCGCTACGGCCTGTCGCCGGAGCAGTTCATCCAGCAGGTGCAGCAGGCGGGCCAGCTCGGCGCGATCTTCGCCGATGTGCGCCGCGGCAAGGCCCTCGCCGGTGTGGTCGGTCAGGTCAAGGTCACCGACTCCAACGGCGACACGGTCGACACCGCCGAGATGTTCGGTGCCCCGGACGATGCGGCCGCCGACGAGGCGGAAGTCAGCGCCGCTGCCGAATAAATCGGCAAAGGCCCAGCGCAGCTCCATTCTGATTGCGCTCTCAGCGAAGAAGGGGCGGTACCGGATTTCGGTGCCGCCCCGCTTCGTTAGTGTTTGTGACAGCGAACGCTGTGTAGGTTTTCCGACATGCAAGCCGGTGCGAAGAGAAGGCAGGTATCCGTGACAAACAACCAGGCAGGGGTCGTCATGACAGCCGCGACTGCTGGTCTCAACCTCAGTGATTCGGTGTACGAGCGCCTGCTGCGTGAGCGCATCATCTTCCTGGGGACGCAGGTCGACGACGATATCGCCAACAAGCTGTGCGCTCAGATCCTGCTGCTCTCGGCGGAGGATCCCACCAAGGACATCTCGCTCTACATCAACTCGCCCGGTGGCTCGGTCACCGCGGGTATGGCCATCTACGACACCATGCAGTTCGCCGAGTGCGACATCAAGACCGTGGGCATGGGTCTGGCCGCGTCGATGGGGCAGTTCCTGCTCACGGCGGGCACCAAGGGCAAGCGGTTCGCGCTGCCGCACGCGCGGATCATGATGCACCAGCCCTCCGCCGGTATCGGTGGCTCGGCCGCCGACATCGCGATCATGGCCGAGCAGTTCGCGCACACCAAGCGGGAGCTCAACGAGCTCCAGGCGCTGCACACCGGCAAGTCGGTCGAGCAGGTCACCGCCGACGCCGACCGCGATCGCTGGTTCACCGCCAAGCAGGCGCTGGAGTACGGCTTCATCGACCACGTGGTCAGCCACGCGAACCAGGCCGGCGGCGCGGGCAACTGAGCCGCAGCGAAAACCGCTCACCCACAGACACTTTGGAGACGAAGATGGCCCTGATCGACCCGCGCGCCGGCCTGTCCGGCATCGCACCGGCGAGCCCCCAGGCGCGCTACATCCTGCCTTCGTTCATCGAGCACTCGAGCTTCGGTGTGAAGGAGTCCAACCCGTACAACAAGCTGTTCGAGGAGCGCATCATCTTCCTCGGCGTGCAGGTGGACGACGCCTCGGCCAACGACGTCATGGCGCAGCTGCTGGTGCTGGAGTCGCTGGATCCCGACCGTGACATCACCATGTACATCAACTCGCCGGGTGGCTCGTTCACCTCGTTGATGGCGATCTACGACACCATGCAGTACGTGCGCGCCGATGTCGCGACCGTCTGCCTGGGCCAGGCCGCTTCCGCCGCCGCCGTGCTGCTGGCCGCCGGCACCCCCGGCAAGCGTGCCTGCCTGCCCAACGCCCGCGTGCTCATCCACCAGCCCTCGCTGGAGGGCGGCATCCAGGGGCAGGTGTCGGACCTGGAGATCCAGGCGGCCGAGATCGAGCGCATGCGGCGCCTGATGGAGACCACCCTGGCGCGCCACACCGGCAAGGACGCGGACACCATCCGTAAGGACACCGACCGCGACAAGATCCTCACCGCGCACGACGCCAAGGAATACGGCATCGTCGACACGGTGTTCGACTACCGCAAGCTGAGCGCGCAGAAATAAACGCTCGGAAGTTGCTGTTGGTCAGATGAATTCGGCCGGGCAGGGCGCCTCGCGGCAGACTGCCCGGCCGGTTTGCGTCAGCGGATCCACTCGTGGCGGAGGGTGGATCGGCGATTCCGGGCTCAGGGTGCGGTGAATCCGCCCTCGTAGCGCGGAACGTGTTACAAAGCAGTGAGAACTCGCACATCCCGGGGCGAGAAACATGCTCGAGTTGTCGACCTCCATCGCACTCACCGGGTACGGTCGAGCTAGGGACCTTTGCTCCCGGTTGACAGCAGGGCTCGACCCGCGGGAAATGCTCGAAGTGTTCGTGATTACACGCGAGTGTGGCGGATAGCTGGCAACCTGGACAGACGGTTGCACGCGGACAAGGAAGTAGGGACCCACGAGATGGCGCGCATCGGAGATGGCGGCGATCTGCTGAAGTGCTCGTTCTGCGGAAAGAGCCAGAAGCAGGTCAAGAAGCTCATTGCGGGACCAGGGGTGTACATCTGCGACGAGTGCATCGACCTGTGCAACGAGATCATCGAGGAAGAGCTGGCCGAGTCGAGCGAGGTCAAACTCGATGAGTTGCCCAAGCCGGCCGAGATCCGGGATTTCCTGGAGAACTACGTCATCGGCCAGGACACCGCCAAGCGCACCCTCGCCGTGGCTGTCTACAACCATTACAAGCGCATCCAGGCCGGCGACAAGAGCCGGGACAGCCGCGGCGAGATGGTCGAGCTGGCCAAGTCGAACATCCTGATGCTCGGCCCCACCGGCTGCGGTAAGACCTATCTCGCGCAGACGCTGGCCAAGATGCTGAACGTCCCGTTCGCCATCGCCGACGCCACCGCGCTCACCGAGGCGGGCTACGTCGGCGAGGATGTCGAGAACATCCTGCTCAAGCTGATTCAGGCCGCCGACTACGACGTCAAGCGCGCCGAGACGGGCATCATCTACATCGACGAGGTCGACAAGATCGCCCGCAAGAGCGAGAACCCCTCGATCACCCGGGATGTCTCCGGCGAAGGCGTGCAGCAGGCACTGCTGAAGATCCTGGAGGGCACCCAGGCCTCGGTGCCGCCGCAGGGCGGACGCAAGCACCCGCACCAGGAGTTCATCCAGATCGACACCACCAACGTGCTGTTCATCGTGGCGGGCGCGTTCGCGGGCCTGGAGAAGATCGTCTCCGAGCGCACCGGCCATCGGGGCATCGGCTTCGGTTCCGAGGTGCGTTCCAAGGCGGACATCGACACGATCGACCACTTCGCCGAGGTGATGCCGGAAGATCTGATCAAGTTCGGCTTGATCCCCGAGTTCATCGGCCGTCTGCCGGTCGTCGCCTCGGTGACCAACCTGGACAAGGAATCGCTGGTCAAGATCCTCTCCGAGCCGAAGAACGCGCTCGTGAAGCAGTACATCCGCCTGTTCGAAATGGACGGTGTGGACCTGGAATTCACCCAGGACGCGCTGGAGGCGGTCGCCGATCAGGCCATCCTGCGCGGCACCGGCGCGCGCGGTCTGCGTGCGATCATGGAGGAAGTCCTGCTGCCGGTGATGTACGACATCCCCAGTCGCGACGACGTCGCCAAGGTGGTCGTGAACGCCGACACCGTCACCGAGAACGTGTTGCCGACCATCGTGCCGCGTAAGGCGCAGCGCACCGAGCGTCGCGAGAAGTCGGCCTAGCATTCCCAGCAACCGGCCCGGCCCGGTGCCATCGAGGTGGCACCGGGATTTCGCGGAGTCAGAGCAGCCGGTGCGGGCTGAGACAGTCGCAACAAATTCGTGATCTCCAGGTGTACAGACCTGTCTGTTGGGGTACACCTGAATAAGGGTTGAGCAGCCAGCCCAGTCGTGAGCCACATTGCTCGCGACGAAACACTCACGCCGGCAACGGTTTCAGGTTGCCGAGCGCGACAGGACCGGGGTTCCCATGTCCACCGTCATTGCCACTCACATCACTGCCACGCAGACAAAGCGGCGCACTGCCACAGCCAAGCGTCCAGACCCTGCCGCCCGGCTCCGGGTTTCCGTTACCCAGCCCGGCAAATCCGTCACCCTATGTGCCGTAGCCGGCGAGATCGATCAATTCACCATCGAAGACTTCCGGCGTGACCTCATCGGGTGCTTGAATACCGCCGCACCCGCCGTGGTCGTCGACCTGTCTCTGGTGACCTTCTTCTGCGTGTCCGGGCTCCGCGTGCTCACCGAAGCGCGCGAATGGACCGGGCACACCGGGCGCACCCTGCGCTTGGTCACCGGCCCGCGCTGTGTCGATCGACTGCTCGAACTCGCTTCGGATACCGCTACTTTCGATATCGCACCCGATCGGGCGACCGCACTACGCGACATCGCCTAGCTGCCGCCCGGCGGACGGCTCGGGCTCCAGACCCGGGGCTCGAGCGTCCGCCGCAGCATGACCCGAGCGCCCTCGACCACATCAGTCGGGGGCGCTGCTCATGTCTTCCTGGCTCCAGTAGGCGCGCATCCGGACGATCTTGCCCGAGTCGTCGAACTCCATCACATCGATGGGGGCGAGGCTGAATCTCTGGTCGCCGAACTTGGTGACGAGGGTGAACATGAAGGCCGCGTGCTTGCCGGCGATTCGCACGCTGTCGGGGCGCAGTTCGGTCTCCCGATCGAGGTTGGCGATCACCTCGTAGAACTCGCGGATGGCGTCGTGGCCGCGGCGCGGTTCGGTGCCGATCGGGTCTTCGACCGTGGCATCGGGGGCATAGAGCTGCACGATGTCCTCGGTCGGGCCGGAACCGACCAGCTTCACGTATTGCTCGACCACATCGCGGATCTGCTGTGTCATGAAAACCCCTAGCGAATTGTAACGTGTTCCAATTCGGAGCGTAGCAGTCGACCGCGCGGTCGAGCGGGGAAGATCTCACCAGGCGGGCCGCCCGGGCGGAGTGCGGCGCCGACGGCCCGGAAATCCTGGTTGTGGCAGATGCTGATCGCTGCTGTGGACCGGTGACGACCACTGCGTCGCGCCCGGGGTGGGGAGCGTCGTTGCTCCCCTGGTTCGCCGTTGAACCTTTGTCCTTACAGGTCTCTACGTTCATTCTGTCGGCCTGCGGCGGCCCATTGTTACGCCTGCTGAAAGCTGGAGACCGGTCGGTTGAAACAGCGGGAAAGGCGCTATTCGATGCGGTCGGCCGGATATTTCGATGCACGGTTGGAAATGGCCGTAATCGCCTGCGGCAGTGGACGTCCGGATGGTCGTGGACCTTATGTATCGGCACAGCAACGTATTTCGGTATTTCGCGGCGTGCGCGCGATCGTGTCGACCGGATCTTCTTGCCGCCGCAGATAATTCGCGGAGTATGTCCAGGCGTGTGAGCGGTCGGGAGGGCGTCTACCTGCTCGAATGCCTCGGTCAGGAGCATATCGAGAGAAGGTCGGCCCCCCGCCGGGGCACGAAATCGGCACTGGTATCTTCCTCCGGACCGCCGGGTGCCTGGTAGGCGCCGTCCATGGTGCCGAACCGGGTGAGTGAAAGCCGCATGTTCCGTATTCGTTTCGTCCGTTTCGCCCGTAAATAACGGGTGTTACAGCAGTTCTGACGCCGCGACACCAGAAACTCATCGCGACCTTTACGCGGTGTGTCGCGGTGGAACACCCAGGTACGTGCTGTTTACTCGGTCCGGTCAACCAGACGTTCGATCCAGATGTTCGAGTGACGAGTGAAAGCGGAGGAGTTATGGCACTGCCCACGATGACCGCCGAGCAGCGCACCGAGGCGTTGGCCAAAGCGGCCGCGGTGCGCAAGGCGCGCTCCGAACTGATCGGCAAGGTGAAGGCGGGCAAGGTCTCGGTCGCCGAACTGCTGAAGAAGGCAGAGACCGATGACCTGGTGAAGAAGACGAAGGTCGCGGCCGTGATCAAGGCGCTGCCCGGTGTCGGACCGGTCAAGGCCGCCAAGCTGATGGACCAGGCCGAGATCCCCGAGGATCGCCGCATCGGTGGGCTGGGCGCCCGCCAGCGGGCTGCCCTGCTGGACGCGCTCGAGGCCTGAGTTCCACCGGGTTTCGTCGTAGTCTGCTGGGCATGGAACGAACGCTCACGTCCGTTGCTTGGTTGTGTGTCGAGGATGGCAGGTTGCTCGCGGTCCGCACGCAGGGCCGCGACGCCTTCTATCTACCCGGCGGCAAACCCGAGCCGGGGGAAACCCTGACCCGAGCGCTCGTCCGTGAAGTCCGCGAGGAAGTCGGCGTCGAGCTTTCCGAACGCGCCATCAGACCCGAGATGACCATTACGGCTCCGGCCCACGGTCGCCCCGGCACCCTCGTCGAAATGCATTGTTTCCGCGCACCGGGACAAGGTGTGCCCGCCCCGGCCGCGGAAATCGCCGAAATGGCTTGGCTCGGACCGGAAGACGGCCACCTCTGCGCTCCGGCCGTGGTGCGGGCACTGCGCCATCTCACCACGGTCCGAGGTTGGGACTGGGCCTGAACCCGCAGACCTGTGCACGCCCCGCGGCGCTTCCAAAGGCTGTGGGGCGTCGCAGTTTCAGCGCGGGTTTCGGCGGCTCGGATCGCGGCGGCTGGGGAAGCGGAATTCGATCGGTTGCGGGTCCGGGACATGCGGGCCGCGTGGCGGCACCAGCATGCAGGCCAGTCCGAGCCCCAGCAGGGCCAGGACAGCCAACAGGCTCATCGTGTAACTGAACGAACCGAGCTCGGCCGGTTTGTGGGTGGCGTGGTAGATCAGGTGCGGCACCGAGAACACCAGCCAGCCCAGACCCGCCGCCTGCGCCAGGGCGGGCCCGCCGCGCCACAGCGCGAAGGCCGAGATGGCGCCCAGGCTCAGGAAGAAACCGCCGACATCGCCGGCCAAGTGATGGTTGAACGGGCCGTCCACCGCGACCCACCGCAGCCCGAGCCCGGGGAAGCTGGTGTACCAGGACCGCGGTGCGAGCACCGCCCACAGGCCGGTCACCAAGCCCGTGGCGGTCAAGATACCCAGCATGACGCGTACGGCCAGCCAGCGGCGGCGATGCTGTTCGAATTGCATCCGGACCCGCACCCCGCCGGACTTACCCTCTACCCTGATCCGCATCGGTCGCTCCCATTCCTGCCGAGGAGATCGGTGCTGTCACCGTAAACCCGCGACACAGGTACCGGCAACAATCCGGGAAAGGCTACTGCTGGATCCCAGTGATGCGGTGCGCCCCGGTGTAGATGTTCATAGTCGCACCGCGCAAGAATCCGACCAGGGTCAGACCGGAGTCGGCGGCCAGGTCGACCGCCAGTGAGCTGGGGGCGGAAACGGCGCCGAGCATCGGAACGCCGGCCTGAACAGCCTTCTGCACCAGTTCGAACGAAGCGCGACCACTGACGATCAAAATGAGATCGTGTGCGGGAACGCGGTTTTCGCGCAGCGCCCAGCCGAGCACCTTGTCGACGGCGTTGTGCCGGCCGATGTCCTCCCGGACGGCCAGCAAGGTGCCGTCCGGGGTGAACAGCCCGGCCGCATGCAGGCCGCCGGTCGCGTCGAACACCGCCTGCCGCGCCCGCAGGGACTCCGGCATGGCCGTGAGGGCGGCGATGCCGACGGTGCCTCCGTCGGCCGGGATCGGATACCTCGTGCGTGCCCGGACCTCGTCGAGCGCCGTTTTGCCGCAGAGCCCGCAGGCACCGGTGGTGAGAAAAGCGCGGGGGCGCACCGGGACAGGGGAACGCAGGTGGACATCGAGAACGTTGTAGGTGTTCCGGCCGTTCTCGTCGGTCCCCGCGCAGTAGCGTGCGCTGACGATGTCGTCCGCGGTAGCGATGATGTTCTCGCTCAACAGGAAACCGTGCACCAGGTCGATATCGCTGCCCGGCGTACGCATGGTCACCGTCAAAGACTGTCCGCCGAGCCGTATTTCGAGCGGCTCCTCGACAGCGAGGGTGTCGGGACGTTTGACCTCGCCGGTTGCGGTGACACGCAGTGTAGGCCTGCGGGCGGTCACTCTGCTCACGACTGCGCCTCGCTGCCACTCGGCTCCGTCGTACGCCGCCGCGCTGTGTCGCTGGTTCGCTCGCGTTGCTCCCTCACGACTGCGCGCCGACGTGCACGTGCGGCTCCAGACGGATGGTGACGGCCTTGGAGACGGGTGTATTCGACCGGGCGGCAACGTGATCGAGGGGGATCAGGGGGTTGGTTTCGGGGTAGTAGGCGGCGGCGTTGCCGCGCGGGGTGGGATAGGCGACGAGGCGGAAGGCGGTGACGCGGCGCTCGGAGCCGTCTTTCCATTCCGAGATCACATCCACCAGATCGCCGTCCGCGAAACCGAATTCGGTGATGTCGTCGCGGTGCAGGAGTACCACGCGGCGGCCGCCGTGCACGCCGCGGTAGCGGTCGTCGAGGCCGTAGATGGTGGTGTTGTACTGGTCGTGGCTGCGCAGCGTCTGCAGGATCAGCTTGCCCGGCGGCACCGAGAGCCAATGCAGCTGGTTCACCGCGAAATTGGCTTTGCCGGTGGTCGTGCGGAATTCGCGGGTATCGCGCGGCGGATGCGGCAGGACGAAGCCGTTGCGTTCGCGGACCCGGCGGTTGTAATCGGCGCACCCGGGAACGACGCGGGCGATGGCGTCGCGGATCTTGTCGTAGTCGCGGCGATAGCGGTCCCAGGGCACCGGATGATCCGGCCCGAACAGCTCGAGCGCGAGCTCGCAGACGATGCCGACCTCACTGCGCAGGTGTGCACTGACCGGAGGTAATCGGCCGGTGGATAAATGCACCATGGACATCGAATCCTCCACGGAGACCTGCTGTTTCACACCGTCACGGATGTCGGCGTCGGTGCGGCCGAGGGTCGGCAGGATGAGCGCGGTGCGGCCGTGCACCACGTGGCTGCGATTCAGCTTGGTCGAGACGTGCACGGTCAGGCCGCAGCCGCGCAGCGCGGCCTCGGTGACCTCGGTGTCGGGGGTGGCGGAGACGAAATTGCCGCCCATGCCGAAGAACACCTTCGCCCGGCCCTCGCGCATGGCCCGGATGGCGTTGACGGTGTCGAAGCCGTGCGCGCGCGGGCTGGTGATGCCGAATTCGCGGTCCAGGGCATCGAGGAAGGCGTCCGGCATCTTCTCCCAGATGCCCATGGTCCGGTCACCCTGGACATTCGAGTGGCCGCGCACGGGGCAGACGCCCGCGCCCGGCTTGCCGATCATGCCGCGTAGTAGCAGCAGATTCGTGGCTTCCTCGATGGTGGCGACGCCGTGCGCCTGCTGGGTCAGGCCCATCGCCCAGCAGATGATGATTCGCTCCGAGCGCGCGAACAGGGCCGCGGTGCGGTCGAGATCGGCGCGCGTGAGTCCGGTGGCCCGCAGCACGGTGTCGAGATCCACCGCGCGGGCGTGGTTTTCGTAGGCGTGGAAACCGGCGCAGTGCGCGTCGACGAACGCGCGATCGACCACGGTGCCGGGCGCGCGATCCTCGGCCTCGAACAGCAGCCGCCCCAAGCCCTGGAACAGAGCCATATCGCCACCGAGCCGGATTTGCAGGAAATCGTCGGCGAGGTCGACACCACCGGTCAAACCCTTGACGGTCTGTGGATCCCGGAAGCTCAGCAGGCCGGACTCCGGCAGCGGGTTGACCGCGATCACCTTGGCGCCGTTGGCTTTCGCGCCGGCGAGCGCGCTGAGCATGCGTGGATGATTGGTGCCCGGATTCTGGCCCGCCACGATGATCAGATCGGCCTTGCCGAAATCATCGATGGACACCGAGCCCTTGCCGATGCCGATGGAGCTGATCAACGCCGAACCCGAGGATTCGTGGCACATGTTAGAGCAGTCGGGCAGGTTGTTGGTGCCGAAACTGCGGACCAGCAGCTGGTAGAGGAACGCCGTCTCGTTGGCGGTGCGCCCCGAGGTGTAGAACACCGCCTCGTCCGGAGATGCCAAGGCGCGCAACTCATCCGCGATGAGGCGGTAGGCCTCGTCCCAGGCGATGGGCGCGTAGTGGGTGGCGCCGGGCCGCAGCACCATCGGGTGGGTGAGCCGGCCCTGCTGTCCCAGCCAGTACCCCGACTTGCTCTCCAGTTCGTCGACCGAATGCGTGGCGAAGAAGTCCGGGGTGACCGTGCGCAGCGTCGCTTCCTCCGCGACCGCCTTCGCGCCGTTCTCGCAGAACTCCGCCGGGCGGCGATGGCCGGTCGGCTCGGGCCACGCGCAGCCGGGACAGTCGAATCCGTGCACCTGATTGACGCGAGCCAGCGTGCGGGCCGTGCGCACGACGCCCATCTCCTCGACCGACCGCTTCAGTGAGACGGCCACGGCGGTGAGGCCGGCCGCCTGCTGCTTCGGCGGGGTCACGCTGAGAGCCGACTCGTCGATGTCCTGTCTGGGACTGCTGCGGTGCATGGTCGGTATTGTCCTCTCTCCGCTGGCGATTCGCCAGCAACCCCCGGTCAGCGCCGTTTCTGCAAGATCTTCGGTACCGCGGAGCGGCGTTCACCAGGCCGGTAGGTCACCACCCGCTCGCCGATGCGGATGCTCCAGCCGGGCGGAAGCTCGGTTGCCGAGGTACCGATGCGCGTCCACTTCTCGGCGCCCGGCGCGGCGATGAAGGTGCCCGCGGGAGTCGAGGCGTCGCGCACGAAGACCTTGCCGCGTTCCGGGGTGACATAGGCGTGCACTCGGGAGACATGCCGGTCGCGTGGGACCTGCAGTGGCGCGGCCGCGGCCGAGCGGACCGAGTCGTCGGCCGCGGGGCTGCGGCCGATGACATAGGCGCGATCCAGTGGAAAGGCGGTGTCCTCGAAGACGAGCGCGCCGGTGTGCGGCCCGCGAGCGGCGGGTGGAGTAGCCGGTGGACGCGGCAGCTCCGGAGTTGGATCCTTCTGTAGCACAATAGGATCCGAATCCGGGACCTGCGACCAGGCCTGCGGCATCGCCTCGGTGCCGGCCGGTTCGGCCCGGCCGCCCTGCGCCTTGGCCGTGGGACCCTCGGGATCGGGGACGCGACGGGGGTGCGCGGGCTTACCGCCCGCGGGTGAAAGGGGCGAGCGGCCGGGGCCGGATGTTTCGGCCCGGGTGGGTGGCGCGGCAGAAGGAGTTCCCGGCGCGTGCGTTTCCGTGCGGTTCATTGCGGCAGGAGAGCGACCGGGCCCGGAGGTTTCCGTGCGGTGAGGTGGGGCGGGAGAGCGGCCCGGATCGGAGGTCTCTGTGTGGTGAGGTGGGGCGGGAGAGCGGCCCGACTCCGAGGTTTCCGTGCGGCTGGGTGCGGCAGAGCGACCGGGGCCCGAGACTTCCGTCGGGTTGGAGGAGCGGCCCGGACCTGAAGTTTCCGTGCGGTTCGATGTGGCGGAGGAGCGGCCGGAGGTTTCCGTGCGGTTGGGCGTGGCAGGGGAGCGACCCGAACCCGAGGCCGCTGTGCGGTTGGGGCCGGTGGTGGCTGCGCGCTCGTCCGAACGGTCCGGCACGGTCGGCTCGTCGAGCGCGTCGAAACCCGCCGGCATGGTCTGTGCGGGCTCGTCGGTCTGTGGTTTCGCCGTGGGTCGCTGGGCCGGGCGTTTCCCGCCCCGCCGGAGTCCGACCCGTAGTTCGAAACCACCGCCCGGCACGATCCCGTCGCGCAGGTTCGAGCGCGGGTGCACCGGCATCTCGATATTGCCGCTGACGCTGATCCGGCGCACCGGTTCCCGCACGATCTCGTCGACCCAGGTGAAGGCGCGGGCCCCGGATAGCCGCCGAGTTCCTTCCGCGCCTTGGATTTCGGCGATCAGCGGCCCGCGCAGCAGGATGACAGTGCCGTCGGAGGTCGGCGCGACCAGTCCGAACGGCGGCGGCTCCGAACCGCCGACGAAGATCACGGCGGCCAGCCGCTGCACAATCGCCGCCCCGGGGTGGTCGCCGCCGGCGACAGCCTCGATCGCGCCGAGAATGCGATCGGTAGCGGCGGTTTCGCCGCCCAGGTAGATGACGACCTCGCCGAAACGTGCGATGAGACCCTCGCCCGGCGCGATCCCAACGGTCGACGGGTTCTTGACCACCCGCGCCTCCTTCCGAGCACCCGCTTGCGGCTCGCTGACGCGCGGCCGCGGTATGAACGGCGGATTCGGTGGCCACGCTCGCTCATACCGGCGTCCAGCATAGGGCGTCGGAAGCCGCCCGATCCGGGTCGCGGAAACCACGCGCGCGGACCCGAACTGGTGCGGGCCCGCGCCGTGTGGTGCGGATTCGGTGCTGCGGTCGTGGGCAGGCGCGGCCGCCTCGGTCACTGCCTGCGGTGATGAGGATCATGCGCCCGGATCGAACACATCGCGATGCTCGTGCACCCACTGGCCGAACGAGCGGGCGGGCCGGCCCGTGATCGTCTCGACGGCATCGGAAAGGGGGCTGGGCACGCCGTCGCAGCGGGCCCAGTAGTCGAGGAGGCCGTCCGCGTAGGTGGCGGGGATGTAGTCGGCGACCTCTGCGCGCCAAACCTCCGGTGGTACCTGCTCGATGTCGATCCGATGATCGATGATCTCGCCGATCAGTTCCAGCTGTTCGGTGAAGGTGAGGGTTTGCGGGCCGGTCAGGGTGTGCGGGTGGCCGCGATGGTCCGGCCGGGTGAGCAGGGCGTGCGCGACGGTGGCGAGGTCGAGTTCGTGGATCGGGTCGGCGTAGGCGCCGGGGTAGGGGAGGCGGACCGGACGGCCCGCGCGGATCGCCCAGGCCCAACCACGGGCGTTGCCCGCGAAGGCGCCGGGGCGCAGCACGGTGACGTTCATCGGAGCGTCGGCGAGGCCGAGTTCGGCGTCGAGGTGCGATTTCGCGACCGGGTTGGTGGCGGCATCGGGGTCGAGCGTGGACGAGGACGACAGCAGCACGATGTGATCTACCCCGGATTCGGCTGCGACGGTGACGAATTCGGCGATATGCGCGGCTTCGGCGTAGAGGAAGACCGAGCTGACGTCGTGCAGAGCGGTGGCAAAGGTGCGCGGGTCCTGCAGATCGCAGGCGACGGCGGCCACGTCGGCCGGGAGTTCGCCGGGGCGCGCCGAACCGACGCGGACGGCATGACCGTCAGCACGCAGCAGAGCGAGTAGGCCGGCGGCGACCGAACCGCGGCCGCCGGTTACGAGAATCATGAGAACTCCTGGGAGAGAAGGGATCAGTGGGCTTGCATGGCGGCGCGGCGGGGTAGCAGGCGCACCAGCCCGCAGCCGAGCAGGGTGATGGCCGCGACCGCGACCAGGCTGACGGTGAGTGCGTGCGCCTGGCCGGAGCCGGCGGTGTGGAAGTAGACGGTGGTGACAGCGGCCGCGCCGACCGCGTTCGCGAGCTGCTGCACGGCCGCCAAAGAGCCGCTGCCGCTCCCGGTTTCGGCGGGATCGAGATCGCCGATGGTGACCACGAAGATGGTGCCGAAGCAGGTACCCATGCCCACGCCGAGTAGCAGGATCGCCCCGGCCATGGCCACAGGGGCGACCGCGGTCCCGGCGGCGAGTACGAGAGCAAGCAGCAGGCCGACGCCGGACAGCGTGCTGAGCAGCCCGCCCAGGATGAGGGTGCGGCCGAGCTTCGGCAGCAACTGGTGCGACGCGATGGAGGCGACGACGATACCGACCGCGAGCGGAGCGAGACCGAGCGCGGCCCGGGTGGGGCCGTAGCCGAGTCCGCGCTGCATGAACAGCGACAGCACATAGAGCAGACCGGACACGGCGGCGAAGATCGCGAAGCCGAGGATCAGGCCGGAGGTGAAGCCGCGGTTCCGCAGCAGGGTGGGCTCGAGCAGCGGGGCGGTCGCGGTCGTCTGCCGGCGAGCGAAGAGGCCGAAGGCGCCCGCGCCGAGCGCCAGGAACCCGAAAGGCGCTGCGGTCCAGCCCTGTTCGGAGCCGTAAATGAGGCCGAACAGCACGCCGAACATGGCGACGGCGAGCAGTGCCGAACCGAGCGCGTCGATGGCGACGGTGTGGTCGCCGTCGTCGGCGGGCAGCAACTTGTAGGCGGCGACCAGTGCCGCACCGCCGAGCGCGATATTGATCAGGAACATGGCGCGCCAGCCGAGGCCGAACAGATCGGCGTCCACCAGGAAAGCGGCCAGGATCGGGCCGCATACCCCGGCCAGGCCGAGGGCCGGGCCGAAGACGGCGAAGGCCTTGCCGATCTGGTCGCGGGGGAACACCCTGGTCACGATGCCGAAGCCCTGCGGAATCAGGAGCGCGCCGAACGCGCCCTGGATCAGGCGCGAGGCGATCAGTGACACCGGGCCGAAGGCCAGACCGCAGGCCGCCGAGGCCAGGGTGAAACCGGCCAGGCCGATCAGGAACATGCGGCGTTTGCCGAAGCGGTCGCCGAGCCGGCCGCCGACCACGAGCAGGACGCCCAGCGACAGGGCGTAGCCGGCGCCGAGCCACTGGATCAGCGACTGTCCGCCGTCGAGGTCCCTGGCGATGGTGGGCGCCGCGATAGTGGTGATGGTCGAGTCGAGCAGGTCCAGGACATCGGCCACGAGCACGACGGCCAGCATCGCCCACATGCGGGCGGTGACCTGCGATTTCGGCGCCGGTGGTGACTGCGCGAGGGTGGTCATGATTTGCCTCTTTCGAGAAGGGAAAGCCGATCGAACGACGCTCGTTACGAACGCCGTTCGTTGCACGAACCGTAAAGAACGAACGATGTTCGTGTCAAACGTCGTTCGTCGCCGCGTATGCTCGCTGCCATGAGTGCACCCGTCAGTCGTCGCGCCCGCCCGGCGAAAGCGCCGCTCAGCCGGGATGTCATCGTCGAAACCGGGCTCCGCATCCTCGATCGTGAAGGACTCGCGGCGCTCACCATGCGCCGCGTAGCCCAAGACCTCGATACCGGCGCGGCCTCGCTGTACGTCTACGTCGCCAACCGCGACGACCTGATGGCCGCCATGCTCGACCATGTGCTCGGCACCGTGCCCGAACCGGCCGGCGGCACCTGGCGGGAACGGCTGGAGGCGTTGATCGAGTCGGCGGTGGCCGCCATGAGCAAGCACGAAGGCCTCGCGCTGGTCGCCCTGGGCGCGATCCCGACCAGTCCGAACGCCCTCGCGTTGATCGAGCGCATGCTGACACTGCTCGACGAAGGGGGCCTGGACTCGCGTACCAACTCCTGGGCCGTCGACCTGCTGTACCTGTACATCACCGCGCAAGCCGCCGAACAGAACGCCTACAACGTCAAAGGCGGTACCCCGGAAGCCACTATCGCCGCCGCCCAGCGAAAATTCGACGAGCTACCGGCGGATCGATACCCGATGATCGTGGGCCTGCGTGCGCACATGCTCTACGGTGGCGACGCCCGTGAAGCTTGGGCGCTGCGGGTTCTCGTCAACGGAATACTCGCCACACCGGCCGAATGAATTCGTGCCAGGATCGGTGATGCGAAAGATAAGGCAGGCGACCGAGGCCGATCTGCCGGTACTGCAGGACATCGAACGGGCCGCCGGAAAACCGTTCGCGGACATAGGAATGCAGGCGGTCGCCGACGACGAGCCACCGGCCCTGTCGACGCTGCGGGAATTCCGGCAGGCGGGCCGCGCCTGGGTCCACCCCGATGACGCGGACGACCCGGTCGGTTACCTGGTGCTGGCCCTCGTCGACGGCAACGCCCACATCGACCAGGTGTCGGTCGACCCCGAACACGCGGGCCTGCGCATCGGCAAGAGCCTGATCGACCACGCGGTGCGATGGTCGAAAACAGCGGGCCTGCAAGCCATTACGCTCACCACCTTCACCGAGGTTCCATGGAACGGCCCGTACTACGAACGCCTCGGTTTCCGTTACCTCACACCGGCCGAGGAGACGCCGGGTCTCCGCGAACTCCGTGCCGCGGAATCCGCCCACGGTCTCGACCGCTGGCCCCGCGCCTGCATGCGCGCGGAATTGGCGGACTGGCGTTTCGGCTGACGCCGTGCATCGCGGTGCGGGAGCGCCCGCCGCGATGGGTCGCCTCAGCTGATGGTGGTGATGCAGGCCGTGGCGGCGGGAAGGGCGGCGGCGCGGTCTTCGCGGACCAATCCGATGCGGGTGCGGCGATCCAGGAGATCGTCGGCGACGAGCGCGCCCTCGTGCGTGACACCGAACGCGAATTCCGCTGCGGTGACGTCCATTCCGGGGGCGACCTGGTCGAGTAAGGCGGGGTGCTGTTCGGCGGCGGCGAGTACCGCCGGGGCCTCGCTGCCATAGCGCTCGACCAGGATTCGCGGGGCCGCGATGCGGTCGCGGGCCGCGCCGGATACCGCGCCTACCAACGGAAGTCGTTTGGTACGGCACGGCGCGGCGGTGAGATTTCCGGCGGTGAGTGCCGCGTCGACGGCGTCCTCGGCCATCTGACGGTAGGTCGTCAGTTTGCCGCCGACGACGGTGATGACGCCGTTGGGGGAGCGCAGGACCGCATGCCGGCGGGAGATGTCGGCGGTGCTGCCGTCGCCGGTCTTCAACAGGGGGCGCAGGCCCGCGTAGCAGCCGCGAATGTCGGCTCGGGTCAGCGGTTCTCGCAGTGCGGTACTGATGGTGTCGAGGAGGAAGTCGATCTCCGTCTCGGTGGGCTCGGGTTCGTCGGGGACCGGGCCGGGGGCGTCCTCGTCGGTGAGGCCGAGGTAGACGCGACCGTGGGCGGCGGGAAACGCGAAGACGAAACGGCTGGTGGAACCCGGGACAGGTACGGTCAGCGAGGCGGTGAGTCCGTCGAAGGACGCGGCATCGAACACCAGATGGGTGCCGCGGCTCGGCCGCAATTCGATACTCGGATCGACCTGATCGGCCCACACACCGGTCGCATTGAGCACGGCGCGCGCCCGGACCGGGAACGTCTCGCCGGTGAGCGTGTCCCGCAGGGTGGCCGAATCGCCGGTCACGGCAAGGGCTTCCACCCGGGTGAGTACGGTCGCGCCCTGCGCCGCCGCGGTCCGGGCCAGCGCGACCACCAGGCGGGCGTCGTCGACGAGCTGTCCGTCCCATGCCTGCAGGCCGCCGCGCAATCCTTCGCGGCGTACGGTCGGCGCGAGGCGCAGTGTTTCGGCGGCGGCGATCCGGCGCGAGCGCGGTAGCAGCGCGGGCGGGGTTCCGGCCCCGCGCCGCAACGCGTCTCCGGCCACGAAGCCGGCCCGGATCAACGTCCGGTGCGCTGCGCCGATCTGCGGGAGCAGCGGCACCACCTGCGGCAGCGGCCGGACCAGATGTGGAGCTGTCGTCCGGAGCAGAATGCCGCGCTCGACCGCACTTTCGTGCGCGATCCCGACCTGCCCGCTCGCCAGATACCGCAGCCCGCCGTGCACCAGCTTCGAACTCCACCGGCTGGTCCCGAACGCCAGGTCATGTCGCTCCACCAGCACGGTGCGCAGCCCGCGCGATGCCGCGTCCAACGCGGCCCCGGCCCCGGTGACACCGCCCCCGATCACCAGCAGGTCGATCTCGCCCGCGTCGCCGAGCTCCCGCAGCTCTCGTGCCCGCCGCACGGCATTGAGGGCCGAATCTCGCGCCGTACCCGAATTCGTTGTCATCACAGTGCCTTTCGGAGGATGGGTGGCGGCGTCAGGAGTGCGTCGGTTCGGTGGGCCGGAGGTATCCGTCTATGGCGTGGCCCAGTTCGGTGTCGAGGGCCGGGCCGGCGAGAAGTTGTGCCACGGTGCCGGCGGATTGCACGGCGGACTGCGAAATCAGCAGCAGCATGGTCGCGAGGTGCTCGGGGTCGCCGGCGCGGATGGAGCCGTCGTGCTGCCCGGCGCGGATCCCGGCGGCGAAGAGGGTGATGAGGGTGCGCTGGTTGCGGCCGAGGCGGCCGAAGACGTAGGTGAGCATGAGGTCGGTGTCGGTGCGGAAGATCTTGCCGAACAGCGGATTCGAGCGGATCCGCGCGGCCCCGGTGACGATGCCCCGCACCAGTCGGGCGCGGCCGGTGCCCGCGCTGGGCATGGCGGAGGCGAGAACGGTGCGGAGTTCACGCACCAGCAACTCGGCGACCAGTGCCCCGGTGTCGGGCCAGCGGCGATAGACGGTCGGGCGGCTGACTCCGGCACGGCGCGCCACCTCGGTCAGGGTGGTGCGCCGGACGCCGAATTCCTCGACGCAGGCGCGGGCCGCGTCGAAGATCGCGAGGTCTATCGGGGACAGCTCGGGTTCGGTGTCGTGCTCAGACATACGTCTCCTCGTTACTGCTTGACACTCTATGTCAAACTGTAACGCATGGTCGATACGCAGCGCGCCGAGGCGCAGTCCCAACCCCTCGCAAACCCGGGCGACGCGCCGGAGGCGGCGAGTATGGTGTGGGACGCCTGGGGTATTCCGGCCGGACAGCAGCCACTTTCGGCACAGATCCGGGGCCTGCTGGCGCAGGTGTTCGGAGTGTCCGGCGACCCGGTGGCGCGCCGCGATGAGGGCGACGTGCCCCTCCGCGAGTCGGCGTTGACGCCGGCGCAGCGGGACGGGCTGGTCGCGGTGGTCGGCGCGGCCGATGTGTCGGTCGACCATCACGATCGCCTGCTGCGCGCGGGCGGCAAGAGCACCCCCGATCTGCTGCGGCGCCGGGCCGATGGCCCGCAGGACGCTCCGGACGCGGTGGTTTTCCCGGCCGACCACGAGCAGGTGCTGGCGGTGCTCGAGTACTGCGCCACCCACGAGATCGCCGTCGTGCCGTTCGGCGGCGGCACCAGCGTGGTCGGCGGCGTCGACCCGGTGCGCGGGCGCTTCGCCACCCTCATCGCGCTCGACCTGCGACGACTGGCATGGGTGCGAGACGTCGATCCGGTCAGCGGCACCGCTACCCTCGGCGCCGGGCTCACCGGTCCGCAGGCGGAGGAATTGCTCGGCGCGCAAGGGCTTTCGCTCGGACACTTCCCGCAGAGTTTCGAATTCGCCAGCATCGGCGGTTTCGCTGCCACCCGATCCTCCGGGCAGGCCTCGGCCGGCTACGGCCGCTTCGACGACATGGTTCAGCGGCTGAAAGTGGCCACGCCCATGGGGACACTGGAACTCGGCCGCGCCCCGGCCTCGGCGGCGGGCCCGGACCTGCGCGAACTGTTCGTCGGCTCGGAGGGCGCGCTCGGCGTGATCACCGAGGTCACCCTGCGGGTGCATCCGAAACCGGAAACCGTTGCCTACCAGGCCTGGTCGTTCCCCGACTTCGCGACCGGCGCCGCCGCGCTGCGCGCTGTGGTGCAGGCGGGCGCCGCGCCGACGGTGCTGCGGTTGTCCGACGAGGCCGAGACCGGCCTGAACCTGGCACGCTCCGGCGATATCGGCGGCGACGCGGTCACCGGCTGCCTGGCCGTCACTACTTTCGAAGGGGCCGAGGCGCACGTCGTCGCGCGTTCGGCCGAGGCGCACGCCGTGCTCACCGCCGCGGGCGGGACCGCGCTGGGCGCGAAGCCCGCGCAGGAATGGGAGCACGGCCGCTTCAAAGCCCCGTACATGCGTGACGCCCTACTGGACGCCGGGGTCCTGTGCGAAACCCTGGAAACCGCGACCGCCTGGTCCAACCTGGCCGCACTCAAAGCGAAAGTCACTGCGGCGCTGACGGATTCGCTTTCCGCGCAGGGCACCCCCGCCCTGGTCATGTGCCACATTTCGCACACCTACCCGACCGGTGCGTCGCTGTACTTCACCGTGGTCGCCAAGCAACTCAGCGACCCGCTCGCGCAGTGGAGCATCGCGAAACAGGCTGCGGGCGACGCGATCATGGCTGCCGGCGGCACCATTACGCACCATCACGCGGTCGGGACCGACCATCGGCAATGGATTCCGGGCGAGGTCGGCGAACTCGGGGTGCGCGTATTGCGGGCCGTGAAAAAGGAATTGGATCCCGCCGGCATCCTCAATCCTGGAAAACTGATCTGATGACATCGGCGTCACCCCTGTCTTCGGCCCTCGTCGTCACCAACCGGCTCTCCGGGCTGGGCAAAGGGCACGACGTCGCGACCGCCGCCATCGCCCGTCTCGCTGAACGTGGCGTCGAGGTCACCGAGATCCGCGCCCCCTCGGCGGCGGAATCCGTTCGCCTGGTGCGCGATTCGCTCGGCGCCCCGGATGCCCGGCCGGATGCCGTCATCTGCGTCGGCGGCGACGGTTTGATGAACGTGATGCTGCAAGCCGTGGCACTGACCGGGGTTCCGCTCGGTTTGGTGCCCAGCGGCACCGGCAACGATCTGGCCCGCGCGCTGGGCGTGCCCACCGACGACCCGGCGGCCGCCGCCGACGTGGCGGTCGCGGGTAAGACCAGAGTCCTGGACCTGGGGCGCATCGAAGCGCCCGGCGCCGCGCCGATGTGGTTCGCGACCATCACCGGCACCGGTTTCGACGCCCGAGTGACCTTGCGCGCCAACGATATGCGCTGGCCGAAGGGTCCGCTGCGCTACACCTTCGCCGCGCTGGCCGAACTGGCCGGCGGGCTCTCGGTGCCCTACCGGATCGAGCTGTCCGGCGTCGCGCCCGGCGTCCTCGACAATCCGGACGGCGACACCGTGCTGGACACCGACGCGGTCATGGTCGCCATCGGCAACACCCGCACCTATGGCGGCGGCATGCTGATCTGCCCCGACGCCGAACCCGACGACGGCTTGCTCGACGTCACCGTCGTCGGCGCGGTGCCGCGGCGGGAGATGCTCAAACTGCTTCCGGCATTGTCGGCGGGCAAACGGATCGATCACCCGGCGGTCACTCAATACCGTGTCACGGCAATCACTGTGACCGCGGCGGACGCCCCGGCCACCGCCGACGGGGAGCCGGCGGGCACGCTTCCCATCACCCTGCGCGCGGTCCCGGACGCCCTCACCGTGCTGGTTCCCTGATTCGGCCGCGGAGTGCTAGGCCGCGTCGAAAACCACCCGGTGCATCCGGTTGACCATCGCGCGGTCGGCGAGCACTACCGACGAGGAACGCACCGGGGGCCGGGGTTCGTCGGCGGCCAGGCGGCGCATCATGCGCTCCCAGCGGCGGCAGTGCAGCGTGAAGAAGAACCCGTTGACCCGCCGTCCGCGCGCGTACTGACCGGCCCGCGCCACCGTCGGGGGCACGTCGAGCATGACCAGGTGCAGTTCCCGGCCGTAGCGCACCGACCAGCGCGCGATCATCCGGCGCGCCCAGCCGAAGGTGGCGCAGTCGTGGATCACCACCGGTCCGCGCGCGTCCCGCAGTGCGGCCCGGATGCCCGCGTAGTGCGCGACGTGCACCACCGGCCGCCACAGCGGGTAGGGCAGCCAGCCGAGCTTGTGCCGCAACCGATTCCGCGTGTGCTGCGAATCGAGCACGATGGAACCGGCCGGGCCCCGGGGGGGTGTCTCGAGGTCGGCTGTCGCACCGAAGAACATCCGCAACGCCGTGCTCTTGCCCGCTCCGGGAACGCCGGCGAAGATCAGCGCGGAAGCGGTGGGGTAACGCAACTCGTCGATCGCGGCGCCGCGCAGATCATGGATCGCGTCCGGCGCCACAGCGTGCACGGACGTGGTTCGGTATCCAGGATCGGGGAAGTGCGGCTCCGGGGAGTGCACCGGGAGGGCGTCGAGCGGGGGGTTCACCCCTCCTAGCGTTCACCAGTCCGCCACGGTTCGGCAACCGGGAAAACCCTGAATTCGCACCGGATTTGCCCTGAGCCGTGCCCGAATAACGGTCCGACCAGCCGGTTCAGTCGATCGATGTGGACGGCGTCACGACTGCGTTTTGCCCTTCGGGCGCGCCCGCACATGCATGCGTTCACCCTGACTGCCGAACAAGCTGAGGATCTCCACGGGACCCTGCCCCGTGCTGCCGAACCAATGTGGTTGGCGGGTATCGAATTCCGCGGTCTCGCCGGGCCCCAGGATCAGATCGTGCTCGGCCAGGATCAACCGCAACCGCCCCGAGAGCACATAGAGCCACTCGTGGCCGTCGTGTACTCGCGGATCCGGTTCGCATCGATCCGGCGGAATGATCATCTTGTAGGCCTGTAGTGGACCCGGCTGCTTGGTCAGGGGCAGCACGGTGGTGCCGTTGACCTTGCGAACGGTCGGGTGCACGCGCGGGTCGGCGATCTTCGGCGCCGCCACCAGTTCGTCCAGCGGCACCTGCAACGCCATCGCCACCGGCAGCAGCAACTCCAGGCTCGCCTTGCGCTGTCCCGATTCCAACCGCGACAGTGTGCTCTTGGAGATCCCGGTGGTCTCGGCCAACGCGGTCAGCGTGATGTCACGGTGGGTGCGCAGCGCCTTGAGCCGGGGCCCGATCCCGGCAAGGGTCCCTGCGACACCTGGCTGATTCTGCATACCCTCCAGTGCACACCTTCGTTCCGATTGCGGCAACCTTCGTTGCCGTTATCGGGACGACCGGTCGACGGCGGCAGCGCGCGGCGGCCGATCCTCGGATTTCCCGGAAACAGCAACGATTGTTGCCGGGACCGCATTTCGGCGGCAGCCTGGGTCGCGGAGGTGATCGTCGAATGAACGAAACATATGACGTGGTGATCGTGGGTGGCGGTGCGGCCGGACTGTCGGCGGCTCTGGTGCTGACGAGGTCCAGGCGGCGGGTAGCGGTGGTGCGAGGCGGGCCGCCGCGCAACGCGCCCGCCGAGCACATGCACGGCTTCCTGTCCCGGGACGGTATGCCGCCTGCCGAACTGCTGCGCACCGGAGCTGACGAGGTGGCCGGATATGGTGGAGAACTCATCGATGACGAGGTGATCGGAGCCGAAAAGGACACGGTCACAGGTGGTTTCACCGTGGAGCTGGCGAGTGGCCGGACCCTGCGGGCCCGCCGTGTGCTCATCGCCACCGGACTGCGCGACGAATTGCCGCAGGTGCCCGGGGTCCGCGAGCGGTGGGGTCTGGATGTGCTGCACTGCCCGTATTGCCACGGTTACGAGGTCCGCGACCAGCCGATCGCGGTTCTCGGCGGTACGGATCCCGGCGCTCGGGCTCGGGCCGTGCACGTCGCCCTGCTGGTGCCGCAGTGGTCGGCCGATGTGATCCTGTTCGCCAACGGCTTGGAACTGTCGGAGCAGGACCGCGCCCGGCTCGACGCCCGCGGCGTGCGCGTCGTCGAGGGCGAAGTGTCCCGCCTGGTCGTGGACGGCGAGCTGCGCGGTGTCGAACTGGCCGACGGGCGGGCGATCCCGCGGGCCGCGATCTTCGTCACGCCGGCCTTCGTGCCCAACGCCACGCTGCTGCGGGAACTCGGCTGTGACTTCGACGAGAACGGCTGGGTGATCACCGACCGGTTCGGGCGGACCAGTGTGCCCGGCGTCTCGGCGGCGGGCAATGTGGTCGACCCGAGTGCCCAGGTGATCGTCGCCGCGGGCGCGGGGTCGGCCGCGGCCGGGATGCTCAACGGCGATCTGGTCGAGGAGGACACCCGAATCCTGGTCGACGCGAGAGTCTGAGAATTACTTATGGATTCGGGGCCGGGCCTCGGATCGCCGGTAAGCTCAGTGTCGTAGGCGAAGTCTTCGGTGTCCCTCATCCACCGAAGACTTCGCCTTCTGTATGTCCGCGGAATGTGCCAGGGGCGGGCGCGGCAATACGCCCGCGTGCCGACCACTAGAATGCCTGGGTGACCAGCGCAGCCTCTGATAAGCCGAATCGTGCCGACGCCCTGCCCAAGAGCTGGGACCCCAGCCAGGTAGAGAGCGGGATGTACGAGCGCTGGGTAGCCGCCGGATATTTCGCCGCCAACCCGGCCAGCGGCAAGCCGCCGTACTCCATCGTGCTGCCGCCGCCGAACGTCACCGGCAGCCTGCACATGGGCCACGCTCTGGACCACACGCTGATGGACACCCTCTCGCGCCGCAAGCGTATGCAGGGCTACGAGGTGCTGTGGCTGCCGGGCATGGACCACGCGGGCATCGCGACCCAGACGGTGGTCGAGAAGCAGCTCGCCGTCGACGGCAAGACCAAGGAAGACTTCGGCCGCGAACTGTTCATCGACAAGGTCTGGGACTGGAAGCGCGAATCCGGCGGACAGATCCAGGGGCAGATGCGCCACCTGGGTGACGGCGTGGACTGGAGCCGCGACCGGTTCACCATGGACGAAGGCCTCTCGCGCGCGGTGCAGACCATGTTCAAGCGCCTCTACGACGCGGGCCTGATCTACCGCGCCGAACGTCTGGTGAACTGGTCGCCGGTGCTGAAGACCGGTATCTCCGATCTCGAGGTCGACTACAAGGACGTCGAGGGCGAACTCGTCTCGCTCCGGTACGGCTCGCTCGACGACGACGAGCCGCACGTGATCGTCGCCACCACCCGGGTCGAGACCATGCTCGGTGACACCGCGGTGGCCGTGCATCCCGACGACGAGCGCTACAAGTCGCTCATCGGCACCACGTTGTACCACCCGATCACCGGTCGCCAGATCCCGATCGTCGCCGACGACTACGTCGACCCCGAATTCGGTTCCGGCGCGGTGAAGATCACCCCCGCGCACGACCCGAACGACTTCGAACTCGGCCTGCGCCACAACCTCCCGATGCCGACGATCATGGACGAGACCGGCAAAATCGCCGGTAGCGGGACCGAATTCGACGGCATGGACCGGTTCGAGGCGCGCGAGAAGATTCGTATGCGCCTGGAATCCGAAGGGCGGGTGGTCGCGCGCAAGCATCCATACGTGCACAGCGTCGGCCACTCCGAACGCTCCGGCGAACCGATCGAGCCGCGCCTGTCCATGCAGTGGTGGGTGAAGGTCGAATCGCTGGCCAAGGCCGCCGGTGACGCGGTGCGCAACGGCGACGTGCGGATCCATCCCGCCAGCCAGGAACCGCGCTGGTTCGAGTGGGTCGACAACATGCACGACTGGTGCATCTCGCGCCAGCTGTGGTGGGGTCACCGCATCCCGATCTGGTACGGCCCGGAAGGCGAGGTCGTCTGCGTCGGCCCGGACGAGCAAGCGCCGGAAGGCTTCGTGCAGGACCACGATGTGCTCGACACCTGGTTCTCCTCGGGCCTGTGGCCGTTCTCCACCATGGGCTGGCCCGAAGCTACTCCGGAGCTGCGGAAGTTCTATCCCACCAGTGTGCTCGTCACCGGCTACGACATCCTGTTCTTCTGGGTGGCGCGGATGATGATGTTCGGCATGTACGTCTCCGACGACGCGGTGCTCACCGCGGGCAAGACGGACAAGCAGGTGCCGTTCCGGGATGTGTTCCTGCACGGCCTGATTCGCGACCAGTTCGGCAAGAAGATGTCCAAGTCGCGCGGCAACGGCATCGACCCGCTGGACTGGATCACCGAATACGGCGCGGACGCGACGCGCTTCACCCTCGCCCGCGGCGCGCAGCCGGGCGGTGACCTCTCCGTCGGCACTCCGCACGTGACGGCCTCGCGAAGCTTCGTCACCAAGCTGTTCAACGCCACCAAGTTCGCGCTGATGAACGGCGCCGAGCCGGGTGAACTGCCCGCGCGGGAGACCCTCACCGACGCCGACCGCTGGATCCTCGACCGTCTGGACGAGGTTGTCGCGGAGACGGATTCGACGTTGGACCGCTACGAGTTCAACAAGGCGTTCGAGGGCCTGTACCACTTCGCCTGGGACGAAATGTGCGACTGGTACCTGGAATTGGCCAAGGTCCAGTTCACCGAGTCCGAGGAGCGTGCCGCCGCCACCCGCGTGGTGCTGGGCAACGTGCTGGATTCGCTGCTGCGCCTGCTGCATCCGGCGATCCCGTTCGTCACCGAATCGCTGTGGCAGGCGCTGACCGGCGGCGAGTCCATCGTGATCTCGGCCTGGCCCACGGTGTCCGGGGTGCCCGCCGACCCGGTGTCCGATCGCCGCATCGCCGACACCCAGCGTCTGATCACCGAGATCCGCCGCTTCCGCAGCGATCAGGGCCTGGCCGACAAGCAGAAGGTCGCCGCGAAACTGCTCGGTCTGAACGACGCGGACCTCGCCGCGCAGGAGGCGTCGGTGGCGAACCTGGCCCGCCTCACCGAACCGGGCGCGGACTTCTCGGCCACCGCCTCGCTGGAGATCCGCCTCAGCACCGGCACGGTGACCGTCGAACTGGACACCTCCGGTTCCATCGATCTCGACGCCGAACGCCGCCGCTTGGCGAAGGACCTCGCCGCCGCCGAGAAGGAGCTGGCCCAGACCACCGCCAAACTCGGCAACGAGGCCTTCCTGGCCAAGGCCCCGGAGAACGTCGTCGACAAGATCAAGGGCCGCCGCGATGTCGCCGCCGCCGAAGTGGACCGGATCAAGGCCCGACTGACCGAACTGGAGGGCAAGTGACCGACGGCGAGGATATCGACTACGACGGTGACAATCCCGAACCGGAGCGCCAGTTCGCCGAGGCGCGGCTGAGCGCCGGCCCCTCACCGGTGGATCTGGCCGAAATGGCGTTGGTGGAGGCCGAACTCGACCAGCGCTGGCCGGAAACCAAGATCGAGCCGTCGCTCACCCGCATCGCCACCCTGATGGACCTGCTCGGCTCGCCGCAGCAGAGCTATCCGGCCATCCACGTCGCGGGCACCAACGGCAAGACCTCGGTCACCCGGATGATCGACGCCCTGCTCACCGCGCTGCACCGGCGCACCGGCCGCATCGTCAGCCCGCATCTGCAACTGGCGACCGAGCGGATCAGCATCGACAACGCGCCGATCACCCCCGCCCGCTACGTCGAGACCTTCCGCGAACTCCAGCCCTACATCGAGATGATCGACAAGCAGTCCGCGGATGCGGGCGGCCCGAAGATGAGCAAGTTCGAGGTGCTCACCGGCATGGCGTTCGCCGCCTTCGCCGAGGCGCCCGTCGACGTCGCCGTGGTGGAAACGGGGTTGGGCGGCACCTGGGACGCCACCAATGTGATCGACGGCCAGGTCGCCGTGATCACCCCGATCGGGCTGGACCACACCGACTACCTCGGCCCCGACCTCGCCAGTATCGCCGGGGAGAAGGCGGGCATCATCAAGCGCGCGCCGGACGACCTGCTGATCCCGCACGACACCGTCGCGGTGATCGCCGAGCAGGAACCGGAGGCGATGGAGGTGCTGCTGCGCCGCGCCGTCGAGGTCGACGCGGCGGTCGCCCGCGAGGGCGCGGAATTCCGGGTGCTGGCCCGTCAGATCGCCGTCGGCGGACAGCAACTCGAACTGCAGGGCCTCGGCGGTGTCTACGACGAGATCTTCCTGCCGCTGCACGGTGAGCATCAAGCGCGCAACGCGTCGCTCGCGCTCGCCGCGGTGGAAGCGTTCTTCGGCGCGGGCAAGGATCGTCGGCTCGACATCGAGGCGATCCGATCCGGATTCGCGAGTGTCGCCAGCCCCGGCCGGATGGAGCGCATGCGCAGCGCGCCGACCATCTTCATCGATGCCGCGCACAACCCGCACGGCGCGAAGGCGCTCGCCGCCACGCTCACCGCGGAGTTCGACTTCCGCAAGCTGGTCGGCGTCGTCGCCGTGCTCGCCGACAAGGACGCCGCCGGCATCCTGGAAGCGCTGGAACCGGTGGTCGACGAAATCGTCGTCACCACCAACGGGTCGCCGCGCGCCCTCGATGTCGACAGTCTCGCCAACCTCGCGGTGCAGCGTTTCGGTGATGAACGCGTCGTCACCGCCGACACCCTGCCCGACGCGCTCGAGACCGCCATCGCGCTGGCCGAGGAAGCGAGCGAAGCGGGGGAGATGGTGTCCGGCGCGGGGGTCGTGGTGACCGGTTCGGTGGTCACGGCGGGCGCGGCCCGCTCCCTGTTCGGAAAGAATCCAGCGTAAAGGTGTTGGCAGTGAGTGAAGAACAAGCCGTGCCCGCCCCCGCCACCGATCCGTGGAAGGGCTTCCGCGGTGTCATGGCGGGCACGCTGATCCTCGAAGCCATCGTGGTACTGCTGGCCCTGCCCGTGCTGGGGGCGGTAGCGGGCGGAGTGACCTGGGTGTCGGGCACCTACTGCGTGGCGCTGGCGCTGCTGATGATCCTCGGCGCGGGCCTGCAGCGCCGGTCCTGGGCGCTGGCGTTCAACCTGAGTTTGCAGGTAGTGGTTCTGCTGGGGGTGTTCTTCCACCCGTCCATCGGCGTCATCGGCGTGCTGTTCTCGGTGGTGTGGGGATTCATCGTCATCCTGCGCAACGACGTGCGCCGCCGCATGGACGCGGGTTTGCTGCCGAGCCAGCGCACCCAGCGATAGCGGCCCCCTCTATGCTGTCGCGGTGACTGAACAGACGTTGGTACTCATCAAGCCGGACGGCGTTTCGCGCGGCTTGACCGGTGAGATACTCGCCCGTATCGAGCGCAAGGGCCTCAAGATCGTGGCGCTCGAGCAGAAGAACGTGTCCGACGAGGTAGCCAAGGCGCATTACGCCGAACACGCGGAGAAGCCGTTCTTCGGCTCGCTGATCGAGTTCATCACGTCCGGCCCGGTAGTCGCGGCCATCCTGGAGGGACCGCGCGCCATCGCCGCGTTCCGTCAGATCGCCGGCGGCACCGATCCCGTAGAGAAGGCCGTCCCCGGCAGCATCCGTGGTGACTTCGGCCTGGAGACCCAGTACAACCTGGTGCACGGTTCCGATTCCCCCGAGTCCGCCAAACGCGAGATCGCCCTGTGGTTCCCGGAGTTCCCGGCCTGATTGCGCTCGGATAATCGAGTGCGCTGAACGGTCGCCATCGGCGCGACAGGTCTGTGCGCGAACCGCGGGCACAGCGCCCCCGGGGCCCGATTCGACCGAGCGCCGGCGAGGTCTAGTCGTGCGCCGATGGCGAGCGAGCGGTGCCCGGTGTGGGATACTGGCAGTGGTTGCCACAGGCGCCGACTATTCGCGCAGGTACGCGAATTATCGGAGCCGGGTAACCGGATGACACCGCGGTTCGATGCCGATCATCGCTGCCACGGATGTCCACGCCCGGTTGGGGCGGGGGTGTTCGCGTCGGCATGCTGGATGGACGCTCACCCCGCGGAGTTCAGCCAACAGCCAGGCGCCGCGTGACCCGTGAGCCCGACCGACGAGAACCGTTGGCGGTAACCGGACACGCGGGGCGAGACCACAGGACCTCGCACCACCGGTGTGAGGTGAACGGACAGTGCCCCCGCGTCGGCCGCGTTACTCCATACCGGGAGGGACGCGCCCGGGGGCCCGAGGAGACTTCGTGGCCGATCAAGAGCCGCTGGAAACAACATCACAGGATGCCGATCAATTGCCGGAGCGAATCCGAGTTCATGCACTTGCCAAACGGCTGGGAGTGACGAGCAAACGCATCCTGGCCAAACTCACCGAGTTGGGTTCCGACGCGCGCAGTGCGCAGTCGAACGTCGACCGGGCGGTCGCGGAGTCCGTGCGCGACGCGCTGGCCGAACCCGAGACCGAGAACCCGGCTCCCGACACCCAGGTCGCGGCGGCGGCCCCCGAAGAGCCGACGCCCGCCTCGCAGCCGGGGCTGCTGTTCTCCGCGCCCGAATCGCAGCACGGCGAGCCACATCCGGGCAGTGGTTCCACCGAACCCGCCCACCAGCCTTCGGTGCAGCTGTTCACCCATCCCGTCCGGGAAGAACCGCACGTCGCCGAGCCGGTGGTGTTCGAGGCCGCGGCCGCGGTGGCCGCGCCGCTGTTCCTGCCGCCGGACGCTTCGGCGGTCGAGCAGGTGCGCAAGCAACGCCGGTCGCGTCGTGCCGAGGAAAAGGAACGCCGCGTCGAGGAGCCGCCGGTCGAGGCCGACGAGGTCGAGGACACCAGCGCCGAGGACGAGTCGGACAGCACCGACCAGTCCGGTGATGACGACCAGCCGCGCCGCCGTCGCCGGGGCCGCCGTGGCCGTGGCCGGGGCCGCGGTGAGCAGCACGCCGACAACGAGGGCGACGAGCCCGGCGACGACGAACACCACGCCGAGTCCGCCGAATCGACCGACGCCGCCGAGACCGGCGACGACGACAACGACAACGACGACGATGATTCGAACGGCGAGGGCTCGACCCGCCGCCGTCGGCGCCGTCGCCGCCGCAAGGTCGGTGGCGAAGGCGGCGAGAACGAAGCCGTGTCCGAGGACGATCCGCCGAACACCGTCGTGCACGAGCGTGAGCCGCGGAACAAGAGCCGCGGCCGCGCCACCGTCGACGAGGTGCAGGGCATCACCGGGTCCACCCGGCTCGAGGCCAAGCGTCAACGCCGCCGCGACGGCCGGGAAGCCGGTCGCCGGCGCCCGCCGATCCTGACCGAGTCGGAATTCCTGGCCCGCCGCGAAGCGGTGGACCGGGTGATGGTGGTGCGCGAGAAGCACTTCACCGGTGTCGGCAATTCCGACCATCCGATCACCACCCAGGTCGCCGTCCTCGAAGACGACATCCTGGTCGAGCACTTCGTCACCAACACCGGGTCCGCGTCGATGGTGGGCAATGTCTACCTCGGCAGGGTGCAGAACGTGCTGCCCTCCATGGAGGCGGCGTTCATCGACATCGGCCGCGGCCGCAACGGCGTTCTCTACGCCGGTGAGGTGAATTGGGATCTGGCGGGGCTCGGCGGCAAGGAACGCAAGATCGAGCAGGCGCTCAAGCCCGGCGATCAGGTGCTGGTGCAGGTGTCCAAGGATCCGGTGGGGCACAAGGGCGCTCGCCTGACCACCCAGATCAGTCTGGCCGGTCGCTTCCTGGTGTACGTGCCGGGCGGTACGTCGACCGGGATCAGCCGCAAGCTGCCCGACACCGAGCGCAAGCGGCTCAAGGAGATCCTGCGCGACATCGTGCCCGCCGATGCCGGCGTCATCATCCGCACCGCGTCCGAGGGTGTGGCCGAGGACGAGCTGGCCCGCGACGTGGAACGGCTGCAGGCCACCTGGCGCACCATCGAGAAGGCCGCCACCGACAAGAGCAACGGCCCCAAGACCCTGTACGAAGAGCCCGATCTCCTGGTCAAGGTCGTGCGTGACCTGTTCAACGAGGATTTCTCCAAGCTGGTCATCGAGGGCGAACGGTCCTGGAAGACGGTGGAGAACTACGTCCGCACCGTCGCCCCGGACATGCTCGACCGCGTGCAGCGGCACGAGAACAACGGTGTGGATGTCTTCGAGACGTACCGCATCGACGAGCAGCTGGCCAAGGCCCTGGATCGCAAGGTGTGGCTGCCCTCGGGCGGCACCCTGGTGATCGACCGCACCGAGGCGATGACCGTCGTCGATGTCAACACCGGCAAGTTCACCGGTGCGGGCGGCTCCAATCTGGAGGAGACGGTCACCCGCAACAATCTGGAGGCGGCCGAGGAGATCGTGCGCCAGATGCGGCTGCGCGATATCGGCGGCATGATCGTCGTCGACTTCATCGACATGGTGCTGGAATCCAATCGGGATCTGGTGCTGCGCCGGCTCACCGAGGCTTTGGGCCGGGATCGCACCCGGCACCAGGTGTCCGAGGTGACTTCGCTGGGCCTGGTCCAGATGACGCGGAAGAAGCTGGGCACCGGTCTGGTCGAGGCGTTCTCCACGACCTGTGAGCATTGCCATGGCCGCGGCATCGTGGTGCACAACTATCCGGTGGAGAGCGGGGCGTCGTCCGAGGACAGCGCGAGCCGCAAGGAATCGGGTACACGTCGCCGCCGGGGCCGGGACAAGACCGGGGTGCCTGCCACGCCGTCCGCCGCCGCGCCGGTGGAGGAAGAGGTCGAGTCGACCGAGCAGATCGCGGTCCGCCGGGCCCACCCCGTGGCGTTGGCCATGGCCGCGCATCACGGTGAGCACGACGAGGAGGCGCAGTCGCACGAGACCGCGCCGCACTCGAATGAGGACGCGGCGGCTGTCGTGGCCGTGCCCGAGGAAGACGCCGCCGACGAGGTGGTACGGGTCGGCCGCGGACGGCGTCGGGCGCGGTCCGACCGGGCCGCCAAGTCCGCCGCACCGGTCGAGCGGAAAGCCGACGAGCCGACGCTCGCCGAGGAGATCGCGGCAGACGAGCCGGGTCCGGTGGACGAAGTGCCCGAGCCGGTGGCGAAGGTGACTGTCGCCGATCCGGTCCTGGCCGAGCCGGAACCGGCCGAGCCGGAACCGGCCGAGCCGGAACCGGCCGCATCGACCGAGCCGGAATCAGTCGCGGCGGAATCGGCCGCCCCGGCCGACCGGCCCGCTGCCGATCGTGCGGTTGCCAATGGTGTGCCCGAGGCTCCGGCCGAACGTCCGGCCCGCAGGCGGCGAGTGGCCCGTTCGGCCGCCGCTCCGGCGGCCGACAGCACGGGCGCGGTGTTCGTGCTGTCCAGTGCCGAAGAGCCCGCCGCACCGGTGGTGGACTTCGCGGCCGAACCGGTCCCCACGGAGCTGCTGCAGCGCAAGCCGCGGCGGCGGGCGGTAGGACGCCCGGCGGGTCCGCCCGTCGAGGACTGATCGACGGTTGCCAGTTGGGTGCGGGACCCGCGAATTGGGTCTCGCACCCTGGGTCTGGTAACCTAGGTCGGTCGCTGCCTGGCGATGCGCGTGCAGTCGCGAGACTTGACATCCAACGCGCCCCTTGCAGCAACCAGCCAAGAAATTGTGTGCGTCGCACCCTGCGACGTGAACAAGCACGAGTAGACATCATTCGAGTGGAGGAAGCCGACCGATGGCAACGTACGCGATCGTCAAGACCGGCGGAAAGCAGTACAAGGTCGCGGTCGGTGACCTGGTGAAGGTGGAGAAGATCGAGGGCAAGCCCGGCTCCGCCGTGGCGCTGTCGCCGGTCCTCGTCGTCGACGGATCCGATCTGACCACCGACGCCGACAAGCTGGCCAAGGTCTCTGTGGCCGCTGAGGTCGTCGAGCACACCAAGGGCCCGAAGATCCGCATCCACAAGTTCAAGAACAAGACCGGCTACCACAAGCGCCAGGGTCACCGTCAGCCGCTGACGGTCATCAAGGTCACCGGCATCAAGTAAGACATCCCGAGGAGAATCAGCTATGGCACACAAGAAGGGCGCGTCCAGCTCCCGGAACGGTCGCGATTCCAACGCCCAGCGCCTCGGCGTCAAGCGCTTCGGCGGCCAGACCGTCAACGCCGGCGAGATCCTGGTTCGCCAGCGCGGCACCCACTTCCACCCCGGCGTGAACGTCGGTCGTGGCGGTGACGACACCCTGTTCGCGCTCGCCGCGGGCGCGGTCGAGTTCGGCACCAAGCGTGGCCGCAAGACCGTCAACATCGTTACCCCGGAGCCGGTGCAGGCCTGACCGCCGCATCGCTTCAAGCTTTCTGAAAGCGGGTCAGGGTCGCAAACCCTGACCCGCTTTTCGTGTTCCCACCCCGCCTGTCCCATCGAGGACGCTCAGCCAGAAGGAGGATGATTCGGCGTATGTCCAAATTCATCGACCGTGTCGTACTTCATGTCAGTGCGGGCAAGGGCGGACACGGGTGTTCTTCCGTTCGCCGGGAGAAGTTCATGCCGCTCGGCGGTCCGGACGGTGGCAATGGCGGCAACGGCGGAGATGTGATCCTCGAGGTCGATCCCAACGTGCACACCCTGCTGGATTTCCACTTCCACCCGCACGCCAAGGCGGGCAACGGTAAACCCGGCGAGGGCAGCAACCGCGACGGCAAGCGTGGCGAACCGCTGGTGCTGAAGGTCCCCGACGGGACGGTCGTGGTGGGCCGCGACGGTGAAGTGCTCGCCGATCTGGTGGGTGCGGGCAATCAATACATCGCCGCTCGCGGCGGCCGGGGTGGTCTGGGCAACGCGGCGCTCGCCTCCAAGGCGCGCAAGGCTCCCGGTTTCGCGCTGCTCGGTGAGGACGGCGACGAGGGCGATGTGATCCTCGAGCTCAAGTCGCTCGCCGATGTCGGGCTGGTCGGCTTCCCGTCCGCGGGCAAGTCCTCGCTCGTCTCGGTGCTGTCGGCCGCCAAGCCGAAGATCGCCGATTATCCGTTCACCACGCTGGTGCCGAATCTGGGCGTGGTGTCCAGTGGTGACACCACCTTCGTCATTGCCGATGTGCCCGGTCTGATTCCGGGCGCCAGCGAGGGACGCGGGCTGGGGCTGGACTTCCTGCGCCATCTGGAGCGCTGCGCGGTGCTCGCGCACGTCGTCGACTGCGCGACGCTGGAACCGGGTCGCGATCCGGTCTCCGATGTCGACGCGCTGGAGGCCGAACTGGCGGCCTACAAGTCGATGCTGTCCGCCGACACCGGTCTCGGTGATCTGGCCGACCGGCCGCGGGTGGTCATCCTGAACAAGACCGACGTGCCCGATGCCAAGGAGCTGGCCGAGATGGTCACCCCCGAATTCACGGCTCGTGGCTGGCCGGTCTTCGAGATCTCCGCGGTGACCCATCAGGGCTTGCGGCCGTTGACCTTCGCGCTCGCCGAGATGGTGCGCCAGTACCGCGAAGCGCATCCGAAGGCGGCGCCGAAGCGTCCGGTCATCCGTCCGATCGCCACCGACGCGTCCGGATTCAGCGTCATCGCCGATCCGGACGAGGAAGGCGCCTTCATCGTGCGCGGCGTGCAGCCCGAGCGGTGGGTCAAGCAGACCCAGTTCGACAACGACGAGGCCGTGGGTTACCTGGCCGACCGGCTGGCCCGCCTCGGCGTCGAGGAAGCGCTGGTCAAGAAGGGTGCCCAGCCGGGCGCGCCGGTCACCATCGGCGATGTCACCTTCGAGTGGGAGCCGGCGATTTCCGCGGGTGTCGACATGGTGCCCACCGGTCGCGGCACCGACTTGCGCTTGGAGCAGGACGAGCGGATCAGTGCCGCCGAACGCAAGCACGCCTCGCGGGTGCGCCGCGGTCTGGTGGACGAGGACGGCAACGAGATCAAGCAGGACGCGAGCAAGAAGCGGTAGCTCGGAGCCCGGCCGGAACGACGTGGTCCGGCCGGGTGGCCGTGGGTTCGGTGGCGGTGAGGGAGTTCGATTGTGACGCAGGTGAATTCGGAATTCTCCGCGGCGGTGTCGCCCGGTGGACTCAGTGCGGCGCGGCAGGCGATCGCCTCGGCGCGCAGCGTCGTGGTGAAGATCGGTTCGTCGGCGCTGACCAGTCTGCAGGGCGGGCTGGACACCGAGCGCCTGGATCGGCTCGCGGACGCGGTGGAGGCACGCATGCGCGCGGGCTCCGACGTGGTCGTGGTGTCCTCCGGCGCCATCGGCGCGGGCCTCGCGCCGCTCGGATTGGCCAGCCGCCCAAGGGATCTCGCGACCAAGCAAGCCGCGGCCAGTGTCGGTCAGCTGGCATTGGCGCACGCCTGGGGCACCTCCTTCGCCCGCTACGGCCGTACGGTCGGTCAGGTTCTGCTCGTCGCCGACGATTTCTCCCGCCGGGAACATCACCGCAACGCCCAGCGCACTCTGGACCGCCTGCGCTCGCTCGGCGCGGTCGCGGTGGTGAACGAAAACGACACGGTCGCCACCGAAGAGATCCGTTTCGGCGACAATGACCGGCTGGCCGCTCTGGTCGCCCACCTGGTCGGCGCGGACGCCCTGGTACTGCTCTCCGATGTGGAAGGTCTCTACGACGGCGACCCTCGCAAGAGTGCGGCCAATTTCATTCCCGAGGTCCGCGACAGCACTGACCTCGACGGCGTAATCGCCGGTAGCGGTGGAGCTTTGGGCACCGGCGGTATGGCCTCGAAACTCTCCGCGGCGCGTTTGGCCGCCGACGCCGGTGTCCCGGTACTGCTGGCCGCGGCCGCCGAAGCGGATCTCGCCCTGACCGCGGGCACCGTCGGCACCGCCTTCGCCGCGCGCCCGGTTCGCCTGTCCGCCCGCAAATTCTGGGTTCGGCACGCCGCCGACAGCCGCGGCGCGCTGGTCCTGGACGACGGCGCGGTGCAGGCGGTAGCCGAACGCCGCCGCTCCCTGCTGGCAGCGGGCATCACCGGTATCCGCGGCCAATTCTCGGGCGGCGACGTCGTCGACCTCATCGCCCCCGACGACCGCGTCGTAGCCCGCGGCGTCGTCGAATACGACAGCACCGAACTGTCCACCATGCTCGGCCGCTCCACCACCGACCTCCCGGAAACCATGCGCCGCCCGGTAATTCACGCCGACGATCTCGTCGGTATCTGAGGGCCGTTCAGGACTGTCGAGGGCCTCCAGCGCCCGGCCGCATCGATACCCGGTTCAGGGTTGCGGACCGGGTGGGCCCAGCACTTCGACATACATGATCTTGTCGTCGACCACATCGAGGATCAGCATGCCCACCTCCGGCGACAGGCTGATCGTGCGATGGCCGGGGCCATAGGGCTGCCCGGCCGGGTGCGCTCCGGTACGAAAGCTGCGGCACCCCTCGGTACCGCAGCCGCAAGTGCCGACCAAGCGCAAATCTCGTGCGCTGCAGGCGAGTTCGTGCTCCCCCTCGGCCTCCAGCAGGGCGACCAGTTCCCTTGCGAGGTCCGGAAAGATCGCGCGGACCAGCGGGGATTCTGCTGTGCTATCCGAGGACATCGGCCGGGTTCAGTTCGGGGGGAACAGGCCTGGTTGGTTGGCGGTGGGGGTGGGTTGGTTGGGGTCCTCGGGGATGGGGCCGGTTACGCCGGGCTGGCCGCCGGGATCCGGGAGGGCGGGGCCTTGGCCGGCGTCGGGGATCTGGTTCGGCGGTCCGGGCTGAGAATCGGGGATTTGGTTCGGCGGGCCGGGCTCCGGCTCGGGGGTGGCGGGTGGGGGTGGGGTTTGTTCCGCTGTTGGTACAGGGGGAGCCGGGGTCGACGGTTCCGGGGTGGGCGCGGGTGCCGGCTGCGGGGTGCTGGGCGGCGGTGCGGGTGCCGGTTCCGGAGTAGTCGGCTGCGGGTCCGGGGTCGACGGTGGTGCTGGTTCCGGTGTGGAGGGCGGCGTCGGTTCGGGAGTGGACGGTGGCGTCGGTTCGGGAGTGGACGGTGGCGTCGGTTCGGGAGTGGACGGTGGCGTCGGCTCCGGGGTGGAAGGCGGCGTCGGCTCCGGAGTGGAAGGCGGCGTCGGCTCCGGAGTGCCGGGCTGCGTCGGTTCCGGAGTGGACGGAGTCTCCGGTGTCGGCTGCGGGCTTTCCGGTTCCGGCGTTCCCGGAATCGTGTCCGAGGGTGGAAGGTCTTGCGGGGGAACGTATTGCGGTTCGGCGGGCGTGACGATCGGCTGGTCCTGCATGCCGGGGATCGCGGGCGGTTCGGGGAGGGCGGGTACGCCGGAGCCGGCCAGGCTGTAGGCCGGTTTGTAGATCATGTTCATGGCGAGGACGGCCTCTTGGCGGAGGGCTTCCTGGGCCATCTGGGCGCTGATCACGTTGGCGGCCTCGAGCAGGCGCGCGATGGCGCCGACCGGGCCGGAACTGCCGGGCGGGACGACGGCGAGTTTGACGGCTTCGGCGGCCGCGGCCAGGCCGCCGAGGCGGGCGCCGACCTGGCCCATGATCGCGCTCAGTTCGTCGACCGAGGCGGCGAAGCTGCGGGTGCTGGCATAGGCGGCGTCGGCGGCGGCGCCCTCCCAGGCCATGGCGTTCATGACGCGGTCGGTGCTGGCGCGGGTGAGCGGGAACGAGGTGGCCAGGGTGCCGGCGGCTTCCAGCCAGGTGACCGAGGCGCGCAGGATCTCGGCGGCGTCGATCTGCTGGGTGCCGGCGTAGATCTGGTCGTGCGTCATGGACTCGAAATGTTCCATCGAGGTGATGTAGTTCGGGTCGTTGCCGGTCATGCTCGGACCTTCGCTTCCAGGGCACGCATGGCGGCGGCGTTGGCGGCGTCGGCTTCTTCGTAAAGTCCGGCGCTGGTCAGGAACGCGGCCTGCATGGCGTAGGCGGCTTCGATGTAGTTGTCCAATAGTTCGGCGGCGTCGCGGGATTTGGCGGCGAAACCGGCCTGTAGCTGGCGGGCCGAGTCGAATCCGCCGAAGCCGTGCAGTTCGGCGAGCGCGGCCAGGCGGCGCTTGAGGTGCAGTAACCGATCCGCCTCGTGCTGATACATTTCCGCGCAGCGTCGCGCCGCCGCCGGATCGAATTTCACGGTGCCGGCGGCCGCCTGCTGCTGGAACGTGGCGATATCGGCTCGGCTGGTCTCGATCGTCATACGCACCCCTGCTAACTCTCGGTCCGACCCAGACTAACCGCAAGCACCGGCAGTTAGCCAAGCAACGAGCGGGTCAGCGCTGCTGGGCCGGAATGCGTTTTTGCAGTTGGCTCGCGAGCTGTTCGGCCGAGGCGGGCACGATGTGCACGGTGTCGCCGGCTTTGATCAGATAGCGCCCGTCGCCGCGCACATCGATCCAGGTGTAGTGGATGGGCGGGGTGGGATCGGGCCGGTCCAGCCTGGCCTCGATGCGGATATGTCCTTCGGCGGTATGGGGTTTGAGCAGCAGTCTGCGGATCGGGGTCGCGCCGGGTCGGGGCGTGACGGCCTCGGCGTCTCGCACGGCTTCGGCCGGCGCGGTGCGGGAGGGTTCCCGGCCCGCCGGAGCTTTGGGCAGCAGGGCCGCGATCCGGGCCCCGAGCTTGTCGCTGCGCCCGATCGAAATACTCACGCGCCCACCGAAGTCCGGCCGGGTGCCGGGTTCCTGCACGGCGAGCACCGCGCGGTCGTAGACCACGCACGCGAGCAGTCGCAGCTCGGTGCCGGGGGTATGGCCGCCGCCGATGGCCACGATCCGGGTATGCGGCGCGGCGAGGATGCGCAGGCACGCGGTCAGGTCCGGGTCGCTGCCGAGCGGTAATCGCTCGCTCAGTTCCAGCCGCAGCTTGTGCGCCGCGTCCTCGGTGCGCGGGGTTTCCAGGATGCGCAAAGGGTAGGGGTGACGATCCAGTTCGGTTTCGCGCCACAGGTGGGCGAACTCGTCCGGAGTGAATATCCAACCCACGCCCGAATCACTCCTCACAAACCCCGCATGACTGCTGGCAGCATAACGGGTGACCGCGCCGAGATCGCGCGCTAACGTCGCGGTGGATTATCGGATATACCAAAACACAACCCCTCGGTTTCGCTCGGCTGCGCGCGAGCTTCCTCGTCGCAGGGGTCGAGTGCCCTACTCCGCCCCGGTTCGTCGGGGTGATCGGAGACGCTGTGCAGGTACTGGGTCCATGGACCGATCAGGCCACGATCACCGCGCTGGCCGGCGGTAAGGCGCGCGGTCTGCACAGTGTGCACAACGGCGGTTTCCGGGTGCCGGAGTGGGTGGTGCTCGGCATCGATGTCTTCCAGCGATTCACCGACGAGGCCGGGCTGACCGCGGCGGTCACCGAGTTCGCCGCGTTGGACGATCTGGACAAAGCCCTGGCCGTGGGGGCGACATTGCGCACCGAACTCACCGCGACCGAATTACCGGAAGCGATTCGTGCGCTGATCCTCGACGGCTACGCCAGGCTCGGCGCGGGGCCGATCGCGGTGCGGTCCTCGGTGCTGGCCGAAGACGGTGCGCGCCACTCCTACGCGGGTCAGTTCGATTCGTATCTGAACGTCAACGGCGCCGCGGCGGTGCTGGAGCGGGTGCGCGACTGCTGGGCCTCGGCCTTCTCGGAGCGGTCCATCCGCTACAGCTTCGCCCGGCAGCAGCCCCGGGCGGGTGCGGCGGCCGTGGTGCTGCAACGGCTGGTGCGGGCCCGGGCCAGCGGTGTCGTGTGCTCCGCGAATCCGATCACCGGCGCACCCGACGAAGTGGTGATCAGCGCGGTGTACGGGTTGGGGGAGGCGCTGGTCTCCGGCGCGGTGGACGCCGATTCGGTGATCGTGGAGAAGTCCACCGGGGTGGTGCTGGAAACCATCCTGGGGGACAAGGACCGCCGCTACGCGCCGGCCGCTGAACAGGGCTGCCTGGTGCACGAGGTCGATCCGGAAGATCGGGAGCAGCCGGTGCTCAGCGCCGCCGAACTCGCGGAGCTCACCAAGCTGGCGCGCCGGCTCGAAAGCGATCACGGCACACCGCAGGACATCGAGTGGGCGATCGACGACACCGGCATCTGGGTGTTGCAGTCGCGTCCGATCACGACCGCGGTGCGCGGCGGGGTGGACGCGCGCTGGGCCGCCGCGGTCATCCAGGGCGCGGGCGAGACGGTGCCCGACGGTGAGCTGCGAATCTGGGACAACGCCAACATCATCGAGAGTTTCAGCGGGCTCACCTCACCGCTGACCTACACCACGGCCGCCGAGATCTACGGGCGGGTGTACGACGGTTACGCCAGATCTCTGCGGGTGCGCGGGCGGCAGCTCCGCCAGACCGAGCGGTGGACTCCGGTGCTGCTCGGCTATTTTCACGGCCGGGTGTACTACAACCTGCTGCACTGGTACCGGATGGTGGGCATCGCCCCGGGGTACCGGCTGAACCGGAAGGTCCTGGAGGCGGCGCTCGGCGTGGACGAGCCGCTCGCCGACGACATCGCGAACACGCTGCGGCCCTTCACCTTCCGCACCCCGGTCGGCCGGGTCTGGGCGCGCACCGCCACCACGGTGACCTACCTGCGGCGGCTGTTCGGAATCGACGACATGGTCGAGCGGTTCCTGGCCGAGTTCTACCGCGTCTACGACGAATACGACGCGCTCGACTACACCGGAATGTCCGGAGAACAGGCCTACCGGAACTACCGCGAGGTGGATCGGGATCTGGTGGCGCGCTGGGGCCCGCTGATGGTGCTCGACGCGATCCTGTTGACCTGCACGGGACTGTTGTTCGTGCTCACGAAACTGTTCCTGCCGAAAGCGCCGGAGTGGCTGGGTTTGACGCTGGTCGGACCGGGCGCCGATATCGAATCCGCCGAACCCGCGCGGGCGATGACGGCGCTGGCGGAGCGGATCGGGACCGACCCGGCGCTGACCGAGTTGGTGAATTCCACACCGCCGCAGGAGGTTTACGGCAAGCTCGGCGCGCATCCGGAGTTCCGTGCCGAGGTCGAGTCCTATCTCGCCCGATACGGCTACCGCAGTCTGGACGAACTGAAATTGGAGACGCCGGACCTGCGCGAGGACCCGGCCAGCCTGTTCATCATGCTGCGCAGCACGCTCGCGACCCTGCGACAGCACGGCCGGGCGGGGACCGATCGCCGCGCCGAGGCCGAGGCCTATCTCGACAGTCACCTGCGCGGGCTGCGTCGCCGGATCTTCGAGCGATTACGCGGCAAGGTGTCTCGCTGCGCCGCGCATCGCGAACGCGTACGGTTCTGCCGCACCCGAGCCTTCGGAATGGTCAAGCGCATGATCCGGGCCATGGGCCGGGACCTGGTGGCGCGCGACCTGCTCGACGAATTCGAGGACGTGTTCTTCCTGACCGTGCAGGAGTTGCGCGGTTGCTACGACGGCGCCGACCCGGGCGAGTTGCGCAAGCTCGTCACCGCGCGGAAAGCCCAGCGCGCCAAGGACGCCGACCTGGTCGCGCCGGCGCGGTTCGTCACCCTCGGTTCGGGTTTCGGCCGGGCCGAGCTGGCGGGCCAGGGCTGGGTGCCGATCACCGAGATTCCGGCGGCGACCGTGGGCACGGTGCTGGCGGGCACGCCCTCGGCCGCCGGTTCGGCGACCGGCGGCGCCGTGGTGGTGGACGAGCCGCGCGATATCGCCGGCGGCATCTTGGTGACCTACCGCACCGATCCCGGCTGGGTGGCGGCGCTGCCGTCGGCGGCGGCGCTGGTGATCGAACGCGGCAGCCCGCTGACCCACGTGGCGATCGTGGCGCGGGAGATGGGAGTGCCGACGGTGGTGCAGGTCAAGGACGTGACGAAGAAGGTGCGCACGGGTATGCGGTTGCGGGTCGACGGCTCCGCCGGCACCGTGTCGGTGCTACCCCGGGAAGGTACAGGCGATGGAACCTGATCAATCGTCGCGGCAGGCGCCGGACTGGGTGCGCAAGCTGCTCGACCGGACACTGGACATCGTCGCGATTCCGGCGGATTCGGCGGTGCTGCTGGAGGGTTCACTGGCCGAGGGTTTCGGCAATGCCGGGTCGGATGTGGATTTCCTGGTGGTGGCGCCCGGCGACGAGGAGCTACCCACGCTGCCGACCGTGTTGTTCGTCGTCGGCAGACGGGTCGAGGTGCGGACCCGATCGGTGCGGCAGCTGCGCGAGCAGCTCGAACGGCTGGCGGCCGATCCCGGCGAGGACTTGCTGAACCGGTGCCAGCGCTTTCTGCGAGCTGTCGAAATCCATTCCGGGACAGTGGATCTGTCCGAGCTACGGGCACTGGCACCGTACTCGCGCTTCGCGCACGTACTGGGCGAGTGGTGGACCGGGCGTGCGGTGCGGGCGCTGCGCTACGCCGTCGCCCTGCGGGCGCTGGGCGCCCGGGCGGAAGCGGGCGACTGGGCGCGCGACGGTTTGCTACAGGCGATCAAAGGGTGGGCGGCGCACCGCGGCGAAACCTATCTGGAGACGAAATGGCTGCCGCGGCAACTGGATCGGATGCCCCCGCACGAAGTCATCGACCGGTATCGCGAACTCGCCGATCCCGACTCCTGGCTGCTGGAGGACCTCGACCGTGATGTCGGGGACCTGCCCGGCGTGCTGGGTGACGGGCAGGCCCGATTGCTCGGCGAACAGGTCACCTGGGAGCAGGTCTGGGAGCTGGTCGAGTCGCTCGGCATCCCCGAGGTGACCGACGACGCGGGGCAGGTGCTGCTCGCGCGCCTGCCGAAGGTCACCCACTGGACCATCGGCGAGCGCATCCACGTCCTGCGCGACGATCACGATGTCTTCGTCTTGTCCGCGCGGGCCGCCCGCGCCTGGCGGTCGGTGGTGTTCCGCCGTTCCCTGCGCGCGGTGCTCGACAGCGCCCCGCACGACATCCGCGCCGAACTCGCCGAGTTCGTCCGCCTGGGCCTGGTCGGCTTGCAGTGGCGGGGAGCGGGATTGATCGAACCGGCGCTGGCGATGTGCAAGCCGCTGCGGCCGTTCACACCGGTGCCCGGTGGCCACACGCCCGCACTGGGATTGACCGGAGCCGCCCGTGATGACGAGATCGCCACGCTGTGCCCGCTGCCCGCGGCACGATTCACCGCGTGCGGGATGAACGTGGTGTGGTCCAACATCGTGCTGGAGAACGCCAGGGAGGACCTGGCCGGGGCGGTCGCCGACGGTCAGGGCGCCGTCGCCGATGTCGCCGCACATCGGTTCATCGCCATGACGGTGCGAATATTGCTGTCCACCTTCGGGATTCATCCGTTGCCCGCCGACGTCGTGCCGCTCGACACGCTGCGCCGGTTGCTGCCGCCGGACACGCTGCGGCGCGCCGATCTGCTCGCCGCGATGGAATCGGCACGGCGAGTGCGGTTTTCGCGGATTCTTCGCGAGGGCACCGACCCGGAGGCGGGACTCGCGGTGCTCGACGAATTCGCGGGCCTGGTCCGCTGGGTGGCCGGTGGCGGCGCCACGAACGGCTTTCCGTCGTCCTTCGATTCCCGCGAACAGTGGAGCCGCACCTTGGCCATCAGTTACGAATGGCTGCGTCTGGCCGCCTATCTCGATACCGAGCTCCCGCTCGACGAAGCCCGCGATCTGCTGACCACCGGTGGCCGGCAGCCGCACCTACGCTCGGGTGGTGCCGTATGAGTCAGCGCGACACAGTTCTGGTGACCGGGGCCAGCGGCCTGGTCGGCGCCGAGGTGGTAGCCCGGCTGGCGGCCGCGGGACGTCCGGTCGCCGCGCTGCTGCACAAGGATTCGAGCATCGTCCGCAACGACGGCACCGTGCTGGAGCCCGGTAGCTCGGTGTCCGGCGACATCCGGTTGCCGGGTTTCGGCATGCCCGACCGTGACGCCGCCGATTTGGCCGAGCGGGTCGGGATCATCGTGCACAGCGCGGCGACGACAGCGTTCAACGCCGCCGCCGCGGATTACGAGGAACTGAATGTGCGCGGCACCGCGCACGCCCTCGAGCTGGCCCGAGCCTGGGACGTGCCGCTGGTCCACGTCAGCACCGCGTATGTCTGTGGTTCTCGCGGCGGCACGATCGGTGAGGACGAACTGGACGCGGGCCAGTCATTCGCGAACGGCTACGAGCAGAGCAAGTTCCGGGCCGAGCAGTTGGTGCGGGCCGCCGAGCCGGAGGTGCACTGGGCCGTTGTCCGGCCGGGCATCGTCACCGGCGCCACCGGCACCGGCGCCATCCGCGAATACAAGAACCTGTACTCAGTGGTGAAACACATTGTCGAGGGCAAACTTCGGACTCTGCCCGGCCGCTACGACGCGACCCTGGCGCTGGCGCCGATCGATCACGTCGCCGACGTGATCGCCGCGGCGGTTCTCGATTTCGACTCGGCGGCGGGCCGGACGCTGCACGCGCTGGGCCGGGATGCCCTCTCGCTGCGCGAGATCTCCGACGTGCTCGCCGAATACCCGTCGTTCGAGGTGGCGACGTTCGTTCCGGAAACGGTCTTCGCCGAAGCGGAACTCCCGGCCTCCGAGCGAGAAAGCTACCGCCGCATCGGATCCCGCTACACCAGCTACTTCCAGCGCCGCCTGGCTTTCGACACTACGCGCGCCGATATCCTGCTCGGCCGCCCGTCCCCGGCCACCGGTAAGGAGTACCTGCGCGTGTTGCTGGACTACTGCCTCGAATCGGGATATCTGGGTGCGCTGCCCGGGGAACCGGCGGCGCGCGAATTCGATGGGCCGGGCCGATGACCGCGGTGGATCGGGGGACGCACCCGCCGCTGCGGCTGCTGCTGCATCCGCTGACACCGTCGGCGGCGAAAGTGGATGCCTATGCCGAGGACACCTACGTGCAGGAAACCGTCGAGCACCTGGTGCGGCTCGGCATCGAGCCCGGCGGGTTCGCACGCGAGCATTCGCTGCTACTGCTCAAGCCCGACGCCATGGTGGCGCGAGCGGTCGAACCGACGCTGGACTGGCTGGGCGAGAACGGTTTCCAGGTTGTCGACGCGCACCGGTTGGCGGTGAACCGGCACCTGGTGCGCGCGATCTGGTACTTCGCCTGGAATATCGCCTCGGCGGAACGGCGGCGGCTGGCCGACCTGCTCGTCGGGATGTCGGACGCCTTGGTGCTGGTGGTGCGGGGGACCGACGGTGAACTGCCCGTTCCGGTGCGGTTGACCGCGGCGAAAGGCCCCACCGACCCGAGCAAACGAGTGCCCGGCGAGCTGCGCTATGTCCTCGGGCGACACAACTTCCTGCTGAACCTGGTGCATTCGCCCGACGACCCCGCGGATGTGCTGCGGGAGTTCTCGATCTTCTTCGACGAGCGGACGCGGGCGCGTCTGCTCACCCGGTCGGTCGACGGCGCGGCCGTGGCGGCCGAGCTCGCGCGGGAAATCTACGCGGAGACGCCGGCGCGAAGTTTCGATCGCGCCGAGGCGATGGGACAGGTGCGGCGCGGTCTCGCCGACGTGGGTGTGCCTGTCGCACCGGGACTTTCGGATGCCGACTGTGCGCGGCTGTTGAACGAGGCGTGGGACGCCGGTTACGAACTCGACCCGTGGTCGGTGCTGGTACTCGGATCCTACGTGCTTCCCATGCGGACCGGCAGCGGTCCGCAGACACTACCGCCGGTAACGGCGGCGACCTGGTTGGAGGTCGGAACATGACCCAGACTTCAGCCGTAACGGCAACGCATCTACGCACCGTTTCCCGAGTGCTGGCGCACCGGTGCGCCGTATCGGAGGTCTTCGTGACCTCCATGGATCGGCTCGGCGCGGACGAATTCCTGGTCGGGGCGCAGTTGCCGCGGATGCACGCGTACTACGGCGATCACGTGGGAGCGCTGGGGCTGCGCCATGACCCGCTGGCGGTGATGGAGGCGGCCCGGCAGGCCGCGATCGCCTCGACCCACGAATTCTTCGGTGTACCAACGGAAATGGCGTTCATGGTACGGACCTTCAATGGCACCGGTAGCGACACCGCGGTGTGGGAGACGGGCGCCGCGCCCGCGGATCTGGTGCTGAATGTCCGCGTCTCGGCGCGGCACGAGCGCGGCGGTGTCCCGCACGGGCTGGACCTCGTCCTGGAAATCGCCTGCGACGATGCGCCGATGATGACCGTGGACGGGTCGTTCTCCTGGATCACCCCGCCGCGCTGGGTCGGGATGCGGCGAACATTCCGGAACAGCTTGGGGCTGGGCCCGTTTCGTGGCAGCGGGCCGCTGACCGAGCGCGCCCCGGCGGCCTCGGTGGGGCGGGAGAATCGGCGCAACGTGGTGATCGGCGCGCCACGACTCGACGGACGGACCGCCCGGGCCGCGCTCGTCGCCGACCTCACGCACCCGTTCCTGTTCGATCACCAGCTCGACCACGTACCCGGCAGCCTGCTGATCGAGGCGGCCCGGCAGACCGCACTCACCCTGCTGCCCGACCTACCCCGATTGCTCAGTGTGGCAAGCGCATTCGATCGGTTCGTCGAACTGGATCGTCCCGCCGAGTGTGTCGCGGAGATCGTCGAGTCCGAGATCCACCCCACCGTCGTGCGGTGTGCGATCGAGCAGGCCGGAGCGGTGGCGGCCCGGATCGATCTCGAATTCGGGGCGGACACGGTGGTTTCCGCGTTGGACGGTAACCCGTGATGGATGTCGAGTTGCTGACCACGACCCGGGCGTTCCGGCGGCGTCTGGATCTCACCCGCCCGGTCTCCCGGCGGGAACTGCTGGACTGTCTGGATGTAGCGGTGCACGCCCCCAGCGGCACCAACCGGCAACCGTGGCGATTCCTCGTCATCGAGGATCCGGCGATCAAGCGCGAGGTCGCCGAGTACTACCGGAAAGGTTTCGCCGCTTACCTTTCCGCGCGCACACCGCGTCCGGATCAACGCCGTGATCTGGCGTCGGGCCGATACCTGGCCGAGCACCTGCACGAGGTCCCGGCGCTGGTCCTCGTCTGCTCGCCGGGCAGGCCACCGGCGACCCCGCTCCAGCTGGCCAGCTTCTACGGCTCGATCTACCCGATGGTGTGGAATCTGCTGCTCGCCTTGCACGCGCGCGGGCTCGGCTCCACGCTCACCACAGCCCACCTCGCTTTCGAACGTGAGGTCGCCGAGCTGCTGGGCATCCCGTTCGAGGACGTATCGCAGGTCGCGCTGCTGCCGGTGGCGCACCTGAAGCCGGGACCGGATTCCACACCGGGCCGGCGTACTCCGGCCGCGGAGCTCACCAGGTGGGAGCACTGGGACAACGGATGACCGGTACCGGATCGGCGTTGCTCACCTCGATCGCGCGCCTGGCGCACTTCACCAAGGTGATGTACAAGCCGCACTACCTGCTGTACGCGATCGTCTGGGTGCTGGCGCTGGAAGGGACGGCGGCCGTTCTCGCGCAACCGGATACCGCGTGGCGGCCCACCGGTGCGACTGCCCTGCGGATCGTGGTCGTCGCGATCACGCTGCTCTATCTCCGCATGGTCGACGAACAGAAGGACCTCGACTACGACCGCGTCCAGCACCCCGACCGTCCGCTCGTCACCGGAGCGGTCAGCGCGGCCGAATTGCGCGCAGCGATGGCGGTTCTCGCGATCGCCGCGATGGCGATCAGTCTGTCGTTCTCGGCGCGTTCAGCTGTGCTGATCGCCGCGGTTCTGGCCTATGCCTTGCTGCTCTGGGGCGCAGAGCAACGCTCGAACGCACTGCGCGCCAATGTCCTGCTGAATCTGGCGATCACCTATCCGATCCAGTTCCTGGTCATCAGCTACGTCGTGGTTTCCGCCGCCGATACCGGCGAACTGCGGCTCGAATGGCGTACTGCCGCCGTGGCCCTGATCTCCACCGGCGTCTTCCTGCACTTCGAGATCGCGCGCAAAACCACGCGCGACCCACGCCCCGGCGAGCTCCTCTACTCCAACGCGCTCGGGCCCACCGGCAGCGCTCTGGCTGTCCTGCTGTTGGCGGGATTCGCGGTCGCGAGCTACATCGTCCTGGTGCGGCCGTTGGCCACCGGGTCACTCGCGTGGATCGCGGTGGCGCTCATGCTGCTACCGGCTGCGGCCACCTGGCGGTTCGCGCGGTCGAGCCGCCCGGAGTATCCGGTGCTCCCAGCCGTCGCCTTCACCCTGCTGTTCTACCTGACGCTGATCGCCCAGGCGCTGTCACCGAGCACGTGAGCCGGTCCGGGGCTACCGCGCCCGGCGCAGGCGGACCGGCAGCCGGTTGGGCGTGGGGACGAAGTCGCGGGTCTTGGGTTCGACGGTACGGCCCGGCTCGGGGACCGGGCGCCAGGTCGAGAACAGGGCGGCGGTGCACAGGGTGATCGTCATCAGCGCGAAAGTGTTGCCGGGACAGTGACGTGCACCGATTCCGAACGGCAGAACCGCCTTCTTGTCGATCTCTTCCACGCGGCCGGGAAACCATCGGTCCGGATCGAAGTTTTCCGGAGCCGGATAGTAGTGCTCGCTGTGGTGGATCAGATATGGGCTGTAGACGATCATCGCGCCGTCGGGGAGGGTGACGCCGCCCAGGGTGATCGGGCCGTCGGCGGTGTGCGTGCTGACCCACGGCGCCCAGTACCGGAGGGTTTCCTGGATGACCAGCCGCAGGTAGGGCAGCGTTGTGACATGGTCGGGCCGGACCGGGCCCGGTCCGACGAAATCGGCTAGCTCCCGGCGTAATTCGGCTTCGACGTCCGGATGACTCAACACCTCGTGCCAGACCCAGGCCAGGATGGAGGCGGTGGAGCCGACACCCGCGGCGAGCATCAGCAGCAGTTCGTCGACGACCTCCGCGTCGGTCAGCCGGGCGCCGGTCTCCGGGTCGACATGGCGTACCAGCGCCGAGGCCACATCGGGGAATTCCCGGTCGGTGCGGCGGTATTCGGCGACGACCGCGCCGACCTCGGCGCGCAACCGGGCGGCTTTCGCGGAGAACCGGCGGTTGGCGACGAACCGCAGCCGCCGCACCGGCTCGGGTATCGCCGCTCGCACGATGACCTGCTCCAGCAGCCACGGAATGTTCTGGCGCACTTGGTGTTTCGCGGCAGCGGTGAAATCGGCGGTGAACAGGGTCGAGGAGATGATGTCGAGGACGAGCTCGTGCGCCTCCTCGACCAGATCCAGTTCGCGGCCGGCGGGTAAGCGCTCGGCCCATTTGTTCGCCGAATCCGCGGCCGTCACGGCGTATTCGTTGATCCGGCGCTGGCGGAGCGCGGGTGCGATCATGCGGCGTCGCACCGTGTGCGGTTCGCCGCTGAGCACATTGGACGCGGCCCGGATCACCTCCTGCATCGTCTCGCGCAGTTCCTCCCGGTGGAAGTTGCCTGCCTCGCCGAGCCCGACCGACCGCACGAGCTCCGGCGTGGTCAGCACGTAGGCCGGGCGCGGGCCGAGGTAGACGCGAACGATCGGACCCAGCGCGGACAGGGATTTGACGAAGGTCAACGCGTCGCGCAGCACGATCAGACTGTGGCCGACCAGCGGCAGGCGATGCGGGGCAGTCGGAATATTCTGGTGCACAGGGAGTTCCGATTCGATCGGCGAGAGGTCGGACAGGAGGTCCTTATAGACCTCGACCAGGCGTCCGGTGAGGCGCGACTGTCGCGCGGAATCCGCGTGGACCGCGAGGATCTTGCGCATCGGCGTCAACACGGCCGGGTCGTCGGCGAGTTCACGCAAGGTCGCGGCGATGGCGGCCACCGAGGGGTCGGCGGTACACACGCCCCCACCTTCCGGCACGGACTCGGCCAGATCCGGATCGCAGTAGACGACCGGCAGCCCCATCGCGACGGCCTCGAGCAACGCCATCCCCTGCGTATCGAACCCGCACGACGGGAACAGCAACACGTCGTGCTCGGCCATCGCCGCCAGGCACTCGTCCTGCGACACCCCGCCGCACAACTGCACCCGATCTCCGATGCCAGCGGCTTCGATCGCGGCTCGTGCGCGCTCCGAAAGGTCTCCCGTGCCATAAATATTCAGCGTGCAAGTCGGCACGAGCCCGACCGCCTCGATAGCCTCGAGCAGCCGTTTCTCCGGGGAAAACCGCCCGCACCACAACACTCGCAGGAACCCGGCGCGCGGCCCATCCGCGCGGCCGGGTTTGATCGCGGCGGACTTCGCATCCTCGGAAGCTGTGCCGCCTGGTCCGATCGTGGTTGACCCCGCGTTGTTCTGGGAAGTTGTGCCGCTGAATTCGATCGCGGCCGACCACGTGTCGTTCTGGGAAGTTGTGTCGTCGGGGCCGATCGCGGTTGACCCCCCGTTCTTCTGGGGAGTTGTGCCGCTGAATTCGATCGCGGCCGACCCCGCGTTGTTCTGGGAAGCCGTGTCGCCGGATCGACTCGCGGCCGACCCAGCGTTGGCGTCGGAAGCCGTGCCATCGGCGAGTTCGGTCGAGCGCGTCCCGCCAGGCCGGTCGGGAACTTCCGCGCTGGGGCGGAGACCCAGCGCACGATCGAGCGGTTCGTCGGCGACGCCGTTGGAGAGCACGATTAGCGGCCGGTCGAAGCCGTGTGCGCGCAGCAATCCGGCGAAGTGCGCGGAGGGCACGATCACCCGGTCGGCGGCACGCGCCTGCCCGATCATGGTCCGCCAGGCGTGGCGGGCGGCGCGGGACTCGGCCCGGCGCGGCATCGCACCCCGATGCGGAACGAAGCTCCCGTGCACCGCGCGCAACAGCAGCGCCGACAGGTAGGGCACCGGCGAGGTGTGCTCGATGAAGGCGTCGTCGCGACTGTGGATGGTCTGCACCACCGGTATCCCGTGGCGGCGGGCGGCGCGCAGCCCGGCGATGGCGACCCCGTAGGTGGTGTGCAGGTGCACCACATCGATCGGGCCGCGCGCGGCGAATTCCGCGTCGATCGCCCGATTGTTCGTCCGAGTGGGTCCGACGACGGCGAATCCGTTGACGCATAAACCCGCGACAGCCGAAAGAACCACCACATCGGGGTCGGGTTCGGTAGATTCCGGCGTGGGTGCGGTGAACACGGTGACCCGATGCCCGAGCCGTTCCAACCCCCGTCGCTGGGCGCGCATCGAGGACTGGATCCCCCCGATCGTCGCGGGATGGAAGTCGCTGAACAGTGCGATGTGCACGGGTTCACCGTACGGACCCCGGAGGGTTCATGAGTCACGATTTGCACAGCTCGCGCCGGAGCGAGCGGAAATGGGGTCGATCATGAGAGTCGCGATCCCGTTGACGGGCACGCGCGGGGATGTCCAGCCGGCCGTCGCGCTGGGGCTGGAATTGCGCCGGCGCGGGCACGATGTCTTCGTCGGCGCGCCACCGAATCTGATCGACTTCGTCACCCGGGCCGGTTTGACGGCGGCCTCGTGCGGACCCGACGTACAGCAGCTCTACTCCTCCGACGAGGGGCAGCGGGCGCTCGCCGCGGGCAGCAGTTTCCGGTTGATGCAACTGGTCGGCAAGCAGATGGCCGGGTACGCGGCCCGGATGAATCGCGAGGTGATCGATGTGTGCGCGGGCGCGGACATCATCGTCTCGACCATGCTCACCGAGGACCGGGCGGCATCGGTGTCCGAGGCGATGGACGTCCCGATGGTGTCGCTGCACGGATTCCCGTCCCGGATGAACGGCGCCTACCCGTTTCCCGGCGTGCTGCCGCCGACCGCCCGTCCGCCGGCGTTGGTCAATCGCGCGACCTGGGTGCTGGCCGAGAATTTGCGTCGCGTGGTCTTCCTGAAGTACCTCAACCAGCTGCGCGGCGAGCTCGGGCTGCGCCGATCCTTCGCCAGCCCGGCGGAAATGCTGGCCCGCCGCGGGGTGCCGGAGATCCAGATCTACGACCCCGCGCTGGTACCGGGACTGGCCGAGGAATGGGGTGCGAGCCGGCCGCTGGTGGGGTTCCTGCCGCTGGAGCGGTTCACCCGCGAGGCGATCGGTGAACTCGCGGCCGACCACGGGGAGGTGCTCGCGTGGATCGGAGAGGGCGAACCGCCGGTGTACTTCGGTTTCGGCAGCATGCCGATCCGCGACACCCACGCGGTGCTGTCGATCGTCGAGGACGTGTGCGACCGGCTGGGGCAACGGGCACTGGTGAGCGCGGGGTGGAGCGACCTCGATCTGGCCGACGCCGAAACCGGTCCGCGAGTCAAGGTCGTCGGCCCGCTGGCGCACGACATCGTCTTCCCGCTGTGTGCGGCGGCGGTCCATCACGGCGGCATCGGCACCACTTTCGAGAGCCTGCGCGCGGGTCTGCCGACGGTGGTGTGCTCGGTGTCCTTCGACCAGCCGATGTGGGGTGGCCAGGTGGAACGCCTCGGTGTCGGCGCGCACCTGTCGTTCCGGAAACTCGATCGTGCGCATTTGACGTCGGCCTTGCGTACCGCGCTGGCCGAGGAGACTCGGGGGCGCACGAAAACCCTTGCCGCTCAGCTGCATTCCCACTCGGACGCCACCTCGCGCACGGCCGATATCGTGGAGTCCACCGCATGAGCGCCGAACCGCACCGGGTTCGGTGACCGAAACGGCGTCCGGTCATCCTGCGCGCGGCAGGACAAGGCGGATCACCCAGGCGTGCGCCGACTGCGCTGTGCTGCTCGTACGCTGTGGGCGGCACACGTTGCGTAGCCGCGACACCCTGGTGATCTCGGTGCTCTTGCCGATACTGATCATGCTGTTGTTCGTGTACGTCTTCGGCGGCGCGATCGAGGTCGAGGGTTCCTATCCGGACTATGTCGTTCCGGGAATAGTGCTGCTGTGCACCGGGTTCGGGGCATCGATCACCGCGACGGCGGTGGCGGGCGACATGAGTTCTGGTGCGGTGCAGCGGTTCCGGACGCTGCCGATGTTCCGGCAGGCGCTGCTGACCGGGCATGCGGGGGAGGGGGTGTTGCGAAATCTTGCGGCCATCGCGATCGTGCTGGTTCTCGCGGTGCCGCTCGGATTCCGGCCGCGCGCGGACATTTCCGACTGGCTGACCGCGCTCGCCCTGATCGTGCTCTTCGTCCTGGCGGTCACCTGGATCGCCGTCGCACTCGGACTGCTGGCGCACAGTCCCGAAGCCGCGGGCGGGTTCACCTACGCGATCATGTTCATCCCCTACCTGAGCAGCGCGTTCGTGCCGACCGGAACCATGCCGGGGTGGTTGCGCGGATTCGCCGACAATCAGCCCGCCACCGCCGTAGTGGACACTCTGCGCGCGCAATGGGGCGGTGCGGGCAACGGCAGCGCGGGCAGCGCCGTGATCTGGTGCCTCGGCCTGGCCGCGCTGGGCTACGCCGGGGCGGCGGTCCTGTACGAACGCCGATGAGGTGACCCCGTCAGGCCTTGTCCGGCCGGGAGGGGGTGCGTTCGGCGGCGGTGGCCAGATAGTCACCGAGTTCACGGCGCAGGGTGATATCCATCGACCGCGCCAGGGTGCTGTGCACCGACGCCACCGCGAGCTCCCGCATCTTGTTGAGCATCGTGGTGGTCTCGGCGATCTCGGCGCTGGTATCCGGCAGCCAGCCCGCGCCGTGCTCGTCCACGATGTGCTGTTTGGCGGCGGTGATCATGATGTGGGTGATGTCATCGATGCGGTCGGCGACCTTGGCGTAAATCTCGATCAGCATGCGCAGCTCGATGCCGTACTCGTGCAACTCGGCGAACGAGGCGAGTAACTGGGTGTCGGTGAAGACCACCGTGTCGCCCTCCAGCCGCACCAGTTTCATCTCCTGCAGCCGTTCGACGAGTTCATCGGTGTCGGTGCCGAGAATGGTCCCGATGAGTTCGCGGGAGACCTCGAAGGTTTCGTCGGCGCCCCACGGCGCGGTGACCGCGTGCTGTAGGCCGAGGACCTCGGTGAGGTCCTTGCCGGTTTCCCAGCTGGTGATGAAGTCGGCGATGTGGGCGGTGGTGAAACCGCGCTGCAGCAGAGCGTCGATCAGGCGCAGGCGCTCGAGATGCCCGTCGCCGTAGAGGCTGGCTCGGCCGTCCTTGCCGATCGGCGGCGGGAGCAGGCCGCGTTCCTGATAAGCGCGGACATTGCGGGTGGTGGTGCCCGCGGCGCGAGCGAGGTCGTCGATCCGGTACTCCGGCATCGATCCCACCTTCCCTCGCCCACCATGCGCCGCTACCGACGCTCCGACAACCCGATCGCCGATCGAGTCTAACGGCCGGAACCGTTTGCCAGCGCCGACGGCACCGACAGTTCGCGACTCCCGATCCGGGAGCCGCGAACCGCGACCGTCACGACACGGCGGCGATCTTCGGCCGCGCCGGGCTGGCGGGCAGCACCTCGTAGTCGTCCAGTTTCAGGGTCCGCAGCTGGTTGACGTACTGCGTCGCGAAACCCGGGTACATGGTCGCGTTGAAACCGTCCTCGGTGAGGTACCAGCTGTGGCAGCCCGAATTCCAGGTGGTGGCGGTGAGCCGGCGCTGGATGGCCGCGTTGTATCGGTCCTGCTTGTCCCGGCGCACGTCGAGTACGCGCAGGTTCCGGTCCAGGATGGTCTTGATGGCGTCGGACAGATAGTCCAGCTGCGCCTCCATGTACACCAGCGCCGAATTGTGGCCGGGGCCGGAGTTCGGGCCGAAAGTGAAGAACAGATTCGGATACCCCGACACCGCGACGCTCTTGTACGCGTAGGCGCCCCTGGACCATTCCTCGGCCAGTACCCGGCCGTCGCGCCCGACGATCGGGATCGGTGTGCCCGCCTTCGACACATCGAATCCGGTCGCGAAGACGATGCAATCCGCCTGGTGCTCAATGCCTTCCGCGGTGCGGATGCCCTTTTCCGAGATCCGGGCGATCGGCCAGGTGATGAGCTTGCAGTTGTCCCGCTGCAACGCCGGGTAGTAGTCGTCGGTCATCAGCAGCCGTTTGCAGCCCGCCCGGAATTCCGGCGTGAGCTGGCGGCGCAGCCACGGATCCTTGACCTGCCGGCGCAGCTGCGCCTTGCCGGCCATTTCCACCACGCGGGTCAGCGGGGTGTTCCAGACCACGCCGAGTGCCACCGATTCGTGCCCGTAGAACCAGATCTGCCGGGCCAGCGATTCGGCGGCGGGCACCTGCCGGTAGAGCTGTTTGAGCAGCGGGCTGGTGCGCCGGTTGACGCGCGGCAGCACCCAGCCGGGCGTCCGCTGGAACACCTTGACCGAGGCCGCCTGCCGCACCAGCTCCGGAATGATCTGCACCGCACTGGCTCCGGTGCCGACTACCGCGACCTTCTTGCCGGTGAAGTCGTAGTCGTGATCCCAGCGGGCACTGTGGATCTTGTGTCCCTGATAGTCCTCGATACCGCGGATGGCCGGGAAGCTCGCGTTGGCCAGCGGCCCCGAGGCCAGCACCACCGAGCGGGCCCGGACCGGTTCGCGCCCGTCGAATGCGATGGTCCAGTGTCCGGCGGACTCGTCGAACTCGATTCCGGTTACGGTGTGGCCGAAGCGGATCCGTTCGTGCAGGCCGAACTCGGCGGCCATCGACTCGATGTAGCCGAGAATCTCCTTGCTGCCGGAGTAGGTGTGCGACCAATCCGGATTCGGCGCGAAACTGTAGGAGTACAGCCGTGACGGAATATCGCAGGCCGCACCGGGATAGGTGTTGTCGCGCCAGGTCCCGCCGATCCGGGTGCCCCGCTCGAACAGCGTGAAATCGTGGACGCCCTTCTGCCGCAACCGGATGGCGGCCCCGATACCCGCGAACCCGGCCCCGATGATGGCGACGTCGATCGTTTTCATGCCGCGGGCTCGTAGGTGATTTCCTTCGACCACGTCGGGTCCTTTCGCAACAGTGCCTTCGGCACCCGGGCGGTGATCTTCACCAGCGCGTCGGCCAGCAGGTGGTAGGGATGCTGCCGATTGATCACCCAGCTGCCGTGCATCTTCACGATCTGATACATCGGCAGTCGCCGGGCGAATTCGCTGCGCTCACCGACATTGCCGTACCGCTTGAGCGCCGCGTACAGCTTCTCCTCGTCGACGCCCATCGCCACGATGTTGTCGCGCATCTTGTTCAGCAGCGGCACATAACTGAGCACACCGATCAGGAATGTCGGTTTCACCCAGCCGCCGACCAGTTCGATCAGCAGCTTGCGCATCTCCGCGTGACCCAGCACGTCCATCACCGCGAAATCCACGGCCAGATGGCGGGATTCGTCGGCATTGATGCGCTTGAACACCGCCTGGCAGACCGGGTCCTCGATCTCGTCCATGATGAACTTGACCAGTGCGCCGTCCAGCGCCACCTCGAGCATGGGAATCACGGTGCCCAGGAACGACAGCGACATGTCGTCGGAATACTGGTCCAGGAAGTCGATGACCAGTTTGACGTTGATGTTCGGCTGCGGGATCTCCTCGCCGTCGAGCATGCCCCAGCGCCGCATCAGCGCCAGCTCGGCGTTGGCGTGCTTCTGCTCCTCGGCGTGGAAGTAGCGGTAGATCTCGCGCAGCGTTTCGGTCGGGGCCTTCTTGGCCATCGCGGCGAAGCCACGGGCGCCCACGTTCTCGATCCACATCAGATCAGCCATGAACGGCTTGAGTTTGGCGTGCAGTTCCGGCGAAATCGTCTCCGCGCCAGGGGCATCCCAGTCGATGTCGGCCAGCGCCCACTGCCGGTCCTTGATCTTGCGGAGCATATCGTCGAAGTCCATAGCGATAGCCATGTCAGACTCCTGTCTTGTCGGTGACCGTGATCTGGTCGGGGGAAGGCGAAGTGTCCTGCGGCAGCAGGCGTTCCAGTAGCCCGAGGACCAGCGTGTACTGCGCGGGGAAGTAGCGCTTGAGCCGCCAGACGACGTGCGCGTCCCACTGCGGCAGCACGTACAGCTGGCCGCGGTCGTGCGCGTCCAGGGTGGTTTTCGCGACCTGATCGGGCGTGAAACCGGTGATGCGCATGAGGGTTTCGGCGAGGCGGGTGGCCTCGCCGGTGATCCGGCCGTCGCGGGCGACATTGGTCTTGACGAAGGTCGGGCACAGCACCGTCACACCGACGCCGGTCTTGTTCAGTTCGGCGGCCATGGTCTCCGACAGCGACATCACCGCGGCCTTGGCCGTGTTGTAGGCCGCCATCGACGGCGCCGCGGCGAAACCGGCCGCCGAGGCGACATTGATGATGCCGCGCGGCCGTTCCCGGGATGCCCGCAGCTGCGGGGTGAACACCTCACAGCCGTGCACCACACCCCACAGGTTGATGCCGAGGGCCCAGTTCCAATCCTCGAAACCGATGTCGCCCACGTGTTTTCCGCCGATTCCGACGCCGGCGTTGTTGATCACCAGCGAGGCCGGGCCGTCGAAGATCGAAGCGGCGAAACGGGCCAGGTTCTGCACGTCCTCGCGCTGGGCGACATCGCAGCGGAAGGCATGCGCGGTCCCGGGATGCTCGCGTTCGATGAGCGCGACCGTGTCGTCGGCGCGGGCCTCGTCGATATCGGCGCAGATGACCTGGCCGCCCCGGGCGGCGATCTCCAGGGCGAAGGCGCGGCCGATACCGCTGCCCGCGCCCGTGACCACGGCTCGCGCACCATAGGAGCGGCGTGGCCGCACCGCCACCGGTATCAGCTTTTCCAATCCGAACATCTCAGCTCACCTTCTCGACGGTGGAAACCTGTGCCGCGCACAGGAAGTCGGCGGCCCGGGCCAGTGCCCGGTCGGCCTCCGGGACCAGCACGGGCAGCGCCTGGAAGACGTGCACCTGACCCGGCCAGATCTCGAGCACGCAGCTCCCGCCCGCCGCGCGCACCATGGCGTGCAGTGCGCGGGCATCGGCGGAGAGCATCTCGGTGCCACCGGCTTGCACCAGAATCGGCGGCAGCACAGTGCCTTTCGGGATGCTGAGTCGCAGCCGCGGATGGTCGGCGGACTGGCCCCGGGTGTATTGCAACGGCAGTTTGCTCGCCGCGACAGCGGTGACGAGCGGATCCGGCCGGCGGCGTTCCTGTTCGGCCGCCAGTCCGAGGGTGAGGTCGAGCAACGGGGAGAACATCGCGACCGCGGCCGGTTGGGGCCGGTTGTGGCGATCGTTCTCGAGCAGGAGATCGAGGGCGAGATGCCCACCCGCCGAGTCGCAGCCGATTACCAGATCCTGGGGCGCGTAGCGGCGCAGCAACCAGGCGTACGCCGCCGCCACGTCGTCGGCGGCGGCGGGGAACGGGTGCTCGGGCGCGAGCCGGTAGTCGACGACGAAGACCGGTAAGCCGGTCTGCTTCGACAACCGGGCGGCCAGGGCGCGGTGGGTCCGCGCGGAGCACAGCACATACCCACTGCCGTGTATGTAATACACCGCCCGTGGTCCGAAGGTGACACCCGGTGCGCGCACCCACTCGCCGCGCACGGCGCCCTCGCGGACCTTGCTGACGGAGATTCCGGTCATCGGCGGACCGCCGACGGTCATCAGCGTGGCAATGAGCTGACGGGCGAACCAAATGCCAGGCGGGTTCATCGGGATCGCGTTGTGCACCGGTCGCAGCGCGTACGCGGCGGCGGTGGCCGCGACGGAGGCACGCAGCGAGGGTGTCGCCGGAATGGCGGGGACCGAGGTCCTCGTTGACCTTGTCATGCGTTCAGAATCAGCGATGAATGTGCCATTTGTCAATGGCATGTTGGCGACGAAAAGATAGCGGGCCAGGTGAGTGGCCCGCTTTTCTCTAGTAGCCGCGCGCGGGATCGACTGGTGCGAGTAACTCCCGGCCCTCGACGAACCGGCTGACGTTCGCGGCCACATGGTCGGCGAACGCGGCCAGCCGCAGCTGCGGCGGGTTCGAATCATGCGGGGTGACAATGGCATTGGGCAACACCCAGAGCGGGTGACCGTCGGGCAACGGTTCCGGCTCGGTGACATCGAGACCCGCGCCCGCGATGGCGCCCGAAGCCAGGGCGGCGACCAGGGCGTCGGTGTCGATCAAACTGCCACGCGCGACGTTGATGATCCAGGACGACGGCTTGAGCCGGGCCAGCTCCTCCGCGCCGACCAGATGCCGGGTGGCGGCGGTGGCCGGAGCCGCGATCACGACGTGATCGGTGCGGCTCCAGATCTTGCCCAGCTGTTCGGCGGGCACGGTCTCCACCGAATCCGGGATGCCGGGACCGGTGACCGGGCGGCCGGACCGGTTGACCGCGATGATCTGCGCACCGAGCGGAACCAGCAGCGGGATGAGCGCGCGGCCGATACCGCCCGCGCCGACGATGGTGACGGTCTTGCCGCGCAACGTGCCCACGTGCGGGAAGAAATCCTGCTGCCGCCAGCTCGCCGCCCGCAGATGCTCCGGCAGATAGCGCACGCCGGCGAGCAACAGCATGAGCGCGTGCTCGGCCACACTATTGGCGAAAGCGCCTGCCGCCGAGGTGAAACGGACCTGCGGGTGCCGGGCGAGGATGCCCGCGGTGAACCAGTCTTCGACACCGGCGGCGGGCAACTGGACCCACTCGATGCTCGCGGGCAACTCGTCGGGGAATTCACCGGGGCCACCGGCCCAGATCAGCGCGCGTGCCTCCGCGAGGTCGGAGAGCGTGGCGCCACCCTCACCGACGGCTTTGACCAGCAAGGTCGGATCGGGCCGGGACGGGCCGACGGCGATCGGTACGACTGTGTCACTCATCCTCGCGGACCTCCCTGTGCGTGCGCCGGCCGTACCGGCCCAGAACTACCCTAATAGGCGTCGTCGACCGCCGGTTCGCGACAGGTCAGGGCTGGTCCTCGGGGAGGTCGGCCGCGATGCTGTCGCGGTCGGCCCACTCCAGCAGTTGCTCGATACCGAACACCGCGTTGTCGATCTCGGCGTGCAGGTCGCCCAGCTCCGCGTAGCGCTTCGGCACCGTTTTCATGGTGAAGTCGCGCGGATCGATATCGGGTATCTCGTCCCAGCGGACCGGAGTGGAGACCGTCGCCGCCGGCACCCCGCGTACCGAGTAGGCGGCGGCGATGGTGTGGTCGCGGGCGTTCTGGTTGTAGTCGACGAACAGCAGTTTCGGATCGCGGTCCTTGCGCCACCAGGTGGTCGTCACGTCGTCGGGCGCGCGACGCTCGATCTCGTGCGCGAACGCCAGCGCGGCGCGGCGTACCTCGGCGAAACCCCACTCCGGCGCGATCCGGACGTACACGTGCAGACCATTCCCACCGGAAGTTTTCGGCCACCCCACCGCACCGAGGTCGTCGAGCACCTCGTGCACCACCCCCGCCACCCGCTGCACCCGCGACCACGGGCAGTCCGGCATGGGATCCAGATCGATGCGCCACTCGTCGGGGCGCTCGGTGTCCGCGCGGCGGGAATTCCACGGATGGAACTCGACGGTCGACATCTGCACCGCCCAGATCACGTCCGCCAATTCGCTGACGCACAGTTCGTCGGCGGTGCGGCTGTAGCGGGGAAAGAACACCCGGACGGTCGGAACCCACGGCGGCGCGCCCGCGGGTAGTCGTTTCTGATGGACCTTGTCGCCGGCCAATCCTTTCGGGAATCGGTGCAGCATGCACGGCCGGTCACGCAACGCGTTGACGATGCCGTCGCCGACGCTCAGGTAGTACTGGACCAGGTCGAGCTTCGTCGCCCGGGTCTCGGGGAAATACACCCGGTCCGGATTCGAGATCCGCACCGTGCGATCCCCGACATCGAGCTCGATCGCGGGACTCCCAGACTTACCGGCCACGCGTCCGACGATAGCGGGCGCGCGGCTACCGCGCTGGTCGTCGCGCGACGACGCACCACGTCAGGCGGCTGCGTCGCGCGTGCCGAATTCGTGCGCCCACGATCCTTCGCAGGCGCCGAACGGCAGGCCGTGCCACGCGCGCGGGCACCCGGGATTCGGGCACCGGCTGTTGGCGGCCGAGTTCGCCGACTGCTCGCGATCCAGGCGAGCAGCCATCCATTCGTCGAGTTTGTTCGGGTCCATGCCCATTTCAGTTCCCGCTGGCGGTGCCGGATCCTCGAGTTGTGCCCGATTGGTGATCCGGAAGGTCGGGATTGTTATCCAGCGGACCGTTGCGCTAGGTGACGCTGGCGAGGGCGAAGGACAGCACGGCGGGCGCGCCGGCCGCGCGCAAGGCGTGGGCGGCGAGGGTGAGAGTCCAGCCGGTATCGGTGATCGCGTCGACCAGCAGGATGGGACCGTCGACGGTGGACAGATCCGGAATGTCCCACGAGTCGTACAGACCGGCGACCCGGTGCGCGGAATTGGCGGCCGACACCGGCGGACGGCCCGGCTTGGCCGGCAGGGTGCCGAGATCGCGAAGGCGGCCGACCTCGGCGAGGCGCGCGGCGAGCGTGGCCGTGAGCACCGGGTAGTCGGGGTTCTCCAGCGCCAGGACGGTGGTCGGGCGGGTCGCCCAATCCCAGCCGCGCAGCACCGCGATGCACGCGTCGAAGACATGGTCGGGAATCGGGTCGTCGGGCGCGTCGAGCAGGGCGCGCAGCCGTTGACCCCAGCCGAGATCGGTGAGGCGACCCAGCGCCCGGCCGGTTTCGGCGCCCTGGGTGATCTTGCCGGACAACGGGATGCCGAGCTTCGCCAGGCCGGTGGGCCACTGTTTGCGCGGCGCCAGATCGAGGCCGGGGCGGTCCAGACGGGCACGCGTTGCGGCCAGATCGGCCGCGTCGACGGTGGTGTCCGGGCGGGTGCCGGTGCAGTTGTCACAGCGGCCGCAGTCCGCGGTATCGCCGTCCAGCGCGGCCAAGCCCGGGTCGTCGAGCTGGCGGCGCAGGAAGGTCATCCGGCAGGCGGTGGTCGATTGATAGTCGATCATCGCCTGCTGTTCCACCTCGCGGGCGGCGGCCAGGCGTTCGTAGCGCTCGGCGTCGTAGGTCCACTCCTGGCCGGTGGCGAGCCAGCCGCCGCGGACCCGGCGCACCGCGCCGTCGACGTCGAGCACCTTCAGCACCATTTCCAGGCGGGAGCGATTCAACTCGACCAGCGGTTCCAGCGCGATGGTGGACATCGGTCGATCGAAATCCAGCGCGTCCAGCACGGCGCGAACGATGTGCTCGCGCGGGAAGGCGACCGAGGCGAAGTAACTCCAGATGCGGGCGTCCTCCGGGCCGGGCAGCAGGATGACCTCGGCGCGGTCGGTGCCGCGGCCGGCGCGGCCCACCTGCTGGTAGTAGGCGATCGGGGAGGAGGGCGCGCCGACGTGCACCACGAAACCCAGATCGGGTTTGTCGAAGCCCATGCCCAGGGCCGACGTCGCGATCAGCGCTTTCACCTCGTTGTTCAACAGCGCCTGCTCCAGCACCTCGCGTTCGGCCGGGTCGGTCTGGCCGGTATAGGCGGCGACGGTGTGGCCGTGCGAATTCAGTACGTCGGCGAGGTCGTGGGCGGCGGCCACGGTGAGGGTGTAGACGATGCCCGAGCCCTTGAAGTCGCCCAGATGCCGGCTCAGCCAGGCCGTCCGCTCCACCGCGTCGTCGAAGCGCACCACCGACAGGTGCAGGGATTCGCGATCCAGGGTGCCGCGCAAAACCAGTGTCTCGGTGCCGATTTGGGTGGCGACGTCGGTGACCACGCGGTCGTTCGCGGTGGCCGTGGTGGCCAGCACCGGGACGTCGGAGCCGAGATCGGCGATAAGTGTCCGGATGCGGCGGTAATCGGGCCGGAAATCGTGGCCCCAGTCCGAGACGCAGTGCGCCTCGTCGATGACCACGAGTCCCGCGTCGGCGGCCAGCTTCGGCAGTACCTGATCGCGGAAGTCGGGGTTGTTCAATCGTTCCGGGCTGACCAGCAGCACATCGATATCACCCGAGGCCACGCGCTGATGGATCTCGTCCCACTCGGTCATATTGCCCGAATTGATGGTCGCCGCGACGACTCCCGCGCGTTCGGCGGCGGCGACCTGGTTGCGCATCAGCGCCAGCAGTGGGGAGACGATCACCGTCGGCCCGCGACCGGCCCCGCGCAGCAGCTTCGCCGCGATGAAGTACACCGCCGACTTACCCCAGCCGGTGCGCTGTACCACCAGTGCCCGCCGCCGCTGCACCACCAATGCTTCGATCGCGGTCCACTGATCTGCACGCAACCGCGCCGACGGACCGGCCAGCTCACGTAACAGCTGCTCGGCCCGATCGCGCAGGTCGGGCGCCGTGAGATCGATTGCTGAGGTGTCGCGGGCCGTGGTCATGGGGTCCATCGTGCCGCACCGCACCGACAGCCGAGATCGCCGCGGGGAGGGGTCGGGCCGCGATCCGGGCGCTGAGCGGGGCGATCCTTTCAGTCCAGGGGCCTGGATCCCAGCACCGGCGGTGCGCGAAACCCGGCGGACGGGCGATCGGGAGGGCACCGTTTCTACCCGCGACGAGGACCGGCGCGGAATCGCTTGTCGACCTCCGCCATCGGGCGAGCATGCTGGTGTGGAGCGACAATGGAGAGCAAAGCACCAGGAGGCGATCGATGTCCTACCAGTACCAGCCACCTGCCGGCTGGTCCCCGCCCGGCGCGGAATCCCGTACCAGCGGCGGCTTTTCCCGCTTCCTGATCGGCACGCTGATCTGCTTGCTGGTCACACCCGTCGGCATCGGTCTCGCCGCGTACGGCGCGGCCGGCGCCCGGCAGTGGGTGGTTGCCGGTGCCGCCGCCGACCGCGTCGGTTCGACCGCTCAAATCCTGATCGGCGCCGGGCTCTTGCTGCTGGTGGCGGGGCTCGCGGCCTATTCACCCGCGGGCCCGATCATCGCGGGGCTGGCCTGGGGCGTCTCCCCAGGCGTCATCTACTTCATGTCCCCCCAGGACACCTACCGCCGGATCACCGAAATCCCGCTGCTGTCCGAGGAGACGCGGCTGGCGGTGCACGCCTGGGTGATCAACGGGTGCGTCTTCCTGGCCGGGGTGCTCCTCGTGGGTGCGGGCGCGGCCGCGATCTTCCGGCGGCGGTAGGCCTCAGGTCCGGCCGTCGGTCTCCTGCGCCTGGCGCAGCGTCGTGGACGCGGTGGCCCACCGTGCCCGGATCACCCGGAAACCCGCTCGTTCCGCGGCCACGCACACCAGTTCGTCGTCATCGACCAGCATCCGAATGTCCCGGCCGCGGGACAGCCGGCGCAGCACCTCGAGTTTGGCGTGGCGGGCGGGTCTGCGATCAGCGTTGCGCCGCAGGAAGATTCGCCCTTGGGGCAGACCGTGCTCGGAAAGCCAGGTCAGAGTGTCCGCCCGGCAACGCTCCGGTCGGCCGGACAGGTAGGTGATCTCGCACTCCCGCGCACTCGCCCGCAGCAGCCGCACCCCCTCCGCGAGCGGTGGATCATGCGGCGCGGCGGCGAAGAACGCCGCCCAATCCCGCGGTGACCGTTCCAGGAACCGCTGCCGATGCGCGGTGTCGGCCAGGGTGTTGTCGAGGTCGAACACGGCCAACGGCCGTCGAGATGATCCCACACCGCCACCCTATGGCCGAGCCGAACCGGACCCCGGCAAGCCTGCCGGGGCCGGTTCGTTTGTCAGCCCTTTACGCACAGCACCTGACGCAACGTGGCAACCACATCCACCAGATCTCGCTGTGCCGCGATCACCTGGTCGATGTCCTTGTACGCGGCCGGGATCTCATCGACCACGCCCGCGTCCTTGCGCGATTCGACGCCCTCGGTCTGCGCGACCAGATCCGCGACCGTGAACTGCCGCTTTGCCGCGTTCCGGCTCATCCGCCGTCCCGCCCCATGCGACGCGGACTGGAACGAGGCCGGATTCCCCTTGCCGCGCACCACATACGACCGCGTCCCCATGGACCCCGGAATCAACGCCAGCTCACCGGCGCCCGCGCGCACGGCGCCCTTCCTGGTCACCAGCATGGGCACGCCGTCGATCAGCTCCTCGGCCACATAATTGTGGTGGCACGAGATGGGCTCGTCGAAACGCACTTCGCGCCCGGCGAATTCGTCCCGCACCGCCTGGCAGATCAGGGCCAGCATCACCGCGCGGTTGCGCGCGGCGAATTCCTGGGCCCAGGTCAGGTCGCGCCGGTAGGCAGCCATTTCCGTAGTCCCGGAAAGGAATACGGCCAGATCGCGATCCGGCAGATCCACGTTGTGGTCCAACTTGCGCGCGATCGCCATATGCCGCTCGGCGAGTTCCTTGCCGATGTTGCGGCTGCCCGAGTGCAGCAGAATCCACACGGAATCGTCTGCGTCCACACACAGTTCGGCAAAGTGATTGCCGCCGCCCATGGAACCCATCTGCTTGTGCGCCTTGGCTTCCAGCGCCTGCACACCGGGGTGCAGCTCGCCGAACGCCGACCAGAACTGTTGCCAGCCGCGCGTCCGCTTGGCCGCTTCGCCGTGCGAGCCGACCAGCTGGGCGTCGAGCTTGCGCACGTCGACAGGTTCCTTGTGCGCCGCGAAACCGACCGGGACCGCCGCCTCGATCCGGGACCGCAGCGAACGCAGATCCTCGGGCAGGTCGGCCGCGGTCAGATCGGTTCGCACGCTCTCCATGCCGCAGCCGATATCGACCCCCACCGCGGCGGGCGCGACCGCGTCCCGCATCGCGATCACGGATCCGACGGTCGCACCCTTACCGAGATGCACGTCCGGCATGACGCGGACGCCGTGCACCCATTTCAGTTGGGCGATGTTGCGCAACTGTTGCAGCGCGGCCTGTTCGACCTCGTGCTCGTGGGCCCACATGAGCGTCTGCGCCCGGGTACCGCGCAGCTCGACGGGAAACATGTCTTCGATCCTCTCGTTTGTCTACGAGATCGACGATAGGGATCGCGCCGCGGCCACGCACTCGAATTATTCGCAGCTCAGGACTCGACGAAGTCCGCCGCCAGCCCGCACAACCGCCACTGCCCGTCCCGGCGGGTCATGGTGGCGGCGTAATCGATGTCCTTGAAGTACTGCCGGTATTTGGCGGGGATATTGCTGAAGGTTTCGCGGGCCAGGAAGGTGGCCGAGTCGGGGGTGTGCTGGGCGATGCCGGTGGCGGTGTGCCGGTAGTCGGCGTCCATGACTTCCGGGCCGAGATGGTTGTCGTACTGCGGCGTGTACTGCATGACGAAGGAACTGACCGCGGGGGAGGCCTCGGGGCAGATCATGGAGTCGAAGGTTTCCCATTGCTGGGTGTTGGCCGCTTCGGTGAGCTGGCTGACGGTCCGGATCAACGCGGGGTCCAGGGTGGCCGGATCGCCGGGCTGGATCCGCGCGTCGGTGGCGGTGAAGACCGGTGGAGCCGGAAGCGGGGTGTACCCCGAGGGAGCGAGGTGGGTCCGGACCGCGCGGTCCCAGCTGCCGTCGGCGATCATGGACTGGATCGCGGCGGTGATCTTGGACTGAAGTTCGGTGTCACCTTTGCGCACGCCGACGCCATAGCGTTCCCGGGTGAAGGGATGGCCGACAACGCGCAGTTCTCCCGGGGACTGGGCGGCGTAGCCCGCGAGGATGACGTCGTCGGCGGTCACCGCGTCGACCCTGCGGGCGCGCAGGTCGTCCACGCACGGCGAAAAGCCTTCGCGGGTAGTGAGTTTCACACCGGTGGCGAAGTCCTGCTTGATCTTGTCCGCCGAGGTGGAACCCGCGACCGAGCACACGGTGCGCCCGTTGAGATCTTCCGGCCGGTCGATGGTCGTTTCCGCCGCGCGGACCAGGAGATCCTGGCCCGCAACGAAATACGGTCCGGCGAAGGCGACCTGCCGGAGCCTTTCGGCGGTGATGGAGTACGACCCGACGACGAAATCGACGTCGCCGCCGCGCAGCAGGTCTTCCCGCTTGCTCGTCGGCGCCTCCACCCAGGTGATTTCCCCGGGTTCGGTGCCGAGATGCGCGGCGATGTAGTTCGCGACCTCCACGTCGAATCCGCGCGGCCCGCCCTTCGCCATGAGTGACAGCCCCGGCTGGTCGTACTTGATGCCGACCACGTATTCCGGCGCCGCGACCTCCGAGCGGGCACACGCGACGGGCAGCAGGGCGGCCATGAGGGGGACAGCAAGGATCGAACGCTTCATCGAGTCGGATCTCCTGTCTAGACGGTGGATTGGTTGGGTACGGGCGCGGTGGTGCGAATGGGCGCGGTGGGCGGTATCGGGCCGAACGCGTCGCGGACTTCGGTGCAGGCCTGAATGATTCGGTCGACGTCGGTGTCGGTGAGGGTGGCGTGCAGGCAGAAGCGGATGACGGTGCGGTGGCGCGCGGTGGCGGGCGGACAGAGCACGCTGCCGAAAATGCCGCGCGCTTCCAGGAAGTCGCGGATGGCCAGGGCACGCAGGTCCGGCCCGGCCTGCAACGAGACGATATGACTTGCCGCCGATTCCAGATCGAAGCCCAAGGCGCTCAGGGCATTACGAACCCGCTCGGCGAGCAGGACGAGTCGTTCCCGGCGCCAGTCGTCGGCGCGGGCCGCGGCGAGCGCGGCGGAGATCCCGGCGAGATCGTGTGACAGCAGGGTGCCGGAGAACACCGACGGGAAGGACTCCAACCGGAAGTAGTCGACGAAATCCAAGCCGTTGGCCGCCACGAACCCGGCCCGACCGGCCAGCGCCCCGGACAGGCTGGCGACGCGAAAGGGGACCCGTTCGGTGAGCCCGAGCGCCACCACCGATCCGGCGCCGAGTGGTCCGTCGGTGCCCAGCGAGCGCGATTCGTCGACGACGAGCAGGCTGCCGGTCTGCTCGGCGACATCGCAGAGCTGGGCCAGCGGCGCGCGTGATCCATTGGTGCTGTAGATGGAATCGACCGCGATGATGCCGGGCCCGTAGGTGCGGATCTCCTCGCGCAGGTGGCCGGGGAAGTTGTGCCGGAACGGGTGAATCGGCGCGCCGGCCGCTTTCGCGCCGTGCCACATCGACATGTGCGCGAGGCTGTCGAGATAGACCGGCGTGCGTGGATCCGCAATCGATTGCAGCAGACCGATATTCGCGTCCCAGCCGGACTGGCAGAGGATTCCGGCGGGAGCCCGCATATGGTCAGCTAACTCGCGTTCCACCGTGACCTGGGGGTGCTCGCCGTGTACGAAGGCGCCCGAGGTGAACGGCCCGCCGCCCGCCGCGAGGGCCGCGCACATGGCCTCGGCGATCCGCGGGTCGCCCGCGAGGCCCAGGTAATCGTTGCTATTCAGGAGTACAGCATCCGGTCCGGGTGGCAGGCCGTGTAGCAGATGCCGGCCACCCCACTCGCCGACAACGCGGCCGTAAGAGAAGCGATCGACTCGGCTCTGCACCCGATCGGCGATAGTGGGAATCACAGACGAACTCCCTTCACTGTCTAGCTACTCGAGAGCATCGCGTGTGATTGAACCACCGGCACTCGTGTCGTGCGGAAGTTCGGCCGAATTCGCGGCGGCTGAATCGCTTCCGGCGGGCGCGCGAAGCGTGCTGGTCGGTCGACCTCGAAACGGGTGGGGCGGAAGGGTATTCGCCTTGATAGACCTAGCGGTCGCTTCTGGAGTCGAGCGCCGAGTCGTCGAGCAGCGCGGCGATGGCGTCCGCGTCCGGGATGGACTTGCTCGCACCCAGTTCGGTGGCCGCGAGCGCACCCGCGGCACACGCCCAGGCCAAGGCCCGCCGCGGTCCGCGATGCCAGGCGGCCGCGAGCGCACCGGTGAAGGCGTCCCCGGCGCCGGTGGTATCGACGACTCGAACCTTCGGGCTGGAGCAGTGGAAATCTTCGTCCGGTCCGCGGTAATCCGCTCCGTTCGCGCCGCGCGTGGTGATCACATGGGCGACCCGGTCGAGCGTTTCGCCCAACCGATCCGATTCGCCCGAATTCACCACTGCCACATCGATGTCGCGCCAGAGCTCGTCGGGCAGTTCGCGTACCGGTGACGGATTCACGATCACCGTGGTCCCGTGGGCGCGCGCATGCCGCGCGCCGGCGGTCACCGTGTCGATCGGAATCTCCAACTGGCACAACAGAATATCGGCCTCGGCGATGCTCTGGAGGTCCAACTCGTCGAGCTCGGTGAGCTGCGCGTTGGCGCCGGGCGTCACGATGATGCTGTTCTCGCCACCCTGCTCGACCACGATCGTGGCGACCCCGCTGGAGCCCGGCAGCGACCGCAACCGCGCGGCACCGACATCGGAATCGGTGAGCACCTGGCGCAGCGGTGTGCTGAACATGTCCCGGCCGACCGCGCCCAGGAACTCTACCAGCGCGTCGGACCGCCGTGCCGCGATCGCCTGGTTGGCGCCCTTGCCGCCGGGAACCATGGTGAACCCGGTGCCCAGCACCGTTTCACCCGGCTCCGGTCGCTGCTCGGTCGTACAGACCAGGTCCATATTGATACTGCCGAGCACGGCGACCCTGGGCGGCTTCGTCATGCCGCGACGGTAGTCCCGATGCCGGATATCCGCCGTTATTTCGAGTCGACGCGGTCAGTAGGCTGTACCCCATGAATGCAGGAACGACGACCGAGATCGATACCCGCGAGGTGGTGCACGAGGCCGCGCGAAAGGCTCGCGTCGCGTCCCGCGTCTTGGCCCAGCTGACCACCGCCCAGAAGAACGACGCGTTGCACGCCGCCGCCGACGCGCTGCTCGCCGCGGCCGATGACGTGCTCGCGGCCAACGCCGAGGACATCGCGACCGCGCAGGCGGCCGGCACCGAGGAATCGCTGCTGGACCGCTTGCGGCTGAGCAAGCCGCGCATCGACGGCATCGCCTCCGGTCTGCGCCAGGTGGCGGGCCTGCCGGATCCGGTCGGCGTCGTGGTGCGCGGGTCGACGCTGCCCAACGGTCTGGAGATCCGGCAGACGCGGGTGCCGCTCGGCGTGGTCGGCATGGTCTATGAAGCACGGCCGAATGTCACCGTCGATGCCTTCGGGCTGACGTTGAAGTCCGGGAACGCGGCCCTGCTGCGCGGCTCCTCCTCCGCCGCGCACTCCAACGCCGCGCTGGTGCGGGTGCTGCGCGAAGCGCTTGCCGCCCAGGGTCTTCCGGCCGACTCGGTCCAGCTGCTGCCCAGCCACGACCGCTCCAGCGTGACGCATCTGATCCAGGCGCGCGGCCTGGTCGACGTGGTCATCCCGCGCGGCGGCGCCGGCCTGATCAACGCCGTCGTCCGCGACGCACAGGTGCCCACCATCGAGACCGGCACCGGCAACTGCCACGTCTACGTGCACGCCGCCGCCGACCTGGACATGGCCGAGCAGATCCTGATCAACGCCAAGACCCGCCGGCCCAGCGTCTGTAATACCGCCGAGACGGTGCTGATCGACGACGCCATCGCGACCACCGCGGTGCCCAAGCTGATCGAGGCGCTGGAAAAGCACGGGGTCACCGTGCACGGCGATCTGCCGGGCCTGGTTCCCGCCGACGACAAGGACTGGGGCGAGGAATACCTCAGCCTCGACATCGCGCTCAAGGTCGTCCCCGACCTGGACGGCGCGGTCGAGCACATCAACACCTGGGGTACCGGGCACACCGAGGCCATCGTCACCGCCGATCTGGCGGCGGCCCGGGAGTTCACCACCCGGGTGGACGCGGCCGCGGTCATGGTCAACGCCTCCACCGCGTTCACCGACGGCGAGCAGTTCGGTTTCGGCGCCGAGATCGGCATCTCCACCCAGAAACTGCACGCCCGCGGGCCGATGGCCCTGCCCGAACTCACCTCCACCAAGTGGATCGTCTGGGGTGACGGGCAGGTCCGTCCGGTCTAGCCGCCACGGGGATGGCGGCCGCCAGGGCGCGTAAGGCTAGCCTGAGGGAGGGTTTAGAAGGAAGGACACCACGTGGGTTCCGAAAGCGCGGTTCAGGCGCCGATCTTCAGCTCGGTCGAGGATGTGATCGACCGGCTGGCGAGCACCGGCTATCTGGCGGACAAGGCGACGGCGACGTCGGTGTTCCTCGCTGACCGGCTCGGCAAGCCGCTGCTGATCGAAGGTCCCGCCGGGGTCGGCAAGACCGAGCTGGCTCGCGCCGTCGCGCAGACCGCGGGCGCGGAGCTGGTGCGCCTGCAGTGCTACGAGGGCGTCGACGAGGCCCGTGCGCTCTACGAGTGGAATCACGCCAAGCAGATCCTGCGGATCCAGGCCTCCAGTGAAAACGATTGGCAGGAAACCAAAGCCGACGTTTTCACCGAGGAGTTCCTGCTCTCCCGGCCCCTGCTGACCGCCATCCGCCGCGCCGACCCGACGGTGCTGCTGATCGACGAGACCGACAAGGCCGACGTCGAGATCGAGGGCCTGCTGCTGGAGGTGCTCAGCGATTTCGCGGTCACCGTGCCGGAATTGGGCACCATCACCGCGACCCGCAAGCCGTTCGTGGTGCTCACCTCCAACGCCACCCGCGAGCTGTCCGAAGCTTTGAAGCGCCGCTGCCTCTACTTGCACCTGGATTTCCCGGACGAGGAGTTGGAACGGCGCATCCTGGCCAGCCGGGTACCGGAGCTCTCCGCCGCGGTCGCCGCGCAGCTGGTCCGGATCGTGCACGTGCTGCGCGGGATGCAGTTGAAGAAGCTGCCCTCGGTCGCGGAATCCATCGACTGGGGCCGGACGCTGCTCGCGCTCGGCATGCAGGACATGGACGATGCCACGGTGCGCGCCACCCTGGGCGTGGTGCTCAAACATCAGGCCGACCACCAGCGCGCGCTGGCCGAACTGAAACTGGCCTGAACCGTGGGCCCCGAGTTGGCGGCTCCGCACGGGCTGCCCGGTCATCTCGTCGGTTTCGTCGAAGCGTTGCGGGCCCGCGGAATTCCGGTCGGGCCGTCGGAGACCGTGGACGCGGGCCAGGTGGTGACCGTGCTCGACCTGATGGACCGTGAGGTGCTGCGCGAGGGGCTGGCATGCGCGCTGCTGCGCCGCACCACCCACCGGGCCACCTTCGACGGATTGTTCGATCTGTGGTTCCCGGTGGCCATCGGGCAGCGCAGCGCGATCGAGGACACCGATCTGCCGCGCACCCACACCGGCGATATCGATATTCCCGCCCTGCGCGAGATGCTCGCGGAACTGCTTGCGCGGGAAGACGCTTCGGAGCGTCTGGAACAGATCGCCGCGCAGCTGGTCGAGCAGCTCGGCCAATATCAGTCCGCGCAGGGACCGTCCTTTTCCGCGTATCAGGCCTTACGTGAGGTGCAGCCGCAGACACTGCTCGCGAAAATTCTGGCCGGACTCGCCAACGGAGTCGGCGGAAGCGATTTCGACACCGAGATCGCCCGCCGCGCCGCCCGGCAGCGCATCGACGGTTTCCGGGCCTCGGTCGAAGCCGAAACCCGCCGGCGCGTCGCCGAGCGCATCGGCCGGGAGCGGGTGGCCGGATACGGCGTCGCCCGCCAAGCCGAAGACGTCGATTTCCTGCGCGCCTCCGAGCGCGAGCTGACCGAGCTCAAGCGCAGTAGCCAGCGTCTGGCGCGCATACTCGCCTCCCGGCTCGCGGTGCGCCGCAAGCATTCGCGCCGCGGCGAGATCGATCTGCGGAAGACGCTGCGGAAGTCGATGTCCACCGGTGGCGTCCCCATCGATCTGGTCACGCGGAAGCCCCGGCCGGGTCGCCCGGAACTCGTTCTGCTGTGCGATGTCTCCGGCTCGGTCGCCGGTTTCAGCAGCTTCACCCTGCTGCTGGTCAGCGCGCTGCGCGAACAGTTCTCCCGCGTCCGCATCTTCGCCTTCGTGGATCAGGTCGACGAGGTCACCCATTTCTTCGACCCGCGGACGCCGCTGGATCAGGCGATGACGCGGATCTTCACCGAATCCGGCGTCGTCGGCCTCGACGGGCACTCCGACTACGGCAATGCCCTGGCGAGCTTCGCCCGCAGATATCCCGACGCCGTCACCAGTCGCAGCTCCCTGCTCATCCTGGGTGACGCCCGCACCAACTACCGCGACCCCGAACTCGCCACGCTGAGCACGCTGACCGACACCGCCAAACACGCGCATTGGCTCAACCCGGAACCCCGAAGCCAATGGGGCTCCGGCGATTCCGCCGCCGACAAATACGGCCAGGTCATCGATATGCACGAATGCCGCTCGGCCCGCCAGCTCACCGAAGTGGTGTCCCGGCTGCTCCCGGTATAGCGGACCATCAGTCTTCGTTAAGAGAACTTTTGGCGGTGCGGCTCATGATCCGCACCCATGGTGAAGAGAACGCCGAGCGTCAGCGGTGTGGCGGGGAACAATGAAGTGTTGACGGGGCGAGTGCTTCGCGTGCGGCAGCGGGTGTGCCGTGCCGGGCAGTGACGGGGAGGCGCTGGAGGCGGTCCGGCTGGCGGATCAGGCCGCGATGCGACTGCTGGACCAACCGGGGGATGCGGAAAAGTATCTGCGGCAGGCTCTTTCCCGAGGCGAGGGCATTCTGCCTCCCGAACACCTGGCACGGTTGAGTTCGCAGTTGGTGATGGTGATATCCGGGCAGCGGGGCCGTGAGACCGAACTCGCCGCGGCCGCACGGGAGGCGGCGACGCGGTGGGCGGCGATCTCCGAAGCCGATGCCATGCACCTGACCTTCGTCGCCGCGCGGGCCTTGCACCGGGCCGGACAGCACAGCGCCGCCGCGGCCGCGTTCGCCGTCCCGTTCACGGCCGGCGCCGCACCATACCCGCCGGCGGAGATGGCCCTGGTACTCAGCCAGTACGGCAGATCCTTGAAACTGCTCGGGCGATACCGCGAAGCGGCCCACCAATTCATCGAGGGAGCCCGGCTGGTACAGCCCGACCCCGCCCGCCGGGAACTGCACGCCGAACTGACCTGGTCCGCCGCCTCCGCACTGGATTGCGGCGGCGAAGACGACCAGGCCCAACTCGTCTACCGCCGAGCAGCCCAACTCTGGGGCGACCTCGGACAGGTGACCAAGCGAGCCCGCTGCCTCCGCTCGGCGGCCTGGCTGCAGTTCTGGAGCAACCCGGCCGACTCCGGCGGCCCGGCGGCGATGCGGGGGTTGCTGGCGGAACTCGAACAGCTGGAACGAACCGAGCCCTCCGCGGCGATACGGAACGAGCTGGCGCACACGCGCAGACAGCTCGCGGACATGGAGGAGCAGTAGGCCGCCGGAAACCCGCGCGGGCGCGAGCGCATCGTAGCCGGACGCTAAGCTCGCGAGTCATGCAGAAAACAAGGCGGCGCAAGCTGGGGGTGATGGGCGGGACGTTCGATCCCATCCATCACGGCCACCTCGTCGCTGCCAGCGAGGTCCAGCATCGTTTCGACCTGGACGAAGTGATATTCGTGCCGACCGGGCAGCCGTGGCAGAAGGCCGACCGCCAGGTCAGCCCGGGCGAGGACCGCTACCTGATGACGGTCATCGCGACCGCCTCGAATCCGCGGTTCTCGGTCAGTCGCGCCGACATCGATCGCGGCAAGGTGACCTACACCGTGGACACCCTGCGCGAGATGCGCGCCCAGCACCCCGACGCCGAGCTGTACTTCATCACCGGTGCGGACGCACTGTCCAACATCCTCACATGGCAGGATTGGGCCGAACTGTTCGAACTGGCCAAGTTCGTCGGGGTGAGCAGGCCGGGGTACGAACTGAACACCGATCATCTGACCGAACATCTGCGGGACCTCCCGGCGGACGCGGTCACCATGATCGAAATTCCCGCACTGGCGATCTCGTCCAGCGAATGCCGCCGCCGGGCCGCCGAAGGCCGGCCGGTGTGGTACCTCGTTGCGGACGGCGTAGTGCAATACATATCGAAGCGGCGCCTGTATGAGCCCGCGGAACGGAAGGTAGCCAAGTGACGGCAACGGCCGAAGCGGTTGAAATGGCGCAGGTCGCCGCGCGCGCGGCGGACGAGAAGCTGGCCTCCGACGTGGTGGTGCTCGACGTCTCCGAGCAGCTGGTGATCACCGACTGCTTCGTCATCGCCTCCGCGCCGAACGAGCGCCAGGTCAACGCGATCGTCGACAATATCGAGGAGAAGCTGCGGGTGGCCGGGCACAAGCCGGTACGCCGTGAAGGCACCCGCGAGGGTCGCTGGGCGCTGCTCGACTATGTCGACGTGGTGGTGCACGTCCAGCACAACGATGAGCGCAATTACTATGCGCTGGAACGTCTGTGGAAGGACTGCCCGGTCGTTCCGGTGGAGGGTATCGGCGAGCCGGGAGCCAATGGCGCTGCGACGGCTTCGGAAGCGGCGGACGCGGACGAGTGAGTGAGCGCAGCGAGCGGACCGTGTGCCGGCGTGCCGGGCGCGTGGCAAAGCCGAGCGACGGCGAGGCACAGGCATGAGTCGAGCATGGAGACAGGCCGGTGTACGCACCCTGATCTTACTGCGGCACGGGCAGACCGAATGGAACGCCGCCGACCGGATGCAGGGGCAGATCGATACCGATCTCACCGAACTCGGTCGTAGGCAGGCGAAAGAAGCGGCCCGAGAGCTGGTGTCGCGCAATGCGATCGCCATCGTCTCGTCGGATCTGCGCCGTGCCCACGACACCGCGCTGGCCCTGTCCGAACACACCGATGTGCCCGTGGTGCTGGACCGGCGGCTGCGCGAAACCCATCTCGGCGACTGGGAGGGCCTGACTCATCTGGAAGTCGACGCCGACTATCCCGGGGCCCGCGTGGAGTGGCGGCTCAACGCCGACTACCGGCCGCCGAACGGCGAAAGTAAACTCGAAGTGGGCGCGCGTGCCCTGCCCGTGGTGCGGGAATTGTTCTCCGAGCGACAGGATTGGCCCGGCCGGACTATCATCCTGGTTGCGCACGGCGGGCTGATCGCCGCCCTTACGGCCGCGCTGCTCGACTTGCCGCCACAGAACTGGCCGGTCCTCGGTGGACTGGCCAATACCAGCTGGGTGCAACTGAGCAGCCACGGTCCAGGTATCGACCAGCCCGGGTGGCGCCTCGATGTGTGGAACGCAGCGGCGAAGGTAGCTCCCGATGTCCTCTGAAGAGCCGATCAAGTCGGTACCGGACGAGTTGTTCAAGAAGGTCACGGCAAAGGCTGAGCGACAACTCCCCGATGCCCTGTTCGGTCCGGCGCCCGCGCCGAAACCGGCCAGGGCGTCGAAGAAAGCCGATGCCGAGGAGCCGATTCGGTCGGTCCCGGACGAGCTCTTCAAGCAGGTGACACGAAAAGCCCAGCGGCAGTTGCCGGATGCGCTGTTCGGACCACCGCCGTCGCCCAAGGTGCCGGAATCGGGCGAGAACGCCGTTGCGGAGGTCGACCCGGTTGGGACCGGCGAGCGCGCGGGAACGGTTGCGGGGTCTGGTGATTCGGCTGAAGCTGGTGATGGCACGGAGGACTCCGGGCGGGGTGGTGTCGCGGGGGCCGCCGGGGTGAGTGAATCAGCGGTTGAGGCCGCGAGCAGTGGCACAGGGAAGGCCGAAGCCGCTGGCGTGACGACTGAAGCCGCGGAGGTGAATACCGAAGCCGCGGGCGCGGACAGGAAATCCGCGGACGCGGACAGGGAAACCGCGAACGCCAACACCGAAACTGCTGACGCGAACATTGAAACTGCGGATGCGAAAGCCGTAGCTTCGGACGCGAACATTGAAGCTCTGGGCGCCATTGAAGCTGCGGAAGCGAACACCGCGGCTGCCGGCGTGAAGGCCGCAGTTTCGGACGGGAACATTCAAGCTACGGACGCGAACATGGAGGCTGCGGGCGTGGACGCCGCAGTTTCGGGCGCGAACACCGCGGCTGCGGGCGCGAATGTCGAAGCTGCCGAGATGAACACCGAAGCCCGGGGTGTGAATCCCGGATCTGCGAAGGTGGATACCGGAGCTGCGGACATGGGTAATCGAGTGGGCGGCTCCCCGGATGCATCCAAGCTGGAATCTGTTGCCGCCGCAGGCGAACTCGCGGGCCCTGCCGAATCCGACCCTGGCTCGGCGGCGGACACCGAGCGAGTCGCCCCGGCAAGAACCACTGAATTCGCTCCCGCAGAAGTTGATTCGGCTGCCGACCCGACCAACCTTTCAACACCGGTGGACGCGGCCGCCGCCGATACGGTCGATCCCGCCATTCCCCCGGCGGAAGCAGAGCCGCCACCTGCCGGATCCGATGCGCTTACTCCGACCGCAACCGGTGTAGTTAATCCAGCTGCCGTTGCCTCCGTCGCCCCCGTAGCGGCTGGTCTGGTGGTTCCGCTGAGAGCCGATGCGGCTGCTCCGGGAGTCGCTGGTCATGGGGCCGATTCCGGTGCTCCGGCCACTGCTGGTCTGGTTGTTCCGGCGGGAGCTGATTCCGTCACTCCGGGGGCTGCTGGCGTGGTCGTTCCGGCGGGAGCAGATTCCGTCACTACGGCCACTGCTGGCGTGGTTGCTCCGGCTGAAGCCGATTCCGTCACCTCGGCGGGAGCCGATTCGGTCGCCCCGGCAGAAGCTGATTCCGTCACTTCGAAGGTTGCCGGTCTGGTTGCTCCGGCTAAGTCCGATCTCGTCGCTCCGGCCACCGGTCGCGTCTCTCCGGCCGACGCCGAGGCGCAGATCTCGGTCGCGGCGTCCGCGACGCCGGCGGCTGCCGCCGAAACCGCCGTCGGCGCAAAGCAATCGAAGCGACCGGTGCTGCTGGTGATCGCCGATTCGCTGTCCTATTTCGGCCCCAAGGGCGGCTTGCCCGCCGACGATCCGAGGATCTGGCCGAACCTCGTTGCCGCCGAACTCGATTGGGATGTCGAGTTGGTCGGTCGGATCGGCTGGACCTGCCGCGACGCCTACTGGGCGTTGATCGGCGACCCTCGGGTGTGGGCCGCGGTCCCACACGCGGGTGCGGTGGTGTTCGCCGTCGGCGGCATGGACAGCCTGCCGTCGCCGTTGCCGACCGCGCTGCGCGAGCAGATCCGCTACGTGCGACCGCCGCGTCTGCGCCGGATCGTCCGAGCCACCTACAACTGGCTGCAACCCAAGCTCGCGAAACTCGGCCGCCCCGTGGCACTTCCGCCGCGCGTCAGCGTCGACTATCTGGAGCAGTCGCGGGAAGCGCTGGCGCAGTTGCGTCCCGATCTGCCGTTCATCGGTGTGCTGCCGTCGGTGCACAACTGTGCCGCCTACGGGCGCGTGCACCGCGGCCGTCCGCGCGCGGTGAGAGCGTTGCAGGCCTGGTCGGCGCGCACCTCGGTGCCGCTGGTCGATCTCGGAGAAGCGGTGCGTGAGAACATCTTCTCCGGTGAGGCGAATCCGGACGGCATCCACTGGGGCTGGGCCGGGCACACCGCCGTGGCCACCGCGATGGTGAAGACCTTGCAGGAGGTTCGGTAGTCCGTGGCCGTCGTGGTCGTCACCGATTCGTCCGCAAGCCTGCCTGCCGCCCTCACCGCCGAGCTGGACATCGACGTCGTGCCCCTGCACGTCCTGGTCGGGGACCGGGCGGTACGGGAGGGCGTCGATCCCATCGACATCGACTACAGCGCCGACACGGTGACGACCTCCGCGCCTTCACCCGGCGAGATGCGTGCCGCCTATGAGGCGGCGCTGGCCCGCAGCGGCGGTGACGGGGTTGTCGCCGTGCACATTTCGCGACAGCTGTCCGGCACCTGGGAAGCAGGCCGGCAGGCTGTGCGTGACTTGGACGCCGGCGACCGCATCCACCTCGTCGATTCGCTCGGCGCGGGCCTGGCCACCGGATTGCCCGTGCTCGCCGCCGCCCGCCGGGCACGGGCCGGCGCGGCACGAGATGTCGTCTACGACACCGCGGTCGCCGCGTCCAGTCGCGCCCGCACGTTCATCCTCGTCAATCGCACCGAACAGCTGCGCCGCGGTGGCCGGTTGAGCAGCGCGGCAGCGTTTTTCGGCAGCGAACTGGTCACCAAACCACTACTGCAGATCGTGGGCGGCAAGCTCGAACTGCGGGAAAAAGTCCGCACCCGCTCCAAGGCCTACGCGAAACTCGTCGCGGCAGCGGTGGACGCGGCAGGCGACGACGGTGTCGCCGTCGCGGTGCAGCATCTCGGCGCGCCGGACGCGGCGGAAACCCTTGCCACGCAACTGCGCGAAACCGTGCCCGGCATCCGAGAGCTCATCATCAACGAGTTCGGGCCTGCCCTCGGCGTGCACCTCGGGGCCGGGGCGGTCGGCGTTCTGGTGGTTCCGGGCGGGTGTGGCTGACCGACCCGCCTGAGGTTCAGGCACCGATCAGCAACCGCAGCTGCCTACATGCGACGAATCGCACAGGGCCGAGTGTCGCTGTCTGCGTCTCCGGCAGGTCGCCGCGGACATGGTTGGGGCCCTCGGTCGTCTCGACGCGCCCAATTATCGACGTGGGCTGGCGCTGGAATCGATCCGTGCCCTTTAGGATTCGCGGGTGACCGGATACGACCACTTCGACGGGTTCGACCACCTCGACACTTCGACGTTGCCCCCACGCCAGCACCAGATACTCGCCACCATCCGGGACTGGGTGCAGCGACACGGCTACGCGCCGAACACCCGCGAGATCGGTGACGCTGTGGGCCTGCGGTCGGCCTCGTCGGTGTCCAAACATCTGAAGAGCCTGGAGGACCGCGGCTTTCTGCGCCGCAGCGCGACCATGTCACGCCCGATCGACGTCCGCATGTTCCTGCAGGCGACCCCGTCACGCACTGAATCCGAAGCGTCGGTTGCGGTCCCGGTACTCGGCGACATCGCCGCCGGCACACCCATCCTCGCCGAGCAACACGCCGACGACACCCTCACCCTGCCCCGCGATCTGGTCGGCCGTGGCACCGTCTTCGGCCTGCGCGTTCGCGGCGATTCGATGATCGACGCCGCCATCTGCGACGGCGACATCGTGGTGATCCGCCAACAGCACGAAGCGCATTCGGGCGAAATCGTCGCCGCCATGATCGACGGCGAAGCCACCGTCAAGGTCTATCGCCGCCGCAACGGCCACGTCTACCTGGAACCCCGCAACCCGGACTACGACATCATCGACGGCGACAAAGCAGTGGTGCTCGGCAAAGTCGTTTCAGTGATGCGACGCGTCTGACACCACGCGCGTTGACCTGCCGACCCGCTGAACGAATCGCCATGTCCGCCAGCCGATCGAGCTAGTTGTCCACAGCTTCACAGTTATCCCCAGCCCTATCAAAAGCCCAGCTCGCGCGCCTCTCCGCCCACCGATCTCCACGTACCGTCGCGCCCATGCCACGACACGACGAACGCGAACGAATCCGGCGCCGTCTGGGAGCACTGACTGCCCGAGTCGACGCCAGCCGAACCGCCGGCCTCCCGATCACCACCGGCCGACCCACCCCGCCGACAGACAACCGAAACCAGCCCTGGACCCCCAGAACGGCCGGCGGTGCCTCCTGCGGCAAACGGTACGTGCGTGCGTCGGAGCCCCTGAAGGACGTACGCCATGGTGAGCGAACTGGTCGTGCAGGTGGCGCCGAGTTGTCGGCGTATGCGGGCGGGGGTGGTTCGGAGGAGTTGCCGCGGGTGGCGGAGTCGGCGGGGAATGGCCGAGTGGCGGAGTCAGCGGAATCCGGGCGTGTGGCGGAGTCGGCGGGTTCCGGGCGTGTGGCGGAGTCGGCGGGATCTGGGCGGGTGCCCGAGGTGGCAGGACCTGGCCGATTGGCGAAACCCGGGCGTGTGGCCGAGGTGCCGGGATCCCGCAGGGAAGCGCAGTCGGCGCGAGCTGGGCGGGAAGCGCAGTCGGCGCGATTCGGGCGGCAGGCGGACTCGGTCGGGTTCCGTCGTGAAATCGAATCGGCGGGATCCGGGCGAGAGGCGGAGTCGGCGAAGCCCGGGCGTGTGGCGGAGTCGGCGAGATTTGGGCGGGTGGCCGAGGTGGCCGGATTTCGGCGGAAGGTGCAGTCGACCGGATCTGGGCGGGTGGCGGAGGCGGCGGCGTTTCGGCGGGTGGCCGAGTTGGCGGGATCTGGGCGGGCCGCGAAGTCGACGGCATCTGGGCGAGAGGCGGACTTGGCGGGGCACCGTCGTGTAACCGAGTCGACGGCATCTGAGTGGGTGGCGGAGTCGGGTGGGTTTCGGCGGGTGGCGGAGTCGGCGGAATCCCTGCGAGCTGGCGAGTTTGCGACGGCGGCTACGAATTCGGCTGGTGTGGCGCGACGTTCCGCATGGGTGCACGGCGGTGACGGTGCATCAGCTGGAGTAGGAAGGCGCGACGGGCAGCGGGGTCGGGGTGGAGCCGTGCTCGCCGGGGAGGCGCTGCGACCACCGGCCTTTGAAAGGGCTTCGCCGCGTGCGGATTTCGATGATTCGTCTGACGATCCTGATCTCTGGGATCTCGAAGAGCTGCCTGCGGATAGGCCGGCGAGGGCACGCGAGGGGGTCGGTGAGGTCGTAGCACCGGGTTGGCTGCGGGAGCCGAAGCCACATCCTGGGCGCTGGGATCGTTGGGTGCCGGACAGATTCCGGGGCGCGCGGCTGGATTCGGGACGTCGGGGAGTGCTGACCCTCGCGGTGGTGGGCCTGTTCGCGATCGTTGTCACGGCGGTGGTGGTTTTGCGGGAACGCCCTGTGGCCCAGACTGTTCCACCCCTGTCAGTTCTGCGGACAACCGCGCTGGCCCGGCCTTCCGCCAACGCCGGACTGTCAGACAACGCTCCTTCAAATCTTGCGGCTCCGGAACCAGCCACGCCTACCGAACTGGTGGTGAGTGTCGTCGGTCACGTCCATCGTCCTGGCCTGGTCCGCCTGCCTGCTGGATCCCGCGTCGCCGACGCTCTCACCGCTGCGGGCACGCCGATCCCGACCGCAGACCTGACCGGTCTCAACCTCGCCCAACGACTCCTCGACGGGGACCAGGTTCTCGTCGGCACGAATCCCTCCGCAGCTACCCCCGGCACCCCACAACTCGGCAGCGGAACGATCAGCACAGGTAGTTCCGCCGCCCCAACCAAGGGCGCGACACCTACCACTCGCCTCAATCTCAACACCGCGACCGAGTCCGAACTCGACGCCCTGCCCGGCGTAGGCCCCATCACCGCCCGCGCCATCATCACCTGGCGTACTACAAACGGGCCGTTCACCGACCCCACCCAACTCGGTGAAGTAGACGGAATCGGCCCGGCTCGCCTCGCCCGCCTCCGCGACCTGGTCCGGATATGAACCGATCGCACGGAAACTCCGCCCTCTTTCGATCCCGAGGCGTCGACCTATTGCTGTCTTCGCCGGAGGTTACGAACTGGGTTGGGCTGGGACCTGGCGGGGGACGATCGCTCGCGGAAGCCAGCTCTGGAAACGGTGCCCGGTTCTGCCAAGACCGAACATCTGAATGTGGCTGGAGTGCGAACGACCGCCTAGTTGATTCGAGCGCAGACGAATTCGGGGCGGCACATTCGGACATACAGCGGGATAGGTGTCCGCTGCGTGGGGCCGCGGCGGTTCGTCTCCAGGCGGTGGCTGGATGACGGTGTGGGGTGGGGTCGCCGAGCGGGAGCAAGAGATCGAAGGGGAGGGCTCGGCCACGCCGGTATTGGATGCGCGGTTGCTACCCGCGGCGCTGTGTTGCTGGGCCGCGACGATTGTCGCGCTGACGGCTGGGTGGTGGGTGGGGCTGATGGTGGCGGGTGGGTTGGTGCTGGCAGCCATCGGGTTGTGGGTGTTGTTGTTGTGGTCGACGGCGCATCGTGCGGAGCGGTGGCGGGCAGTGGCGGTAGTGGCGCTGTCCGCGGTGTTGCTGGGTGCGGGGTTCGCGGCGGCTGCGGCGTGGCGCGAACAGCGTGTGGCGGCCCATCCGCTGCGGGGTGCGGGTGGGTCGTCGGTGCAGGTTGTTCTCACGCCGAGCGATGATCCGAAACCGTTGCGGGCGAGTGCGTTCGGCGGTGAGCAGCGGTGGCTGGTGCGGGCGAGGTTGGTGGAGTTCCAGCGTGCGGGGACGACTGTGCGGGCTGGGGGATCGGTGGTGATTCTGGCGCCCGGGCCGGAATGGGGGCGGGTCCTGCCCGGTCAGGCGGTTCAGGTTCGTGCGCGGGTCGAGCCACCCCAGCACCGGGACCTGACGGTGGCGTCGCTGCGAGCGTTGGGCCCGCCGAAGGTGGTTGGCCCGCTGCCGTGGTGGCAGCGGGCGGCCGCGTCGGTGCGCGCCGATTTCGCCGCTGCCGCAGGGCAGGCGCTGGCGGCTGATCCGGCGGGGCTGCTGCCCGCGCTGGTCATCGGTGACACCTCGCGGTTGCCGGATCCGGTGCGCGAAGATTTCGAAATCGCCGGCCTGCAGCACCTTTGCGTAGTCAGTGGTGCGAACTTCACGATCTTGTTGTCCGTCGTGCTGTTCCTAGTCCGGATGCTGACGCTTGGACCGCGGGTCGCGGCGATGGTCGCGGCGGGTGCGTTGGCCATGTTCGTTGTGGTCGCCCGGCCGGATCCGAGTGTGCTGAGGGCCGCGGCCATGGGCGCGATCACGTTGCTGGCTTTGGTAACCGGTCGGCGCAAGCAGGCGCTGCCCGCGCTGTGCGCGGCTGTCATCGGGCTACTGGCGGTGTGGCCCGAGTTGGCGGTGCGGGCCGGATTCGCATTGTCGGTATTCGCGACGGCGGGTTTGATCCTGTTGGCGCCCAGCTGGGCTGATTGGCTGCGGTCGCGGGGATGGTGGCGACTGCCGGCCGAGGTGGTCGCGGTCTCGGCAGGAGCGTTCGTGGTCACGGTGCCGATCATGATCGCGCTGACCGGCCGGGTCAGCATGCTGGCGGTGCTCGCGAACGTCCTGGTGGCTCCGGTGATCGCACCGATCACGGTGCTCGGGGCTGCGGGTGCGGCACTGTCGTGCGCCTGGGCCGCACCGGCGGAACTCCTGCTGCGCTGTGCCGCGCCGCCGCTGTGGTGGCTGCTGTCGGTGGCCGAACGGACGGCGGGCCTGCCCGGCGCGACGGTATCGGTACCGGGTGGAGCGGCCGGCGGCATGTCCGCCGCGGTGCTGGTAGCGGTGGTGGTGTGGGCGTTGCGGTCTGCCCTCGTGCGCAGGGTCACGATGGTGGCGCTGACCGGGATGGCGGCGGTCCTCATACCGGTGCGAATCTGGAACCCTGGCTGGCCACCGGATGACTGGGTGCTGGCCGCCTGCGACGTCGGTCAAGGCGACGGGTTGGCACTGTCTCTGGGCAACCGCAGTGCCGTCGTCATCGACGTCGGCCCCGACCCGCGACCGATGCGGACGTGCCTGGATCGGCTGCGTATCAACAGAATCGAACTGCTGGTGCTGACTCATCCCCATGCCGACCATATCGGCGGGCTGGCCGGTGCACTGCACGGCCGCACGGTAGTCGCCATTGCCGTCGGCCCGCACGAGTTGCCTCGCAGTGAATCCGGCTGCGGCAGTTCGGAAGATACACAGGCCGCAGGGCTCGACAATCAGATGACAACTCGCGGTGCAGAAGCGCTGCGGAGCTGCGCCGATGCACATCGGGACGGCCGTGCCTGCGGTGGGACACAGAACGACCGCGCCGCGACCGATCCCGATCTGGATCGAACGAATCCTGCTGGTCCCGAGCACCCTTCGCACCACCGCAGCCCGGTCACCACCTCGGCGGAGATCGCCGGGATAGCACACCGGGCAAGCATCCCGACTGTCGAACTGACAGCTGGACAGGTAATGTCCTTCGGCCCAATCGAATTGGAGGTGCTCGCTCCCACCGCCGCGTCCCGCGCACCCGACCTCGACCCGGACGAGGCGAACGATCGCTCGGTAGTGCTCGCCGCGACCACGCCCGTGGGCCGCATCCTGCTCACCGGCGATATCGAGGCTCCGGCCCAGCGCCGCCTGGTCACCTCCGGTGCGACCGTGCACGCCGACATCCTGAAAGTCCCTCACCACGGATCCCGGACCACCACAAAGGATTTCCTGACCGCGGTGCGACCCAGACTCGCGATCGTCAGCGCGGGTGCCCGCAACACCTTCGGCCACCCACACCCAGCGATCCTGTCGGAACTCTCGGCTTTGGGCGCCACCATCGCCCGCACCGACACCCACGGCGATGTCCTCGTCGCCGGCACGGCCAACCAGGTCCGAATGCTTACTGCCCGTCGCTCGAAATCCAGCGGATAGTCCCCCGGAATCCACCTATGATCGTGAGAGGAGTTCGCTATCAATGAGGAGCGTGCCCATGGCGGCGATGCAGAGAACCAAATTCCATGCTCCCGTCGGATTCCTGAAGGAGGCCAGGAACGAGCTGGGTTACGCGACCCAGCAAGAGATGCTGGTGGACCTGGTGCGGCGAGAGTTGGCCTACATCCGGCAGAACCCTCTGGAGGAGCAGGCGACCGATCCCGGCCCTTGGGGGGAGCCACTTCCGATCCGGTACCCGGACTGGTTCTACTTACCGGGGGAGTGGAAGCCGACGACAGTGGCGGCGCGCGAAGGGTTTCTGGAGGATGCGCGTCGAGAGCTCGGCTATCCCGGCGAAGAGGAGATGCTGCTGGATCTGGTCCGGTTCGCTCTGCTGCACCAGCGGCAGTCGGAATCGGTGCAGCGCATTTTGGCGGTCCCATCGGATCTGGCCCGGCTGGCCGATCCCGAATTTCGGGCGCAAGCCCGTCGCTGAATTCGCCGGGTTCACTCGGTGGCTTCCGCGCCCGCGGACCGTATCTGCTGGATTGCAGTGCGTGGTCACGGATCAAATCTGGACAGCTCGACGAGCGAGCGATCTCCCAGCGTTACGCACGTGCCCTACTGGTGACCACTACCGTGCAACTGCTCGAGCTGTTGTTCACAGCGCGGAATCCGAACCAGTGGGACACCTACAACGCAGAATTGCGGCGGCATACGTTGTTGGAGCCCACGCCGACTACACATGCGATGGCCTTGGATATCCAGCAACGACTGTGGCATTCCGGCCGGATGCGTTCCGTGGGCGTGGTCGATTGCGCCATCGCGGCGATCGCGCTCCGCTACAACGTCACCGTGGTGCACTACGACGCGGACTTCGACCACATCAAGACCGTCGTACCGGAATTCCGGCACGAGTGGGTGGCCCAGAAGGGCACGCTATGAGGCCCGGGCGGAGTGTCGGTGCGGGACCGTAGGATCTCCGTCGTGAGCCCAGCGCAGCGAGCGATCGAGCAATGCACTCCGGCCGGTGCGGCGGTCCGCCGGTGAGTGAGCGCCCCGCGTCCGTCCAGTTGGTGCTCGGCGACGAGGAGTTGCTCGTCGAGCGGGCCATCGCCGAGATCACCAGGCAGGTGCGTGCTGTCGCGCCGGATCCCGAAGGGGTTCCAGTGGATCGGATGCGTGCCGGTGACGCGAGCACCGCGGAACTGGCTGAGCTGCTGAGCCCTTCGCTGTTCGCCGAGGACCGCGTGATCGTGCTGGAGTCGGCCGCGGAGGCGGGCAAGGACGCGGTCGCGGTGATCACCGAAGCGGCCACCGACCCACCGGAGGGTGTGGTTCTGGTGGTGGTGCATTCCGGTGGCGGCCGGGCGAAGGCCCTGGCTCCGGCGCTGCAGAAGGCGGGCGCGGTGGTGCACAACTGCGCCAAATTGACGAAGGCCGCCGAGCGGGTCGAGTTCGTGCGGGCCGAGTTCCGCGCGGCTGGTGTCCGAGTATCGCCCGATGTCGTGCAGGTGATGATCGAGGCCGTCGGCTCGGAGTTGCGGGAGTTGGCCGCCGCCTGTTCGCAGCTGGCCGCCGATACCGGCGGCAAGATCGATGTCGCCGCCGTGCGCCGCTATTACTCCGGCAAGGCCGAGATCTCCGGCTTCGATGTCGCCGAGCTCGCGGTGACGGGTGATCGGCCGGCCGCGATGGAGGCGCTGCGCTGGGCCAATGATCGCGGTGTCCCGCATGTGCTGCTGGCCGACGCGCTGGCCGATTCGGTGCACACCATCGCGCGGGTAGGTTCGGCCGGCCGTGGCGACCCGTTCAAGCTGGCGCAGTCGCTGGGCATGCCGCCGTGGAAGGTGAAGAAGGCCCAGGCGCAGGCCCGCAATTGGACGCCCGCCACCATCGGTTCCGCCCTGCAGGTCGTCGCCACGCTCAATGCCGATGTGAAGGGCGGTGCCGCGGATTCCAGCTACGCCCTCGAGCATGCGCTGACCCGCATCCTGGATCTGTACGCCGCCGGCTGACCTGCGAAAACGTCCGCACGAGACCACTATCACGTGGGCAAACGTCCAGCTATCGGGCAGTGTGGAAGGTGGCTATGGACGAATACGCGGGACCCAGCTCCAGATTCGACAACTCCGAGCGTGCCGGCACCCGGCACGCTCGGCGCCGTTCTCGTCGCGAAAACCGTTCGGCGCACCGGAGTTCCGGCCCGCGCCGCCGCGGCCGTCTCGCGACCAGGGTGGCGGCGGGAGCCCTGTCGGCCGTCGTCCTCGCGGGCACCGCCGTCGGCTGGGCCACGGAGAGCAGTTTCGACAACGGCTTCGGCCGGTCCGACGCCATCGGCGACGGCCCCCGCTCACTCGGCGGCGATCTGAATATCCTGCTGATCGGCCTGGACAGTCGCAAGGACCTGAACGGCGACGACCTCCCGAAACAGGTACTGGACAAGCTGCACGCCGGTGACGGTCAGGAGGGCGGCTACAACGCGAATACCTTGATTCTGGTGCACATCCCGGCGGACATGAAGAAAATCACCGCGGTGTCGATTCCCCGCGACGACTACGTCAAAGTGTCCGGTATCCCGGGCTACACCAACGTCAAGATCAAGGAAGCCTACGGCCTGAAGAAGGCCGCGGTGCATGATCAACTGGCTGCCCAGGGCATGACGGACCAGAAGGCCATGGAGTTCGCCGCCCGGGAGGCGGGCCGAGCCTCTGTCGTCAATGCCGTGCGCGACCTGACCGGCGTCCCGATCGATCGGTTCGCCGAGGTGAACCTGGCCGGTTTCTACGACCTGTCGCAGGCGCTCGGCGGCGTCGAGGTCTGCCTGAAGAAGCCGGTGCGGGACCTCGAGTACTCCGGCGCCGACTTCCCGGCGGGCCGGCAGCGGCTGAACCCGGAGCAGTCCCTGGCCTTCGTCCGCCAGCGTCACGGCCTGGAGAACGGCGACCTGGATCGCACCCACCGCCAACAGGCTTTTCTGACCTCGGTCGCGCTGGATCTGCGGAAGTCGGGCACGTTCACCGACGTCGGCAAACTATCGGCGCTGATGGACGCCGCGCACCGCGACGTGGTGCTTTCCCAGGGCTGGAACGTCACCGACTTCCTGCGCACCCTCGGCGCGGCCGGTAGTCCCGCCGTGGAATTCCGCACGCTCCCGATCCTGCGCTACGACATCGTGGATGGGCAGGAGGTGAACATCGTCGACCCGGCGGCCATCCGCCGCGAGGTCGCCGCCGCGTTCAGCGCTACGCCCATGCCCGCGCAGACCTCGCCGACCGGCACCGTCGACGTGTCGAACTCGGGCGCCGCGGACGGCATGGCGGCGACCCTGTCCGCAGCTTTGAGCAGCCGCGGCTATACAGCGGGCGCTGTCGGAAACGGCACGACCATGACGACGACATCGACCATCTACTACCCGTCGGGCGGCGAAGCCGACGCCAAGCGTCTGGCCGACACCCTCGGTCTCCCCGTCGCGGAATCCGCATCGGTAGCCACGGGCCGGCTGAAAGTGGTGCTGGGCAGCGATTTCACCCTCCCCGCCGACCTGACCACCACCCCGGTCGCCACCAGCGGAACCCCAGATGCGGGCAAACCGGTGGACACCGTCATCGCCGGTGATTCCATCCCCTGCGTGAACTAGACCCGTCAACCGAGCCGACGGTATCGGCCGGGCGGATCGAGCCCGCCCGGCAAGGCCGTCCCGAGGGCGTTATTCGCCGGCGGCGGCCGCGAAGACCGGCTCGTCCTCGTCCTCGTCGGACTCCTCGTAGCGGCCTTCCCATTCCTCGTAGGCCGGGACGTCTTCTTCCCTGGTGACGATCCATTCCAGCGACTGGGTACCGTCCTCATCCGGAACCAGCACGTTCTCGATCTTGATCCCGATTCCTAGCACCTCGGCCGCCCGAATCACCTCCGGCAGATCCTCGGCCCTGACCACAGTCTGATTCGCGTACACGGTAACCATGCGCGGAATGGTAACCGCCCCCACCGACAAGCTGGCAACTACCGGGTGAACTGAACCCTGGTACCGGCACGACAAAAGCCGCCGTGGTCGTCAAAGCCACGGCGGCTGCGTCAATGCCTGGGTGGTAGCGGAACCCGCTACCGGAATATCAGAGCTTGTTCAGCGCGAGCGCCAGCGCCGACTTCTTGTTGGCAGCCTGGTTGGCGTGGATGACGCCCTTCGAGGCGGCCTTGTCCAGCTTCTTGCTGGCGGCCTGCAGACGCGCTGCGGCGGCGTCCTTGTCGCCGGCGGCGGCGGCCTCGCGGAAGCTGCGGATCGCGGTGCGCAGTGCGGACTTCACCGACTGGTTGCGCTTGCGAGCGGCTTCGTTGGTACGGATCCGCTTCATCTGGGACTTGATGTTGGCCACGCCTGTTTCCTCGTGTTCCTTCGCTGGGGGTCTGTGCTGACGGAATCTGTAAAGCAAGTCGTACGCGTGCGACACACCCGGAGTTTTCCGGTCACGCAACGCCGAAGATCAAGGGTACCAGCCACCCCGCAGGGCACGAAATCGGTGCGCGACCTCCCGGGAATTGTCCCTCGTGAACGGTATCTTCAGCGCAGACGTCCCGCGTCTCGGCGCGGCCGTAGGCGTGATTTTCCAGCGGTATCTCGTCCCCAGTGGCTATGAACGGCGGAAGGTGGCAGATGTCTGACGCGGAGCGGGAAATTGTCAGCGAAGAGGTCGTCGCATCCGGCGGCGACAACATTCCCCCGGGCGCCTACCCCCAGGTTCCCGGGGGACTGGTGGAGGTGCCCGCGGGCAAGAAGTTCGCCGCTGAGGCCCTCGGCACGTTCATCCTGGTGATGGGCGGTGTGGGTACCGCGGTGCTGGCGGGGGAGCGGGTCGGTGCGCTGGGGGTGGCGCTCGCCTTCGGTCTCACCCTGATGTTCCTGGTCTACGCGATCGGGCCGATCTCCGGCTGCCACGTCAATCCGGCGGTGACGCTGGGGCAGATGCTGATGGGCCGAATCTCTACCCGCAACGCGGTCGGGTACTGGATCTCGCAGGTGGTCGGCGGATTGCTGGCCGGTCTGGTGCTGTTCGCGCTCGCGAAGAACCTGCCCTCCTACGACCGGGCCGTGGACGGTCTCGGGGCCAACGGCTGGGGCGCGCACAGCCCGTCTGCCGAGACGGGGCCGCTCGGGCAGGTTGTCATCCAGAACGGCTACGGCCTGGCCTCGATGATCATCATCGAGGTGATGCTGACCGCGCTGCTGGTCTTCGTGGTGCTGGCTTCCACCGACGAGATTTCCGACGCACCGCTGGCCGGTCTGTCCATCGGCGTCACCCTGGCCGTGATCCACCTGATCTCGATTCCGGTGGACAACACCTCGGTCAACCCGGCTCGCAGCCTCGCCGTCGCGTGGTACCAGAACGGTGCGCCCGGTCAGGTGTGGGCGTTCATCGTGTTCCCGCTGATCGGCGGCGTACTCGGTGCGCTGGTGTACGCGATGATCTTCGGGCGCGGCACCCGCGAGACCTCGGCCGCCTGATCCAGCGCACTCGACCCCGGCCCGGTGATCACCGAGCCGGGGTCGAATCGTTTCAGCTCCAGTGATATTCGATGACGAGCCGGTGCGCGACCAGATCGAAACTCTTGCGCGGCACGATCGCCCCCTCGCGGCGAATTCCCGCCTCCGGCACATCGAGCACCCGATCCAGCCGGACCCAGCTGGGTCGACCCTCGTGGTCCCAGGGGCCGCTGCCGATGCCGACCCAGTTGTGGTCGCGGGCGCGCTCGGGATTCGACGAGAGCATCAGCCCGAGCAGGGTGGCGCGGTCGCGGCCGACGACGAGCACCGGCCGGTCTTTCCCGTTGTTCGGATCCTCTTCGTAGGGCACCCAGGTCCAGACGATCTCGCCCGGATCGGCGCGGCCGTCCAGGTGCGGGCAGTAGACGATCTGCCGCGCGCGATGCGCGGTCGGTACGGGCGTGGACGCCGCCGGGCGGACCGTGATGGCCGGGCCGTTGCGTCCTCTCTTCTTGCCGATCTTCGGGCCCTGCGCTTTGGCGATGATGCCGAGCTGCTTGCCGATCGTGTTCCAAGTTCGGGCCATTCTTGGATGGTAACGGCGGGTCGCGCTGTTCTCATCCGCGCGGAATGCCTTGCGCCGGCGCGGGATTGCCGGCCGGCCTGACCAGCGGCGGATCGCTCGCACCGGGTTGTGACCTGCGCTACGACGCACCAGTGGCATTCGGTGCCGCGTGCTCGTGGGACGATAGGGGCTAGTTTGCCGATACCCATGAGGAGTGGAGTGCCTGCCAGCTTCGCCGACACAACGTTCACCGATCCCGCCCGGATCCGGAACTTCTGCATCATCGCGCACATCGACCATGGCAAGTCGACGCTGGCCGATCGGATGCTGCAGCTCACCGGTGTGGTCGAGGAGCGGGCGATGCGCGCCCAGTACCTGGACCGGATGGATATCGAGCGCGAGCGCGGCATCACCATCAAGGCGCAGAACGTGCGGTTGCCGTGGAAGGTGGGCGACACCGACTACGTACTGCATCTCATCGACACTCCCGGTCACGTCGACTTCACCTACGAGGTCTCGCGCGCGCTCGAGGCTTGCGAAGGCGCGGTGCTGCTGGTCGACGCCGCCCAGGGCATCGAGGCACAGACGCTGGCCAACCTGTACCTGGCGCTGGACAAGGATCTGACGATCATCCCGGTGCTCAACAAGATCGATCTGCCGGCGGCCGATCCGGACCGCTACGCGGCCGAGATCGCGCACATCATCGGCTGTGAGCCGGACGAGGTGCTGCGCGTCTCCGGCAAGACCGGTGTCGGCGTGACGGAGTTGCTGGACAAGGTGATCGAGGTGGTGCCGGCCCCGGTCGGCGATCCCGACGCCCCGGCCCGCGCCATGATCTTCGACTCGGTCTACGACACCTACCGCGGCGTCGTCACCTATGTGCGTGTGGTGGACGGCAAGCTGACCCCGCGCGAGAAGATCAAGATGATGTCCACCGGCGCGACGCACGAATTGCTGGAGATCGGCATCGTCTCGCCGGAACCGAAACCCACACAGGGGCTGGGCGTCGGCGAGGTCGGTTATCTGATCACCGGCGTGAAGGACGTGCGTCAGTCCAAGGTCGGCGACACGGTCACGCACGCACGCAACGGGGCCACCCAGGCCCTCACCGGTTACCGCGAACCGCGGCCGATGGTCTACTCGGGCCTGTACCCCGTCGACGGCTCGGACTACCCGGACCTGCGCGACGCGCTGGACAAGCTGCAACTCAACGACGCCGCGCTCACCTACGAGCCGGAGACCTCGGTGGCGCTGGGCTTCGGCTTCCGCTGCGGCTTCCTGGGTCTGCTGCACATGGAGATCACCCGGGAGCGGCTGCAGCGCGAATTCGACCTGGACCTGATCTCGACCGCACCGAACGTGGTGTACCGCGTGGAGATGGAAGACGGCAAGGAGCATGTCGTCACCAACCCCTCGTACTGGCCGGAAGGCAAGGCGCGCGCCGTCTTCGAGCCCATCGTGAAGTGCACCATCATCTCCCCGAGCGAGTTCATCGGCTCCATCATGGAGTTGTGCCAGAGTCGCCGCGGCGAGCTCGGCGGCATGGACTACCTGTCGGAGACTCGCGTCGAGCTGCGCTACACGATGCCGATGGCCGAGATCATCTTCGATTTCTTCGATTCGCTGAAGTCGCGCACCCGCGGCTACGCCAGCCTGGATTACGAAGAGGCCGGCGAACAGACGGCCGCGCTGGTCAAGGTGGACATCCTGCTGCAGGGTGAGGCCGTGGACGCGTTCAGTGCCATCGTGCACCGGGACGCGGCGCAGGCCTACGGCAACAAGATGACCACCAAGCTGCGGGAACTCATTCCGCGCCAGCAGTTCGAGGTGCCGATCCAGGCCGCCATCGGCTCGAAGATCATTGCCCGCGAGAACATCCGCGCCATCCGCAAGGACGTGCTCGCCAAGTGCTATGGCGGTGACATCAGCCGCAAGCGCAAGCTGCTGGAGAAGCAGAAGGAAGGCAAGAAGCGGATGAAGACCATCGGCCGCGTCGATGTTCCGCAGGAAGCTTTCGTGGCCGCCCTGTCCTCGGACGCCGCCTCGGATAAGCCGAAGGGGAAGTAGTCTCGAGCCCCCGAATAAGGGGCTTGTCGGTCGGTTTTCCGGATGGCAGGGTTATGGTGCTCGTCACCGTCACGAACTCGAACTTCTTGGAGGATGTGACAGTTGGGTTCTGCGCAAATATCCTCGAGGTGATCTTCACTCGGTCCGGGCCTTCGGGGGTCGGCAGGCGGCGTCGGCCGTCGGGGTGGGTGGGCTCAGTGGTGAGGATGCTGGAACCTAGATGTGGAGCCTTGCATGACGCGTGACCTGCCCTTCGACGGCACTGATGACACCGAGGTGGACGAGGCCGGCAGTGATATGGCCTATCGGGTAGCGACCGGTGTCGCGCGGGTGGCGCGGGCGGGGGCGTATGTCACCGGCGGCGCGCTGGTCGCGTCCAACACCGGTACGCCCGCGCGCCCCGGTGACGCGCGCCTCGACAGCTTGCACACGGGCTGGGCACACACCGATCCCGACCCCGACCCGGATGTGCCGAGTCCGGTGGTCACCTTCCCGGATCCCGAACCGACCTGGGCGCCGCCCGAGCCGTCGCACTCGCAGCAGCCGCAGCCCGCGCCGCTGGAACATGCTCCGTCCACCCCGGGCTGGATGGAGCCGGACAGCCGGGCCTCCTGGGATTCCTCCGACCAGACCACGAGCTGGTATTTCACGGAGGAGACGCCGGACGACGATCCTTCGGCCCCCGGCTGGGTGGACGGCAGTACGCAGTCCAGCCAGGCGGAGTCCGGTCCGATGGATTGGCTGGACAGCCCGGACCACGCGCTGCCCGGCCACAGCCCGTTCGCGCTGCCCGGTACCCAGGCCTTCAGTGGCCCGGATCCCTTCGGTCTGCGCGTTCCGGCCGCGGGCGACGCGGAAGACGCCACCGCGCACACGCCGGATCACGGGAGCGGCAACGGTTTCGGCCCGTCCGCCGAACTCGACGGCGACTCTTGGGACAGTCTGTTCGGCAACGGCGGACTGTTCGGCGATAACGACAGCGGCACCGACTCCGATTTCGGCATCTTCTTCGGTGTCGACTCGAGCGCGAAACTGGACGGCGAGTTCACCGTCGAATTCGGTCTCAACGAGCAGGACGGGTTGTACCTGCACACGGAGGCGTGGCTGGAGGCGTCCGCGGAGGTGTCGGTGCAGGCGGCCGTGGGCGACAATGTCGGCGACCAACTCGATCAGTTCTCGGACTGGCTCGACAGCAAGCCCAGCGCGGGCACGGGCTCGGCCCGAGCCACCAATGACCAAGCCGGGTCCGCCAATTCGGGTCTCGGCACGGGCGGTACGCCCGGCTCGACTACGGCTCCGGCCGCCGCGCCCGTCGCCCCGGCCCTGGCCGCTCCGGTTCCGATCGCGCACGTCGCACCCGCTCCCGTCGCGGCGGCGGCCCCGGCTCCGGTCGCCCCGGCCGCTCCCGCCCCGGTAGCGCCGGCGACTGTCGCGCCGGTTCCGGTAGCCCCCGCTGTCGCCGCGCCCGTCGTGGTCCAGCCGGTGGCGGCGACGCCGCTGCAGACCACGATCCAGCCCGAGGCCGCGAGTACCCCGATCGCGAATGTGCTGACGGGTCCCAGCGGCGCCTCCCCGCTGACCGCCCCCGCGGCGGTCGCGCCCGCCTTGTTCGATCCGCCGAAGCCGGTGCCGGCGACGAGCCTCGACCCACGGCACCCCGATATCGGGCACACCGGAACCAGCCCGGTGAGCAAGGTGCCCACCACGATCACCAACTCGGTTCCGGTTCCGGCGACGGGCAACCCGCTCGATCCGACCACCGGGAAGCTCCCCGATCTGGGCGGCATCACGAACACGCCGGGCGTCACGCTGCCGGTCCCGACCATCGATCTGGACGGCACGCCCAGCAAGATTCCGGGTGCGACCGTCACCCCGTCGCTGCCCGGCACCAAGCCGGCCCCGACCATCGATCCGGATGGCACCCGGCCGAGCGTGCCGACCACGCAGCAGCCGGCGCCGACCCCGCCGAAGACGGTGGATCCGACGCACACCCGGCCGACCGTCGAGGTGCCCAGCACGGTGGACGTGCCGACCGTCTCGCTGCCGACGCAGCAGCCGACGATGACGCACAGCATCACGGTGCCGACGGCCGATATCGCTCCGCCCCCGGTGCATATTCCGACCCAGGCCCCGGTGACTCCGATCAAGCCGCCGGTGACGCTCAACCCGAACCCGAAGCCGATCAGCGACACCGTCGACTATCAGGCCGCCCAGTACACTCCGCCCGGCGATCACCTGTTGTTCGCCTCGGGGTTGTCCAGCGGGCTTATGCCGCACCAGGATTCGCCGCTGTCGCAGCACGACGGGACGGACGTCACGTTGGTGTAGCCGCTTCGACGAACGGGTACCAAGGGGTTTCCTCCGCGCACGCGAAGATAGAAGCAAGAGTAAGGAGCAGGGTTGTCTGCCGCAGCAGGGCTGAAGGCCGCGACGGTGAAACATCCGGACGCGATGGCCCCGCTCATCCGGATTCTGGACGAACTGCGCGAGATGGCCCGAGCCGCGGGCCGCGACGATCTCGGGGGCCGTTTGGGCATGGTGCGCGCGCGGGTCACCGACCCGCGAGTGCGTCTGGTCGTCGTGGGTGAGCCGAAGCACGGGATGAGCACCTTGGTCAACAGCCTGGTCGGGGCGCCGGTGAGCGCCACCGACACGGCGCTGAGCGTGCCGGTGATCGTGGAGTACGGCCCGCAGGCCACCGCGAATCTGGTGAAGTCGCACGGCAACGGCCGGGTGGAACGCCAGGCTGTGGACCCGCTGCACCCAGGTCCGGCACTGACCGCTCAGGGCGTGGTCCGGGCCGAGTTCACCGAACCCAGTCCGTTGCTCGCCGACGGCATCGTGGTGATGGACGCTCCGGGCGCCGCCGGCGACGAGCACACCAAGTGGTCGATGATCGCCGCCGCCGACACCGTGCTCTACGTGGTGGACGCGAGCCGGGAGCTGACGCCCGCGCAGCTCGAGCATCTGCAGCGGATCCATCAGTTGTGTCCGACGGTGATCTGTGTGCTGAACAAGATCGATCGTTTCCCGCAGTGGTCACACGTGCAGCAGCGCAACCGTGAGCTGCTCGACGCGGCCGGTCTCGGGTTCGCGGTGGCGCCGGTGTCGGCGCTGCTGCACCTGCAGGCCGAGACTTCAGGCGACTATCAGCGCGATATCGAATCGGGAATGCCGCAGCTCATCGACCATTTGCGTGACTACGTGGTGTCGCGCGCCGATGCCGTGGCGATCGAGGCCGCGGTCCGCGATATCCGCTTGGTCACCGATCATCTGGCGGTGACGGTGCGCTCGGAGGCCGAGGCGCTGCGAGATCCGCGCCGCCGCGCGGAGATCACCGAGCAGCTGCTGGCCGCGCGCAATCTGGCCGACGAGCTGCGCCAGCGCACCGCCAACTGGCAGGTCACCCTGGTGGACGGCAGCACCGAGCTGATGGCCGATATCGAGCACGATCTGCGGCACCGGCTGCGCAGCCTGGTGCGCGACGCCGAAGCCGAGATCGCGCAGACCGATCCGGCGCGCGGCTGGAAAGACTTCGGTACCGAGCTCGACGCGCGCATCTGCGAGGCCGTGGAAGAGAACTTCGTGATGGCGCACTACCGATCGGTCGAGTTGTGTGAGCAGGTCGCCGCGAAGTTCCCCGCCGATCATCGCGTGCCGCCGCTGCCGGATCTGCGCCTGGAGAATCCGGGCGAGGTGCTGGAACCGGTCGCGCCGCTGGACGCCCTCGACAGCGCGAAAGCCAGTGTGACCCAGCAACTGCTGTCCGGTCTGCGCGGCTCCTACGGCGGCATCCTGATGGTCGGCCTGGCCACCAGCCTGCTCGGCATGTCGCTGGTGAACTGGTACTCGGCGGGCGCGGGTGTGCTGCTGGGCGTGAACGCGCTGTGGGACGACCGCAAGAATCGCAAACTGCGCCGCCGCGCCGAAGCCAAGGTCGCCGTCGCCCGCTTGATGGACGACGTGATCTTCCAGGTGAGCAAGGAATCGCGGAATCGCTTGCGCGCCATGCAGCGTGCGCTGCGCGACCATTTCACCGATCTCGCCAACGACACGCTGCGCACCGCCGACGAGTCGCTGCGCGCGGCCGAGGAGGCCTACGGCAAGTACGGCGACCGCCGCGAAGAGCGGATCGCCGAACTCGACGGTCGGATGAGCACGCTGCGCGCGATCCGGGAACGCGCCGAGACTCTCGTCGCTGCCTGAACGGCCTTGTCACCCAGGGTGATTCGCCGGGGAATGCGCGGGCTGGAAATTCACCGCGCTGTGGGTTTCCTCGGCCCGGATGACGTGCGTGACGGCGTTGATGAGCGCCAGATGGGTGAACGCCTGGGGGAAGTTCCCGAGGTGGCGCCCACTGCGCGAGTCGATCTCCTCGGCGTAGAGCCGCAGTGGGCTGGCGTATCCCAGCAGCCGCTCGCACAGGTGCCGGGCGCGTTCCAGTTCGCCGATTTCCACCAGTGCCGACACCAGCCAGAACGAGCAGATGGTGAAAGTGCCCTCGGCTCCGGACAATCCGTCGTCGGTGGTCTCGGTGCGATAGCGCAGCACCAGCCCGTTCTCGGTGAGGTGATCGGCGATCGCGAGCACGGTGGACCGCACCCGCGGGTCGTCGGGCGGCAGGAACCGCAGCAGCACCACCAAAAGCAGTGACGCGTCGAGGGTTTCGCCGCCGTAGGTCTGGGTGAAGACGCCGTCGGCGTTCACTCCGTAGGCCAGGATGTCGGATTTGATCTCCTCGGCGATGACGTACCACTCGGCGGCGTGCCGCAACTGCCCGTGCAGTTCGGCCAGTTTCGCGCCGCGGTCCAGCGCCACCCAGCACATCACCTTCGAGGAGGTGAAGTGCTGGGGCTCCCCGCGCACCTCCCAGATGCCGCGATCGGGTTCGCGCCAGTGCGCGATGGCCGCCTGCACCTGTCGTTCCAGCATCGGCCACAGCTTCTCCGGCACTCGCTGGCGCGATTTCACGTGCAGATACACCGCGTCGAGCATGGTGCCCCAGATATCGTGCTGATCCTGGTTGTAGGCGCCGTTGCCGATGCGGACCGGTTGCGCACGGTCGTAGCCGGACAGGTTGTCCAGGGTGCTCTCGGTGATGACGCGTTCGCCACCGATGCCGTAGAGCACTTGCAGTGGCACCGGTTTGCCGTGATCGTCGGTGGTGGCGTCGTTGAGGAAGGCGAAGAAGTCGTTGGCTTCCCGATCGAGTCCCAGGGTGTACAGACCCCACAGCGCGAAGCTGGAGTCGCGCACCCAGGTGTAGCGGTAGTCCCAATTGCGTTCCCCGCCGGGCGTTTCCGGCAGCGAGGTGGTGGCGGCGGCCATCAGCGCACCGGTCGGCGCGTAGGTCAGCCCCTTGAGGGTCAGCGCGCTGCGCTGCAAATAGTTCCGCCACGGGTGATCGGGGAACTTGCCGAGGGTGATCCACTGCCGCCAGCATTCCGAGGTCGCCCACATCTTGTGCGCGGCCTCGTCGAACGTGCGCGGTGCCGGCAGCTCCGACCAGGTCAGCGCCACATAGCGTTCGTCGCCCTCCGAGAGCCGGGTGCGGGCGCGGGCTTCGCGGCCTTCCAGGCCCAGCCGTAGATCGGTGGTCAGTACCAGACTGGGCCCGGCGCTCGGATCGTCGCTGCGGACGGCCGTGGCCTCCTCGTAGACCTTGCCCGTGTACTCCCAGCGCGCGGTGGCACGGTGGTAGTCGAAGGCCGGTTCGCAGCCCATCTCCAATTCCACCGTGCCGTTCACGCATTTCACCGTGCGCAGCAGCATGTGCTCGGCGTCCCAGTCCATCGGCGTGCGGCGGTAGGAGCGGCTGCGCTGGTCGTTGTTGTGCCAGGGGCCCAGGACCAGGGCGTCGCGCACGATCAACCAGCCGGTCTGGGTTTGCCAGGTGGTCTCCAGAATCATGCCGCCGGGCAGGTAGCGCCGGGCGGCGGGCACGTTGACGCCGTACGGTCCGAGGCGGAAGTGACCCGCGCTGCGATCGAGCACTGCCCCGAAGATGCTCGGTGAGTCCGGCCGCGGCACGCACATCCACTCGACCGCCCCGTTGCTGGCGATCAGGCAGGTCGTCTCGCAGTCGGAGAGAAAGGCGTAGTCGTCGATCGGGGGATAGCTGGCATGATGGTTCACCTGCGTCATCGCGCTGGGTACCGGCAGATCCGCGGGTTCGGTGTGATCGGAGGACGCCATACCTCATCTTGGGTCGCCGCCGACCGTGGCGTCCACTCTCTATGTCGAATCCGACTACCACCCCTGAGTCCGCTGTTCGCTTGCTCTCAGGATCGCCTACTAGGCTGGCGGCGTGCAGAGCATCGCAGGATGGTGGGACAGCTTCGAGCTGTGGGTCGCGGGATTGCCGTTCATTCCGCAGTTCCTCGTGGTTCTGGTCGGCATGGTGCCGATCAGCTTCGCGATCGCTTACCTGCTGGACCGCGGCGTCCGCGTCACGATGGCGCTACTGGGCCGCAACCGCGCCGCCGCCGCGACCCAGGCCGCCGACACCGCCGAACTCCGCCTCGGCCCCGATTTCGCGCGGCCCGATCTGCAGATCCCGGCGAACCTGGCATCGCTCGAGCACGCGCAGAGCGGGGTCCGCTGATGCCGCGTTCCCGCGTCCAGCTCGCCCTGATCGCCCTGCTCGTCCTCGTCGTGCTGGCCTGGTTGCTTACGCGGTAGCACCGCCGTTGCGCCAATCGTTGAGGCGCTTACCGAGTTTGGTGACGGTGTCGCCCACTTCCTGACCCACCGTGCTCACCGCGGCCCCGACATCCTTGCCCAGGTTGCGTACCGTGCGGACCAGCGGATCCTCGGACTGATCGAAGCTCTGCTTGTAGTTGCGCGCCGCCTCCTTGATCTCCTCGCTGATGCGCGCGTTCTTGTCGGTGTCGCGGTGCGGGTAGTGACCGTGGATGATGCGGTCGTACTCCCCGGACTGGATCCAGCGCCGCAATTCGGCGGCCCGCAGGACCGAGAACGGATGCGACTGCAACTCCAGGTTGAGCAGTTTCAGCACCCCGTCGCGCAGATCGCCGGAGCGCTCGTAATCGTCGGCCTGGGCGAGGAAGGCGCCGTGGTTCATCTCCTTCACCCAGGTGCCGCCCGCGGTCTTCATGTGCACGCGCACCGAGGCGTCCACGTCTTGCCCGCACAGCAGCCCGGCGCGGTCGCCGGACAGTTCGGACTTGCGGCTCCACTCCATCAGCGCCGCGACGATCGCGCGTAAAGCCCAGCCGCCCACCGGCATCCAGCCGATATTGGCCGAGATGCGCAGCAGGTGCATGAGCATGGTGCGGTAGACCGCGTGCCCGGACAGCGCGTGCCCGAGTTCGTGGCCGATCACGAAACGCAGTTCCTCGGTGTCCATCAGATCGATGAGTCCGGTGGTGAGCACGATGAACGGCCGGTCCATGCCGATGGTCAGCGCGTTCACGTGCGGACTCTGCAGCACGAACATCTCTGGTGTGGTACGTGCGTCCAGGATTTCCACGCAGTCCTCGCGCAGTTGGTGCAGCGCGCGGAACTGGCGTTCGTCCACCCGGACCGCGGTGGCCAGATAGAGCAGCCGGTGCTGGCGTTCCTGCAGCAACCCGGACAGGGTGCGCAGGACGGTGTCGAAACCGGCCAGGGACCGCAGCGTCACCAAGGCGGTGCGGTCCGCGGGATGCTCCCAGGCGCGGGTGCTGATGCCGGGCAACCGGGTACGGATGCGGTCCGGACTTGTGGTCATTGAGTTGTACCCCCGTGCTAGATCGGATTCGAGACGCTACGTGCGCCTCTGCTACAGTCTGCCTGTGTCTTCGAGTGTCGTCCCGCGGGTCCGCCATGAACTGGCGTTGATCGCGGTCGGCAATCTCGCGGTCGCGGATATTCTCTGTCGCTGATCGGCGACCGGATTCGCCGCGCGTCCCTGCCTCCCAGACTGGCGCGCTCCTTCGCGGCCCATCCGAACCCCGACGGCCCACCGGCCGAAGTCGCGCCACTGTCCGCGTATCCGCGCGGCAGGTCTACCGATTTCACAGTCTTCTCTCCGCCATGATTCCCAGAGGAAATGGCGGTCTCAGAAAGGTCCACCGGAGATGTCTCGCAATTCTCGGCTCTCGTCGCGTCGCCGTTTCGCGGCTGTCGCTCTCACCACGCTCGCGGCCGTGACCCTGTCCGCGTGCGGCGGCGGGGCCAGCGACACGGTGGGCGGCGATGCCGCCGACGGCAGCGGCGGCACGCTGAATCTCTACGCCTACGCGGTACCGAAGCCGGGCTTCGACAAGGTCGTGCCCGAGTTCAACAAGACCGAACAGGGCAAGGGCGTCTCCATCCTTCCCTCCTACGGCGCTTCGGGCGACCAGTCCCGCAAGGTCAAGGACGGCGCCGAGGCCGACGTGGTGAACTTCTCGGTCGAACCCGACATCACCCGCCTGGTCGACGCCGGTCTGGTCGACGCCGACTGGAACGCCGGCGCCACCAAGGGCATTCCGTTCGGTTCGGTGGTCGCCATCGTCGTCCGCAAGGGCAACCCGAAGGGCATCAAGGACTGGGACGACCTGCTCAAGCCCGGCGTCGAGGTGGTCACCCCGAACCCGTTCAGCTCCGGTTCGGCCAAGTGGAACCTGCTCGCGCCCTATGCGGCCAAGTCCGACGGCGGCAAGAACCCGCAGGCCGGTCTCGACTACCTGAGCCAGCTCGTCTCCAAGGAGCACGTCAAGGTGCAGCCGAAGTCCGGCCGCGAAGCCACCGAAACCTTCCTGCAGGGCACCGGCGACGTGCTGCTGAGTTACGAGAACGAGGCCATCTTCTCCGAGCGCAACGGTGACCCGATCGAGCACGTCATCCCGCCGACCACCTTCAAGATCGAGAACCCGGTCGCGGTGCTGAAGACCAGCAAGAACCAGGAGAAGGCCGTCGCCTTCCGCGACTTCCTGTACACCCCGGCCGGTCAGAAGGCCTGGGCCGAGGCCGGCTTCCGTCCGGTCGACCCGCAGGTCGCCGGCGAGTTCGCCAAGGACTTCCCGACCCCGGGCAAGCTGTGGACCATCGAGGATCTCGGCGGCTGGAAGAAGATCGACAAGGAGCTCTTCGCCGCGAACACCGGTTCGGTCGCGGTCATCTACGACAAGGCCACCAAGTAGCGAAACGTGCGGGTGGCCCTGCCCACACCCGCGCAGCGCCGCCGTTTCGCCGCTTCCAGAACACGGGATACTGATCGACTGTGACAGACAGCAAGACCACCGAGCCGGAGGACGACTCCGGCCCGGGTGGCGCGGTAGCGCTCGACAAGCCGGCCCCCGCGCCCGGCCCGGCTCGGCGTCCGCGCCTGTCCTGGCTGCGGGTGACCGGTTCGGTCGGCCCGCTCGGCATCGCCACCGCGGTGCTGTGGCTCAGCATCATCGTTCTGCTGCCGCTGGCGGCGCTCACCGTCACCTCGTTCGAGGACGGCTGGTCCGGCTTCTGGGACGCGGTGACCGCTCCGGCCGCGCTGGATTCGCTGCGCATCACCGTCTTCGTGTCGGTGATCGTCGCGATTGTCAATGTCTTCATGGGCACCCTGATCGCCTGGGTGCTGGTGCGCGACGAGTTCCCCGGCAAGGGCATCGTGAACGCGCTGATCGATCTGCCGTTCGCGCTGCCCACCATCGTGGCGAGCATTGTGCTGCTGTCGCTGTACGGGCCGCAGAGCCCGATCGATATCCAGCTCAATGCCACCCAGCCCGGTCTGATCGTGGCGCTGGCCTTCGTCACGCTGCCGTTCGTGGTGCGCTCGGTGCAGCCGGTACTGATCGAGGCCGACCGGGAGGTGGAACAGGCCGCGCTGTCCCTCGGCGCGGACAACTGGACCACGTTCCGCCGGATCGTGCTGCCCACGCTGGCCCCGGCCGTCATCAGCGGCGGCGGGCTGGCTTTCGCCCGCGCCATCGGCGAGTACGGCTCGGTGGTGCTGATCGGCGGCGCGATTCCGCGCAAGACCGAAATGGCCTCGCAGTACATCCAGAAGCAGATCGAGATCGACCGCCCGGTGAACGCGGCCGCGGTGTCGGTGGCGTTGCTGCTCATCTCCTTCGTCGCGTTGCTGCTGTTGCGGCTGTGGGCCGAGCGCAGCGCCCGGAAAGAGCAGGCGTCGCGATGAATCTTTCCTGGCCTACCCGGATCACATTGCGCACGGTCGCGCTTGCCTACCTGTTCGTGCTGCTGGTGCTGCCGCTGATCATCATTCTGTGGCGCACCTTCGGGTCCGGCATCGGCGGCTTCATCGACTCCATCACCACACCGGCGGCGATCTCCGCGTTCCAGCTGTCGATGATCATCGTCGCCATCGTGGTCCCGGTGAACGTCGTCTTCGGCATCGTGACCGCGCTGGCGCTGGTGCGAGGCCGGTTCCCGGGCCGCACCTTGGTGCAGGGCATCGTCGATCTGCCGTTCGCGGTCTCCCCGGTGGTGGTCGGCGTCGCGCTGATCCTGTTGTGGGGCGCCAACGGCTGGTTCGGCGGTCTCGAATCAGCCGGATTCAAGGTCATTTTCGGCTTGCCCGGCATGGTGATCGCGACGATCTTCGTGACGCTGCCGTTTGTGGTGCGCGAAGTGGAACCCGTGCTGCACGAGATCGGTGACGACCAGGAACAAGCCGCCGCCACCTTGGGCGCGTCCCGCTGGCAGACCTTCTGGCGGATCACCCTGCCCGCGATCCGCTGGGGCCTGACCTACGGCGTGGTGCTCACCGTGGCCCGCGCGCTCGGCGAATTCGGCGCGGTCATCATGGTGTCCTCCGCGTTGCCCGGCAAATCCCAGACCCTCACCCTGCTGGTGCACGGCCGATACATCAACGACCACAACACCTTCGGCGCCTACTCCGCCGCGACCCTGCTGATGGGCATCGCCCTCGTGACCCTGCTGTTGATGACCCTCCTCGAACGTAAGCGTGGCGCCAAGTGATCACCGTGACCAATGCGCGGAAGAACTACGGTTCCTTCGCCGCCCTCAACGACGTCAGCATCGACATTCCCGCCGGGGAGCTCACCGCTCTGCTCGGGCCGTCCGGTTCGGGCAAGTCGACCCTGCTGCGTTCCATCGCGGGCCTGGAATCCCTGGACGGCGGCATCGTCAGCATCGCCGGTAACGACGTCACCCATGTGCCGCCGCAGAAGCGCGATATCGGTTTCGTCTTCCAGCATTACGCCGCGTTCAAACACATGACGGTGCGCGACAATGTGGCGTTCGGCCTGAAGATTCGCAAGCGCCCCAAGGCCGAGATCAAGAAGAAGGTCGACGAACTGCTCGAGATCGTCGGACTCGACGGTTTCCAGCACCGCTATCCCGCCCAGTTGTCCGGCGGACAGCGCCAGCGTATGGCCCTGGCTCGCGCGCTCGCGGTGGATCCGCAGGTGCTGCTGCTCGACGAGCCGTTCGGCGCGCTCGACGCGAAAGTGCGCGCCGACCTGCGCAAGTGGCTGCGCCGCCTGCACGAGGAGGTCCACGTGACCACCGTGCTGGTCACCCACGACCAGGAAGAGGCGCTGGACGTAGCCGATCGCATCGCGGTGATGAACGCCGGGCGCATCGAGCAGGTCGGCAGCCCGGAGGACGTATACGACCGGCCCGCCAATGAATTCGTCATGTCCTTCCTCGGCGATGTGGCCCGGCTCAACGGACATCTGGTGCGGCCACACGATATTCGCGTGGGCCGGGATCCGAGTATGGCGCTGGCCGCGCACGAGGGCACCGCGGAATCGGCGGGCGTCACGCGGGCAACGGTGGAGCGTGTGGTGCATCTGGGTTTCGAAGTGCGCGTGGAGTTGCGTAACGCCGCGACCGGAGATCTGTTCGCCGCGCAGGTCACTCGCGGTGACGCGGAAGCGCTGCGGCTTTCCGACGGTGAGACCGTCTATGCCCGCGCCACCCGTATCCCGGAGCTGCCCGCTGGTTAGTTCGGCCGCAATGGTTTTCGGCTGCCGCGGGTAATTTGTCGCTGCCGCACGTCCTTTCGACAGTGCCGACACGCCGGGTGAAATAACCATTCCCGGTAAATGTTGTGGTCGAATACTGCCACTAATTGAATACCTTCCAATTCGTTCGCCGTAGCCTTTTCGCGTGCGCGGGGGAAGTTGTATGCGGAATTCTGCTCCAGGCGCCGGCAAAGAATGCATGGAGACCATGACGACACGACTACCCGTGTTTGTTTCTACTGCTCTCTGCTGTGTCATCGTTGTTTTCGCGGCCAATTCGGCCACCGTCACCACGGCCCGTGCCGCGGGGCTGCGGCTTCCGGATCCGCCCGTCGAATTGGCCGTTAAGAGCCATGAGATCACCTGCCCCGATCCCTATGCCGGGCTCACCCTGGCGCACCTGCTGCCCACCGGAATCGAGGGCGAGCAAGAGCGTTTCGATCCGAATGCCGAGCAATTGCACAATGCCCGCCGCATCGTCGAGGTCGTGGCCCGCCGCGGTATGCCGCCCTATGCGGCGGTGGTGGCGCTGGCCACCGCGTTGCAGGAATCGACGTTGCGAAATCTCACCGTAGCCGTGGATTACGACTCGCTCGGACTGTTTCAACAGCGCCCTTCGGCCGGCTGGGGCACGCCGGAACAATTGACCGATCCCGAATACGCCACGGGCGCATTCCTGGACGCGCTGGAGGACAGCGCACCGAATTACTCGTCGGTCCCGCTCTGGGAGGCGGCACAGGCAACGCAGGTCTCGGCATACCCGACCGCGTACGCCAAGTGGCAGGAGCAGGCCGCGCATCTGACGCTGAAGCTGCTCGTGGAATAGCCGCTCGCCCCGCCGCTTCCGGTCCGGTCGTGCGGACGACCCTCGGGAGCGGCGGGGGGAGCGGTTAGGTGTGCGAGAACGTGTATCGCCCGGTTGCTGTGAATCCGCGCGGCCGGTCGGCAACCCTGGCCCGGCGGCCGCCGAAATCCGGCGCGCCAGAGCAAGATCCAGCGACCGATCGGTCGGCTTGGGGATTCGGGCAGGTCAGCGCGGTGGGTGCGGCTGGTATGCAACAGGTATCAGTGCGGTGGCATTGCGGACAACCGGATGTCCGGTGGTTGGCAGGCGGGTCGCGGAGTGGTTGCGTGAGTGAGGTTCGAAGCACCTCGGCTCGGCGATCAGGTGGTTGCGATGGCGGTTGGTCTCGGTTTGAGCATCGGTACGGTCAACACGGTTTCCGCGCTGGCCGACGATCGAACGGCCAAAGCTCCGCCGGGTAGGCGCCGCACCGCCGAGCGCGCGCCCGCCGTCACCCGGCGCACCACCCTCACCTTCGACAGCACCGGCCTGGCCCGAGTCGGCATGATTCCCAAGCACGGGCGCGCGATCACCGAGTTCGCCGATCTCAGCCAGCGCACTGCCGCCTCCGCCCGGGTGGGGCACCGCGCGCTGTCGCCCGCGGATCTCGTTGCCACCGTGGCGGATTGCCTGATCGTCGAGGCGCGGCGCGATCCACGCGCGGTCGCGGCGGGCATCACACTGACCCATCCGGTCGGCTACACCGAGCATCAAGTGGGTGAACTGCGCGCGGCTTTGGACGCGATCGGCCTGGATCGCGTCGCGCTGGTCGCCGAACCGATCGCGGCCGCGGCCTGGTTGGAGGCCGAGCACGGCCCGCTCATGCCGGGGCTGGCGCTGATCTACGACCTGGGCGGGTCGGGTCTCGACGTCACATTGCTCCGGGTGGGTGCGGGCTGTCCGGAGAATCCGATCGTCGGGATGCCGGTGCGCTCGGCCGACTTCGGCGGCCGGGCCTTCGGCTCGCTCGTCGCCGCGCGAGCGGGCGCCAACGGCCGGGCCGCCCATCTATCCGAGGCGGTGCGCGGCGCGACCGCGGATGAATTGCGCGCCGATCACGTGCGCGCCTCGCTGGAATTGGTCTATCGCTGCCTGCGCGCGGCGGATGTGACGATGGCCGACGTGGACTGCGTGCTGGTCGTCGGGGGAGCGGCCAGACCCGACGAGGTCCCGCAGGTGCTCTCCGAGGAACTGGCCCGGCCGGTCGTCATCGCCCCCGATCCCGAGCGCACCATCGCCGATGGCGCCGCGATCCTCGCCCGCCGCACGGCCGCCGCGCGGGAAGATCCGTCGCAGGTTCGCAGGCGGACCGGCGCGCACCGCAGGGGTCCCGACTCCGAGGTGGTCCCCGCGTGGTTGCGGTCGACCCCGCGGTCCGGCCGGCGTTCCCGCCCGACCCGGGCGCTGCTGTTCTCCCGGCTTACCCGGCGCAGGCTGACCAGGGCCGCGACCGCCGTGGGTATGTCCGCGGGCGGTGTCGCCCTCGCCTTCGCCCTGCCCGCGGACGCCGTCATCGCGGGTTTGGGGGTGCACTGACCGGAAATCTCCCACCTGTCCTAAGAGCCTCAGGTTGACGTCACCGGCCATAGGTGTAACTATGGGAAACACGTAAATCGGTCCCATGAGGAAGGCAGTGACGACGATGTCCGCATCCGTGACCCCCGCCGTCGATCCAGATCTGGAGAAGGCGCAGGAATACGCCGCGAAACTGCTGTTGCTGTCCGAAGGTTCGGTCAACAAGCACTTCGACCCGTTCGAGGATATCGATTGGGACAACCCCGATTTCGCGGCCGACGCCGGCGAGGAACGCTGGATCCTGCCCAAGTCCGGTGACTCCCTCGGTCGCCATCCCTGGTATCAGGCGCTGCCGGACGAGGTGAAGATCGCCATCGGCAAGTACCGCCAGGCCAATGTGGCCAAGGTCGGCTTGCAATTCGAGTCCATCCTGATCAGCGGCATGGTGACGCACAGCTTCGGCCTACCCAACGGCGATCCCGAATTCCGCTACTGCTCCCACGAGATGATCGAGGAGCACAACCACACCCTGATGTTCCAGGAGATGGTGAACCGGATCGGCATCGACGTGCCCGGTATGGGCCCGCTGGTGCGCAAGTTCAAGTACATCGGCGCTCCCGTGGCCGCGCTGTTCCCGAACCTGTTCTTCATGGCCGTGCTGGCCGGTGAGGAGCCGATCGATCACATCCAGAAGGCGATCCTGCGTTCCGGCGAGGAAGTGCATCCGATCATGCGCGGCGTCATGGCGATCCATGTCGCCGAAGAGGCACGCCATATCTCCTTCGCGCACGAGTTCCTGAAGAACCACGTGCCCGAGACGAACGCGGCCAACCGGTTCGTGCTCTCGATCGCCATGCCGATCGTCATGTTCATCCTGGGCCGCTCGATCTACACCCCGCCGCGCTCGTTCTGGCGCGAGTTCGACATCCCGGATTACGTCCGCAAGGAACTGTTCTACGGGACCAAGGAAGCCAAGCAGGAGTTCAGCGACTTCTTCGGCGATGTGCGCACGCTGGCCAAGGACATCGGCCTGATGAACCCGCTCGCCAAGCGCGTCTGGAAGGCCCTCGGCATCGACGGTCACACCACCCGCTACCGCTCCGAGCCGCTGCGTTCGGTCAAGGCCGGCTGAGTTCATGCCGTACGTCGTCACCCAGAGCTGCTGCAGCGACGCGTCCTGCGTCTACGCCTGCCCGGTCAACTGCATCCATCCCACGCCCGACGAGCCGGATTTCCGGACGGCGGAGATGCTGTACGTCGACCCGAAGGCCTGCGTCGACTGCGGCGCGTGCGCTTCGGCCTGCCCGGTCGACGCGATCTCCTCGTCGAAGAAGCTGACCGACGCGCAGTTGCCGTTCATCGAGATCAACGCGGACTTCTATCGGGAGTCGCGCCCGCGGCCGCTGCTGGCCCGCCCGGTGCCCGCGCCCGAGATCCAGACCGACCACGAGCCCCTCCGGGTCGCCATCGTCGGTTCCGGTCCGTCGGCCATGTATGCCGCCGACGAGCTGCTGACCCAGCCCGACGTGTCGGTGTCGGTGTTCGATCGGTTGCCGGTGCCCTACGGCCTGGCCCGCCACGGCGTTGCCCCGGATCACGGCCGGACCCGGCAGGTGAGCGGGCTCTTCGACGTGATCTCCGAACAGCCCGGATTCACCTCGTACCTCAATGTCGAAGTGGGCAAGCATGTTTCGCACGAGGAACTGCTGGGGCACTTCCACGCGGTGATCTACGCGGTCGGCGCGTCGTCGGACCGTAAGCTGGGGATACCCGGAGAGGGCCTGCCGGGCAGTACCTCCGCCACCGACTTCGTGGCCTGGTACAACGGGCATCCCGACCACGCGGACGACAGCATCGACCTGTCGCAGCGGCGCGCGATCATCGTCGGCAACGGCAACGTGGCCCTCGATGTGGCCCGAATCCTGACCAGTGATCCGGAAGCGCTGGCGGGCACCGATATCGCGCCGTACGCGCTGCGGGCGTTGCGGGACAGCAAAGTCGAGGAAGTCGTCATCCTCGGTCGTCGCGGTCCGGCCGAATCCGCTTTCACCGTCCCGGAATTCGTCGGTCTGCTGGGTTCGGAGGTCGACATCGCGATCGAGGGAGCACTGCCGGAACTCGGCGGAGAACTGCCCTTCCACGTGACGCAGAAGCTCAAGTTGCTGCACGGGGTGGCCGCGCGCCCGTCGGGCAAACGCAAGCGAATCGTGTTCCGGTACTTGGCTTCTCCCACCGAGATTCTCGGTTCCGAACGCGTGACCGGTGTGCGCGTGAGCCGCAACGAACTCGTCGCGGACGCCGACGGAGTGCTTCGCGCGGTGGCCACCGGCGAGACCGAGAAACTCGAGGCGGGTCTGGTGCTCGCCTCCGTGGGCTACCGCGGTGTCCCGCTGCCGGGTCTGCCTTTCGACGAGCGCGCCAACGTGATTCCGAATCTGGATGGCCGGGTGCTGGAGCAGCCCGGTGGCGCGGTGTTCCCCGGCGCCTATGTCACCGGCTGGATCAAGCGTGGCCCGACCGGCTTCATCGGCACCAACAAATCCTGCGCACAGCAGACGGTGCAGCAGCTGGCCGATGATTTCAACGCCGGACGCCTGCGCCGGCCCGAAGGCAGCGCGATGGAATTCGATCGCCTCGTTCGGGCGCGTCAACCCGCCGTCCAGGCGACCGGCACGGTGCAACGTCGAAATCCGTTGCGGCGCTTGCTCGCTCGCGCCTGAGCAGTACCGTCGTCCCGGCATGCTGAGTCCATGCCGGGACGACTTATTTCCGGGTACGACGGTCAGCGTGCGGTGAAGCCACCGTCGATCGACAATGCCGCGCCCGTGACGAAGCTGGCTTCGTCGCTGAGCAGGTAGGCGCAGAACGACGCGATCTCCTCCGGCCGGCTGATCCGGCCCATCGGGTGCATGGCCGCCACAGCGGCTTCGCCCTCCGGCGTCGCCCCCATCGAGGCGCGGAACGCCGGAGTATCGATCGCACCCGAGGCGATCGCGTTGACCCGCACGCCCTGCTCGGCGGTCTCCAGCGCGACCGCGCGGGTCAGACCCACGACGCCGTGCTTGGCGGCGACATACGGTGCCACCGAACCCATGCCGACCACACCCAGATTCGAAGCGTTGTTCAGGATGGCGCCGCCGCCGGAACCGAGGATCGCCGGAACCTGGTGCCGCATACCGAAGAACACGCTGGTCAGGTTGAGTTCCAGGTCGGCGCGCCAGTCCTGTTCCGCGACGCCGCCCGCCTCGGCCGCCGAGACGGGGCCATAGGCCAGCACGGCGCCCGCGTTGTTGAACGCCGCGTCCAGGCGGCCGTATTCGGTGAGCGCCGCCTGCGTGAGGCGAGCCACGTCCGCCTCGACGGTCACATCGGTGGGGACGAACAGCGCCCGGCCGCCCCCGGCGCGGATATCGGCTGCCACCCGCTCGCCGGCGTCCTTGCCCCGCGCACCCAGGACCACCGCCGCTCCTTCGGCCGCCACCCGGATGGCCAGGGCCTTCCCGACGCCCGAGCTGGCGCCGGTGATGAGCACGACCTTGTTCGCGAACCGTGTCGACATTGTCGATATCCCTTCTGTTGCTTGCGAATCCAGCTCGGTTGAGCTCGTCGCCGAAGTCAGTCAATCGCAGTGGCCGTACTGAAGCTGGCGGAAATCAGTCCTCGCGTTTGACGCGTCATGCATTGGGTGCGGCCTCCCCGCTGGACCCCGTTGGATGGAGCGGCAATACCTTGGTTACCGACTAGTCGGTGTGTGATGCCCGGCTTGTCCAGGTGCCGACCGGGGCCGCGTTTCAAGCCGACCGGCCGTATTGTTTTGGGTCGCTGGATGATTGCGGAATCCAGGGCGGTACGGGTGAATCCCTATCTGTACAGGGGGCTGGACTGTTTTTCGACAGCCGATCTACCTGGACGTATGGTTCAGAACGGTCGGAACCCAAACGTTTCATATCAATTCGAATTCGAAAACGACGCCTTACCAGTTAACCTGTGGGAGCTGTTTGGAAGACGACCGCGGCCACATGGTTCGACTGTGTGCTGGACGTGGTCACGGTGCGTTGACGGGATAGCGAAATGACTACAGTGCTGGGTTTGAGCATCGGTTCAGTGAACTCCGTATCCGCCATGGTGACCGGTGGGCGTCCGCGCCCATCGGTGCGCACCCGGCGCACGGCGGTGACCTTCGACGGGGTGGGCGTCGCCCAGGTCGGTGGTGCGCCCCAATTCAGCACGGCTATCAGCGATTTCGCGGATCTTGCCCGCGATCCGGAATCGGTGGTCGTCGGCGGCCGGCTGTTCTCGCCCGCGAATATGGTCGCGGCGGTGGTCGACGGGCTGGTGGCCGGTACGGAGGAGCCCATCGCGGGGGCCGTCTCCACCTATCCCGCAATCTACTCGGACAAACAGGTGCGCCTATTACGCCAGGCATTAGACCTCGCGGGTGCCCGCGACGTGATGCTGGTGCCCGAGCCTGTCGCAGCCGCGGAGTGGCTGGAAACCGAGTACGGGCCGTTCGAGCCGGGCTTCGTCCTGGTCTACGACCTCGGCGGCAACAGTCTCGATGTGGCTGTCGTCCGGGTCGGGCCGGATTGGGACAACCATCCGATCATCGGAAAGCCGTTGCGCTCCTACGAATTCGGCGGTCGACCGCTCGGAGCGCGGATCGCCCGCTGCGCCCGTGGCAGTACCCCGGACGGGCTGGTGTCGTCGATGTCGATCAGCGATGTCGACGCGTTACGGACGGCGCATATCCGCAAGTCCTTCGATCTCGTGCGGCAGTGTGTGCGCGGCAGTGGGCGCACGCTGTCCGACATCGATCGGATCCTGGTGGTGGGCGGCGCCGCCCGGCCGCGAGAGGTCGCGCGGACCCTGGCCGAACTGGGCCGACCGGTGGTGGTGTCGGCCGATCCCGGGCAAGTTGTCGCCGCCGGCGCCGCGCAGTTCGCCGTGCGGATCTTCGCGCCCACCGAGGGCCCGCAGCATCCACCCCGGGTTGCCGTATTCTCCAGCGCCGCAGTCGCTTCCGCGTTGGCCCTGTCGGCGGCCACGGTGTTCGGGGGCGGCGTCGATCCGGACCTGTCGCCCTTGCTGGAGCACTTTCCGAACCTCGGGCCGTCCAGCGACGTCCTACTGTACGAGCCCAGCGGCGATGTGATGCTCGACCTGAGTCTCGCGGCAGGCGTACCCCGTCGAGCGGTCGAGGCGACCCTGGTCGGCTACGCCAGCGGACTCCCTGCCGGGTCGGCCGTCACCCAGGCGGGTCCGCAAGCGGAGAGACCCCAGGGCCCCACCATGTCCGAATCGACCCGCTCGAGGGTTGAACGGCAGCAGGACTGTTGTGGCACAGCGCGTTCCACGGGCACGCTGTACGCGAACCCCGCCAGATTCACCAATCCGCTCCCCTTCGGGCGTTCCAAGCCCGTGCCTGTCGCGCCGGCCCCGAACCCCGCGCCGGCCCCGAACCCGGCTCCGGGCCCTGCGGTCCCACCGGCCGCCAACCCGATCCCCAGCGTCAGCTTGCCCGCGGATCAAGCAGCCAGTTCCTCTGCGGTGCCAGCGGTTTCGCTGCCGTCCGCACCCACAACAGACACCGGCGCGTCCATCCCGAGCGCAGGCACGGGTGCCAGTACGCCGAGCGCTGGCACGGGAGCGAGTACCCCGAGCGCTGGCACAGGTGCGAGTACCCCGAGCGCTGGCACAGGGGCAAGTACCCCGAGCGCAGGCACCGGAGCCAGTACCCCCTCCTCCGGCGGAACCGGCGCCTCGAACGGAACGTCCTCCAGCGGAACGTCTTCCGGCGACACCTCCGGCGGTGGCGCGAACTCCGGCGGCACCAACTCCGACTCGTCCTCGGGCATGGGCACTTCCACCGGAACCTCATCGAACGGAACTTCCTCCTCGGGCACCTCGACGAGCGACACCTCTTCCGGCACCTCCTCCAGCGGCACGTCCTCCTCGGGCACGTCCAGCAACGGAACGTCGTCGGGTACCTCCTCTTCCGGCGATTCATTTAGCGGAACTTCGTCCTCCGGCGATTCGGGCGGCTCCGGCGGCGGAGACGGCTACGACAAGTAGCGCTTGTTCGTCGGCGTGGAATCCGGATGGATGACGCCGTGGCATGCGCCGATGCACAATGGGCTGGTGGTAGCTCTAGGGGGTGGTCCGCAGCTGGTTGCGCTGGATGTGGACGGCACATTGCTGGAAACCGGGTCGGCGATCAGTGAGCGGGTGGTCGATGCCGTGCGCGCGGCGGTGATCGCGGGTGTGCACGTGGTCGTGACGACGGGCCGCACGCTGTTGACCACCCGGCCGGTGCTGACCGAACTCGGCCTGGTCGACGGGCACGCCCTGTGCTCCAACGGCGCTGTGCACATCGATGTGGCAAGGGCCGAGCCGGTGGCGGTGCAGACCTTCGATCCCGGGCCGGCGGTGCGGGCCTTGCGCGCGCTGTTCCCCGAGATGATCTTCGCCGTGGAGAAAGTCGGCATCGGGACCTGGGCCACCGGTTCGAGTCCGGGCGAATTCTCCATCGGTGAATATCTGCTCGTCGATCACGGTGCACTCAGCAGCGAGCCGACTCCGCGCCTGAACGGCTGGTGGCCGACGGGTACGCAGGAGGAGATGCTGCGACTGCTGCGGAAGTTGCACGTGCCCGACGCCAGCTGGGTGCACGGGGAATTCGGCCCGTGGTTGACGGTGTCGCGCCGGGGTGTCACGAAAGGCTGGGCGCTGGAACGGCTTCGGTCCGCGCTGGGTATTCCGCACCACCGCACCCTGGCCATCGGCGACGGCCATAACGATCGGGAAATGCTGGCCTGGGCGGGGTACTCGGTCGCGATGGGCAATGCCGTGGACGAGATCCGCGACCTCGCCGACGAAGTCACCGATGACGTCGCCGGCGATGGGGTCGCGAAAGTGCTCGAGCGCTGGTTCCGGGTCTAGAACCCGCCGGTCTTCGCCAGCACTTCCAGGTAGTGCGGGTTGGTCATGATGGTCAGGAGATTGCCGAACGGGTCGATCACCGAGGCGGTGACGAACCCCGAGTCCGCGTTGCCGCGCGGGGTGATCGGCTCGTATTCCTTGGCGCCCAGCGCGAGCAGGCGCTCGAAGGTGGCTTCGAGGTCGTCGACGTGCCAGTGCGCGACTCCGCCCGCGCCCGGTTCGTTGCGCGCCCCGGCCGGTGCGTAGGCGCGGTTGATGATGCCGAGTTCGTGCTGGTAGTCGCCGATACGGAACTCGTAGTAGCCGTTGGGCACGTGGAAGTACGGCTGGACGCCGAGAAATTCGGCGTACCAGTCCTTCGCGGCTTCCAGGTCGTCGGCGAAGTAGGTGGTGGTGGCCATTCCGCGCAGCATGTCTGTCTCCTTGGCGAGTGTTTCGATCAGGTTGTATAACAAGGATCGCGCTCAAAGTGCGCACCGAATGAGCACTTTTAGAGAGAGAATTTTCCTATGCGAGCGGACCGTTTGGTGGCGACCCTGTTGTTGATGCAGACCCGGGGCCGGGTGACGGCCGCGGAGATCGCCGCCGAATTGGAAGTCTCGGTCGCCACCGCGCGGCGCGACCTCGAGGCGCTGTCCGCCGCCGGTGTGCCCGTGTACCCGCAGCCGGGCCGCGGCGGCGGCTGGCAACTGGTCGGCGGCGCCCGCACCGACCTGAGCGGTCTGAACGCTCCCGAGGCCCGGGCGCTGTTCTTGCTGGCGGGCTCGTCGACCGGCGGGGAGCCCGAGGTGAAGTCCGCCCTGCGCAAGCTGGTGCGCGCCCTGCCGCCCACGTTCCGGGCCGAGGCGCAGGCGGCCGCCGACGCGGTGGTGATCGATCCGGCCCGCTGGGGTCAGCGGGACAAGACCCGCCCGGGCACGGTGACGCTGCTACAACGTGCGGTGGTCGAAAGACGCAGAGTTCGAATGGATTACGAACGCGCGGGCAAACGTTCGCGGCGTCTGGTCGATCCCTGGGGTCTGGTCGACAAGGACGCTGTCTGGTACCTCGTCGCGGGTACGGAAAAGGGCAAACGAACCTTCCGGGTGGACCGCATCCTCGATGCCGAACTGACCGACGAGCCCGCCGACCGCCCCGCGGATTTCGATCTGACCGCCGCCTGGGACGACGTGGTGGGGGAGATGGAACAGCGCCGCGCGGCGGTGTCGGCCACCGCGCTCATCTCCGCCCAACTCCTGCCGGTGCTACGCGATCAGCAGGGCAGGCACTGCGAAGTGGACGGTCCGGTACCCGACGGCCGCGTTCAGGTTCGGGTTACCGCGCCCACCCCGAACATGGTGGCCCGGCAACTCGCCGGATGGGGCTCGGACGTCGAAGTGCTGGGCCCACCCTCGGTCCGCGCCGAACTGGCTGCCCTCGGCAGTGCGCTCGTGCGGCAGTATGGTGCGGCACTTCCACAGTGACGTGCGGCACACGCTGGGGCTGTGCCCGGGCGGGTTCCCCGGGCACAGCCCCGACTCCGTTCCGGTGACCCTGCACGATCGCCGAAACGGCCTGGCCCGCAACCCGGTCGGGAATCCCGGCGGCGGGGCAGGGGCTGCGTGGTCTTAGTGTGTCGCGTTCTTCGCCGGTATCCGCTCGCTCAGCGCGCGCACCATCTCGGTGGCGACGACCGCGTGCCCGCTGGTGCTGAAGTGAATCAGGTCGGCGCTCATCAGGTCTTCGCGCAACCGCAGCGGATGTTCCCAGAATTCCACCAGCAGCACGTCATAGCGCGCCGCGATGTCCCGGAGAATCTCGTTCAGCTGCGCCATCCGTTCGCGCATGGGACGCATCGGCGCCAAGCGCTCCACCTCCCACACGTCCGAGACGGTGAAAGTGGTTACCTGCGCGCCTGTTTCGGCCAGCGCGGCGAACAGGGTCTCGAGATTGGCGCGTAGCTCCGTGCTGCTCCCGCCGGGCAGGAACAGATCATTGCCGCCGCAGGTCAGATGGACCAAATCGGGGCGGAAGTCCACAACGCGCTGCAGTTGCTCGGCCAGGACCTGTCCGCTGGTCGCGCCGATCCTGCCGGTATTCAGGTACGCCAGACTCGGATTCACCGCGGTGAGCACGGCGGCCAGGCGATCGGCCCACCCTTTCGGCTCGTAGCCGGGGCTCGGGTCACCGACGCCCTGGGCGATCGAATCGCCGAGGACCGCGAAGCGTTGCCACGGTGCGCCGGCCAGCAGCCGGCGGGCTTCCCCGGCGGAGAGCACCAGCGGATCGTCGGCCTCGGTGCGAATTATGTTCGGCATCAGTATGTTTCCTTACTGGAGGGGACAGGGGCGGCTATCGGGTCGGTGCTCGGAATGGCCAGCACGGCAACCGCCAGCACGGTGATGCCCGCGCAGACGGCGAACAGGGTGTGGAACGCGGTGAGCGGCTGGTCGGGGTTGGCGGCGAAGATCGCCGCCAGCAGCGCCACGCCGAGCGCGCCACCGACCTGCCGCGCGGTCAGGTTCATGCCGACACCGGCCGCGAATTGTTGTGGCGGAAGGGAACTGGCGGACGCCGTGCCCAGCACCGTGACCACGATCCCGAGCCCACCGCCGCCGAGGATGCCCGCCGGAATCCAGGCCGACCACAGTGCGGGCTCCGAGCCGAACATGCCGGTGCTCATCCAGGCCACCGAAGCCGTGAACAGTACCGCGCCGAGAACCCCGGCCCACCGTCGTGCGCCCGCCGTGGTGAGCCGGCCCACGAGCGTCGCGGTGATCATCGCCGCCACCGCGCCGACGGTCATCGCGCCCGCCGAAGCCAGCACTGAATAGCCCCAGATCGCGTCCAGGAACAGCGGGCCCGCCAGCAGCCAGGCGAACATCGCCGCGCCGAACACGAAGGATCCCGCGTTGGCCAGCGCGTAGGGACGGCTGCGCCACAGATCGACCGCGATCGCCGGATTGTGGTGTCCGCGTGCGCGAATCAGCGCGAAGAGCAACAGCAGCACGCCGGCGATCAGGCAGCCGAGGGTGACCGGATCGGTCCAACCCCAGCGTTGGCCCTCGGTCACCCCGGCGACCAGTCCGCCGAGCCCGATCGCCACCGCGGCGGTGCCGAGCGGATCCGGCAACGCGCTGCCCGGAGTTCTGCTGTCGGGCACCGAGGTTCGCAGTACGGCGACGATAAGCGCCAGGGCCACGGGCACATTGATGACGAAGACCGCCCGCCAGCTGAATGCCTCGACCAGGCCGCCGCCGAGCGCCGGACCGACCACGGCGGCGAAACCGCCCGCGGCGGACCACGCGCCGATCGCGGCGCCGATCTTCTCGCGTGGCGTGACGCTCAGGACCAGACCGAGCGCGGCGGGCACCATGAGCGCGGCCGTCACGCCTTGCAGCAGGCGCCCGGCGATCAGCCAGCCCGCGGTCGGCGCCAGCCCGCACAGCAGCGAGGTGAGGGCGAACCCGGCGAGGGCGAGCAAGAACATCCGCCGCCGGCCCAGCGTGTCGGCGAATCGGCCCGCGGGCGTGAGGAACGCGGCGAACGCGACCGCGTAGCCACTGACCACCCAGGTGAGCGTGGTGGCGGCGGTGTCCGGGTAAGTGCGGGCGATGGCGGGGAAGGCGATATTGACGACGGAAAGGTCGAGAAAGGCGATGAAGGCGGCGCCGCAGGCGATCAAGAGGGTGATTCCGGCGGCTTTCGCGGTCGGCGGACTGCCGGGCCGCGCGGACACTTCGGTCATGAGGAGGTCCTTCGAGGAGGTTGCGAACAAAACGCACGATCGTTCGTCCAATAAAAGTACGACCGACCGTTCGTCTTGGCAAGGCTTCGGTGCGAGAATGGTGGACATGCCCGACCTCACCAGCGCCGTAGCACCCGCGAGCTCCGATCAGCGACTGGCCAAAGGCGCGCGATCCAGAGCCTCGATCGCCCGCCATGCCGCCGATGTGGCCTCTGTGGAGGGTTTGAACGGGGTGTCCATCGGCCGGCTCGCCACCGACCTCGGCATCAGCAAGAGCGGTATCGCCACCCTGTTCGGCAGCAAGGAAGCACTGCAACTGGCGGCCGTCAAGGCGGGCCGCGAGGTGTTCATCGCCCAGATCATCACCCCGAGCCTGGCGGAGCCGCGCGGCCTGCCCCGCGTGCGAGCCCTCGTCGACCGCTGGTTCGCCCACGTCACCGAGCCGGTCTTCCCCGGCGGCTGCTTCCGCACCGCCGCCCTCACCGAATTCGACAGCAAACCCGGCCCGGTCCGCGACGCCCTCGCCGCCGACCACGACGCCTGGCTGACCTTCCTGGCCAAGGAGATTCGCAAAGCCCAGGACCAGGACGCACTCACGGGCCTGGATTCCGAAGCCCTCGCCTTCGAACTGGATGCCGTCGTCAGCGCCGCCAACATCGCCCGCCAGCTCGGCGAGGACGCCAAGGTCGCGATGGCGCGAGCCATCGTCGATCGCCTGCTGGCGAATTGATCCGCAGTGCCATGATCGGCGGGTCCTGGGGCACGCTCTCCGAACTGGCCCTTGCCCGCCGTCGCGGCGACGTCCCGGTTGTCTCGCTCGGCGGCTGGCGCGTCACCGACGCCGCCGGCAATCCCATCGATGCCGCGAGCAGTCGCGTGGGGTCGCCCGTGGATGCCGCGAATTCTGGGCTTATGAGCAGTAGATCGCGCCGCGGCGTGCCAGTCTTGGCTGGACGATCCCGCGTCGAGTAAGTCCGGTGCTCATGACTATTCCGCGGGCATCGCCACGGGGCGGTACGTCGGCCCCGCCGACGACCGGTTGCATGTCGTGCTCGAAGAAGAGATTGACGGCGAGACGTCAGGCCGAGAGGGCGAGGGTGGTGATGCGGGCGGCGTCGTAGCGATCCCAGATGATGTCGGCAAGTGCGCGGTGGGGACCGATCACGTTGGCGTGCATCAGTTCTGGGGCGGTGCCGACCAGACGATCGGTGAGCAGGCCGGGGGCGAGGAACCAGGGAGCTACCAGAACCTGCTCGGCGCCACGGTCGCGAAGGCGGGTAATCGCCTGGTTCACCGTAGGTTCGGTGGTGGCGAAGCAGATCTCGGTGTGCCAGCCGGTCAGTAACGCGAGCCGCCGGGCGACATCGGCGGTGTGGGCGTTGGCGGCGGCGGATGACGAGCCGACGGCGGCTACCGCGACGCCGAGTCGGCGGCCGAGTGTGCGGGGCCGGGCACCCGGCACGGCGTCCAGCACGCGGTCGCGCAGAGCGCCGATCAGCCGCGGATCCGGACCGAGGACATCGGCTTGGGTGAGCCGCAATTGCGGGTGGCGTGCCCGCGCCGTATCCAGCAGTTCGGGTAGATCCACCCGGGCATGGAAGGCGCTGCCCAGCAAGAGCGGCACCACCACGGCATGCGTATGCCCCTGTGCCGCAATGCCGTCCACGACCTGCTCCACTGCGGGCGCGCTGAGGTCGAGGAAGGCCAGGCGGACGTCGAGATCCGGCCGGGCGGCGGCGGTCTCGGCGACCACCGCCGCCATGGTGGCCGCCGAGCGCGGATCGCGGCTGCCGTGGGCAACCGCGATCAACGGAACCGCGGCCGCCGGGGCGGGTGCGCGCCGCGCGGGCGGGGTACCGAACATCAGGCCGGCGCGCCGACCTCGACGGCGGTCAGCACGTCACCGACCAGACCCGCGGCGAGGGTGTTGCCGCCGGCGGGATCGATGAGCAGGAAGCTGCCGGTGCGCCGGTTGGCGCGGTAGTCGTCGGCCGCGATCGGCTCGGCGACGCGCACCGAGATGCGCCCGATCTCGTTGAGCTCCAGGGATTCCGGAGTCGGCACCGCGGTCAGATTCTGCTCGTCGAAGCGCTCCACCAGTGCGCCGACGATGGCCTGGGTGGTACGGGTGCCGTGCTTGAGCAGCAGCCGGGCGCCGGGGCGCAGCGGCTTGTCACCGAGCCAGCAGACGGTGGCGTCGAACGTCTCGAGCGGTTCCGGCGCGTCGGCGACCGAGGCGATGATGTCACCGCGCGAGATATCGACCTCGTCGGCCAGGATCAGGGTGACGCTGCGACCGGTCTGCGCGATCGCGAGTTCACCGTCCGGGGTGTCGATGCGCTCGACGGTGGTACGAATCCCGCTGGGCAGCACCACGATCTCGTCGCCGGGTGAGACCGAACCGGCCGCGATCTGGCCCGCGTAGCCCCGGTAGTCGGGGTAGTCGGCGGTGCGCGGACGGATCACGTACTGCACCGGGAAACGCAGCCCGAGGGTGGTGCTGTCGGCATCGACCGGCACCGATTCCAGGTGCTCGATCAGCGACGGGCCCGAGTAGTACGGGGTGTTGTCCGAGCGGGAAGCGATGTTGTCGCCGTGCAGGGCCGACACCGGAATCTCCAGCACATCCTCCGGCGACCAGCCGAGTGTCTTTGTCAGCGTGTTGAATTCGGCGGAGATCTCGGCGAACACCGTCTCCGGATCATCGACCAGGTCGATCTTGTTGACCGCCAGCACCAGCTTGGGCACACCCAGCAGCGCCAAGACCGCCGCGTGGCGGCGGGTCTGCTCGATGACACCCTTGCGGGCATCCACGAGCAAGATCACCAGCTGCGCGGTGGACGCGCCGGACACGGTGTTGCGGGTGTACTGCACGTGGCCCGGCGTATCCGCGAGCACGAAAGACCGCTTCGGCGTGGCGAAGTAGCGGTAGGCGACATCGATGGTGATGCCCTGCTCCCGCTCCGCCCGCAGGCCGTCGACGAGCAGCGAAAGATCCGGTGTGGCAAGGCCTTTGTCGACCGAAGCCCTGGTGACCGCGTCGATCTGGTCCGCCAGCACCGATTTGGTGTCGTAGAGCAACCGCCCGACCAGCGTTGACTTGCCGTCGTCGACAGACCCGGCGGTGGCCAGTCTCAATAGGTCGGCCATCAGAAGTAGCCCTCTCTCTTACGGTCTTCCATGGCGGCCTCGGACACCCGGTCGTCACCACGGGTCGCGCCACGTTCGGTCAAGCGGGACGCCGCGACCTCGGCGAGGATCGCCGCGTTGTCGGCGGCGTCGGACAGGATGGCGCCGGTGGACGAGCCGTCGCCGACGGTGCGGTAGCGCACCGAAAGGGTTTGCAGCGCTTCGCCTTCGGCCGGACCGCCCCACACGCCCGGCGTCATCCACATGCCGTCGCGCTGGTACACCGGCCGCTGATGCGCGTAGTAGATGCTGGCCAGGTCGATGTCCTCGCGGGCGATGTAGCGCCAAATGTCGAGTTCGGTCCAGTTCGACAGCGGGAACACCCGGACATGCTCGCCCGGAGCGTGCTTGCCGTTGTACAGGTTCCACAGCTCGGGCCGCTGCCGCTTCGGGTCCCACTGCCCGAAGGCGTTGCGCAGCGAGAAGATTCGCTCTTTGGCGCGCGAGCGCTCCTCGTCGCGGCGCCCGCCGCCGAACACCGCGTCGAAGCGATGCTCGGTGATGGCGTCCAGCAGCGGAACGGTCTGCAGCGGGTTGCGGATGCCGTCGGGGCGTTCGGTCAGACGACCGTCGGCGAGGTAGTCCTCGACCTTCGCGACATGCAGTCGCAGGCCGTACTTTTCGACGATCTTGTCGCGGAATTCCAGCACCTCGGGCAGATTGTGCCCGGTATCGACGTGCAGCAGCGCGAACGGCAGCGGCGCGGGCCAGAATGCCTTCAACGCCAGGTGCAGCAGCACGGTGGAGTCCTTGCCGCCGGAGAACAGGATCACCGGCCGCTCGAACTCTCCTGCCACCTCACGGAAGATGTGGATGGACTCCGACTCCAACGCGGCGAGCGTGTCGAATTCGCTGATACCCAAGGCTCGTGCACTGATGGTTTCGGTCATGATTGATGCAACCCGCATTCGGTCTTGGCGAGGCCGGCCCAGCGGCCGCTTCGCGGATCGGATCCCGGCTCCGGCTTCCGTGTGCACGGAGCGCAGCCGATGGACGGATATCCCTCTTCCACCAGGGGATTGACGAGAATGCCGTGGGTGTTGATGTAGTCCTGCATCTCGTCGTCGGACCACGGCGCGATCGGGTTGATCTTCACCAGGCCGAAAGCTTCGTCGTAGGAGATCAGTGGGGCGTTGGCCCGTGTGGGAGCCTCCACCCGCCGGATCCCGGTCACCCAGGCGTTGTAGCCGCTCAACGACTTCTTCAGCGGCACCACCTTGCGCAAGCGGCAGCATTCCGCGGCATCCCGGGCGAACAGATCCTTGCCGAGCAACTGATCCTGTTCGGCCACACTGTGTTCCGGGCGGACGTTGACCACGTTCACCCCGTACACGGCCTCCACCGCGTCCCGGGTGCCGATGGTCTCGGCGAAGTGATAGCCGGTGTCCAGGAACAGCACGTCCACCCCGGAACGGATTTCCGCGGCCAGGTGCACCAGCACGCCGTCCTGCATGTTCGAGGCGACGATGTAGTTGCCGCCGAACGTTTTATCGGTCCACTCCAGCAGCTGCACCGCCGAGGCATCCGGGCCCAGCTCGGCCGCGCCCTGTTCGGCGATGGCACGCAGCTCGTCCTCGGACAGCTTCTCCACGAGTTTCGTTGTCATAGTTGATCTCCCGTCGACCGAATCACCGAAGGTCAGCCTCATCGGCGCGCACGGCCCACTGCGCGAACCGCTCTCCGTTTTCGCGGTGCTTGAGGAAGTTGCGCACCACCCGCTCGATGTAGTCACCGAGCTCCTCGCTGGTCACCTTGTGCTGGCGCAATTTGCGGCCGAAGGCGCTGTCGAGGCCGAGGCTGCCACCCAGGTGAACCTGGAAGCCCTCCACCTGATTCCCGTCGCCGTCGTCCACCAGCTGACCCTTGAAGCCGATGTCGGCGATCTGGGACCGGCCGCAGGAATTAGGGCAGCCGTTGATGTTCACGGTGATCGGTACATCGAGGTCGGCGTTGATGTCCGCGAGCCGCTGCTCCAACTCGGGGGCGAGCACCTGGGAGCGCTTACGCGTCTCCACGAACGACAGCTTGCAGAACTCAATCCCACTGCAGGCCAGCAGGTTCCGCCGCCAGTGCGACGGCCGCGCCTGCAGACCCAGCGGCTGCAGTTCGTCGATCAGCTGCTCCACCTTGTCGTCGGCGACATCGAGGACGATGAGCTTCTGGTACGGCGTGAAGCGGATCCGGTCGGAGCCGACCCGGGCCACCGCGTCGGCTACCTGCTGCAGGATGGTGCCCGAAACGCGTCCGGCGATGGGGGAGAAGCCGACCGCGTTCAGGCCGTTGCGCAGCTTCTGCACGCCGATGTGATCGATAGGCCGGGAAGGCTTTTCGGGCGCGGGCCCGTCGATCAGCTTGCGCTTCAGGTACTCCGTCTCCAGGACCTCGCGGAACTTCTCGATGCCCCAGTCCTTGACCAGGAACTTGATCCGCGCCTTGGTGCGCAGCCGCCGGTAGCCGTAGTCGCGGTAGAGCGCGACGATCGCCTCCCAGACATCCGGCACCTCGTCCAGCGGCACCCACGCGCCGAGGCGCTGGGCCAGCATCGGGTTGGTGGACAGGCCGCCGCCGACCCACACGTCGAGGCCGGGACCGTGCTCGGGGTGCTCGACGCCGATGAAGGCGACGTCGTTGATCTCGTGCACCACGTCCTGCTGACCGGAGATGGCGGTCTTGAACTTGCGCGGCAGGTTCGAGTACCGCTTGTCGCCGATGAAGCGCTCGACGATCTCGTTGATGGCCGGCGTCGGATCGAGCACCTCGTCGAACGACTCACCGGCGAGCGGGGAGCCGAGCACCACGCGCGGGCAGTCGCCGCACGCCTCGGTGGTGTGCAGGCCGACCTCTTCGAGCCGTCGCCAGATCTCCGGCACGTTCTCGATCTCGATCCAGTGGTACTGGACGTTCTCGCGGTCGGACAGATCGGCGGTGTCCCGGCCGAACTCCGTGGAGATCTCACCGAGGGTCCGCAGCTGCCGCACATTGAGCGCGCCGCCGTCGCAGCGCACCCGCATCATGAAGTAGGGCGCCTCGAGCAGGTCGATGTTCTCGTCGCCGGTGAAGGTGCCGTCATAGCCCTGCTCACGCTGGGTGTAGAGACCCCACCAGCGCATCCGGCCCCGCAGATCGGCCTTGTCGATCGACTCGAAGCCCTGCTTCGAGTAGATGTTCTCGATGCGCGCGCGCACGTTGAGCGGGTTGTCGTCCTTCTTGGACTGCTCGTTGGCGTTCAGCGGCTCGCGGTATCCGAGCGCCCACTGGCCCTCGGACTTGCGGCGCACCGGTTTGCCGGTGCGCTCACGCCGGGCGACGGGCTTGGGCTGATCGCTGGGACCGGCGTCGGTAGTCGACGTCATGGGGGTCACTCCTGCTGGGGTGGGGATACATCGGCTGGAGGGTGCGAGGGGCTGACTCGCGCCCGCGGTAGCAGCGGACCGATGCGAATTTCGAAGAGAGTCGGGGAGACCCGGGAATGCGCGCCGCTGAACTACCGGAGTGAACCGGGCAGACAGCAGGCGCTGCAGACGCGCTTGAAGTCGACGTGGCGTCGTGCCACCAGTCGTACTCCAGATCCGCGCATGGGGACTATTGTGCCACGTCAAATGGGTCGTTCCGACCGCTGCTCGATATTTCCCCCGAATTCGCGGGAAATCCCCAGCTTGCCCGGGGGTCGATGTGACAACCGTCATAGATCGCGCCGAGGGTTGACCTTGAGCGACCTCGAGGTTGGAAGCTCGGCCCATGAGCACCGATCAGACCTACGCCCCAGCCGAGGCCGAAGCCGAACTCGCCGCGATCCGGGAGGTCATCGCCGCGGTCGACCACGCCCAGCGCAACGAGCTCGTCGACGAGTTCATCGCGTTGTTCCGTGAGGACGCGATCTGGACCACCGGCCACGGTAAACGGCTCTTCGGACGCGCCGCCATCGCCGAATTCACCGCCCAGGTCCTGCCCGGCGCCACCAAGGACGGCGGCCACGCGACCTACGACTTCGAATACGCGATGTTCATTCGCCCCGATGTCGCCGCGGTCAAGATCCACCAGCGTTACTTCGACGCCGACGGCGGCCTGATCGGCGAGGGCGCTCCGCTCTACGTCATGGCCAAGGAAAACGGCCGGTGGCTGCTCACCGCCAACCAGAACACCCCCATCGTCACGGGCTGAGTGGTCCCGGCCGGCGTGAACTGGAACACCCAGGTGGGTGCGGGCGGCGCGGGCGCGGGCGGTCACACTGGTGGGGTGAGTTCTTCCGCCCCCACGGGAACCGAAGCGACCGCGCCCGTGCTGCACGACTTCGGGGGCGGACCCTTCGGCATCTACATCCATGTGCCGTTCTGCGCGACCCGCTGCGGCTACTGCGACTTCAACACCTACACCGCCGGTGAGCTGGGCACTTCGGCCTCACCGCAATCCTGGCTGGCGGCGCTGCGCGGTGAACTCGCCACGGCCGCCGCGGCCTTCGACGCACTGCCGTCCGGAACACCGGAGGTCGCCACGATCTTCGTCGGCGGCGGCACCCCGTCACTGCTCGGCGGCGGCGGTCTCGCAAACGTCATGGACGCGGTGCGCGCGGAGTTCGCCCTGGCCCCCGGCGCGGAGGTCACCACCGAGTCGAATCCGGAATCGACCGCGCCGGAATTTTTCGAACAGTTGCTCGCGGGCGGGTTCACCAGGGTGTCGCTGGGCATGCAGTCCGCGGCCCAGCACGTCCTGAAGGTGCTCGACCGCACGCACACTCCGGGTCGCGCCGTCGCCGCCGCCAAGGAGGCGCGCGCGGCGGGATTCGAGCACGTCAACCTGGATCTCATCTACGGCACCCCGGGTGAACGCGATGCCGACCTGGACGCGAGTCTGGACGCGGTGCTGGACGCCGGTGTCGACCACGTCTCCGCCTATTCGCTGATCGTGGAGGACGGCACCGCCCTGGCCCGCAAGGTCCGCCGCGGCGACCTGCCCGCCCCCGACGACGACGTCCTCGCCGCGCGCTACGAACGCATCGATGCCCGTCTCGGCGCGGCCGGTCTCACCTGGTACGAGGTGTCCAACTGGGCCGCGAACGATTCCGCCCGCTGCCGGCACAACCTCGGCTACTGGGACGGCGGCGACTGGCTCGGCGCGGGCCCCGGCGCGCACAGCCATGTCGGCGGTGTCCGCTGGTGGAACGTCAAACACCCCGCCCGCTACGCCGACCGCGTCGCCGGCGGCGGCCTGCCCGCCGCCGGGTGGGAAGCCCTCTCCGCGGAGGAGCGCTACACCGAGCGCGTCATGCTGACCGTCCGCCTGCGGACCGGCCTCCCGTTGACGGATCTGAACCCCGCCGGGCTCGCCGCCGCCGACCGCGTCATCGCGGACGGCCTCGCCGTACTCGAGCACGGCAGGCTCGTCCTCACTCCCCGTGGCCGCCTCCTCGCCGACGGAGTAGTCCGCGACTTGCTGACCTGAGTCCGCACGCCGGTACTCGACCCGATGCCGACCCGCTCCGCCTGTAGTCGGCGGGCTCCCGTGGCCAGCCCGGTGGCCCGCCAGCCTGGTGGCACGGGTGCCTTGTGCCGCGGGGCATCCAGGGACGCGGTGCGCCCGGCCCGCTCGCGCGTGTCGGCCACCGTTGCACCGTTGCCGCTCGAACGACGGCAAGGATCTCCGCCGCATCGTGTCCGCTCGCTGCTGGTGAATTGCTCGGCGCGCGTGCGTTTTCCGGCGTCGCTCTCGACCCGCCCCGCTGTGTGATCTCACAACCGCCCGACGCCCATGTTTGCGCGGTCTTGCCTGATAGGCCCCGGTTCTACTATCGCCGTAGCGCGCATACGCGTAGGCTCCCTTTCAACCCCAAGGAGTCCTATGCCCCAGGCACGACACATCACGCTGGTCCACGAGGCGAACGAATTCGCCGACGCGCGGGCCGCCGAGAAGCTCGAAACCGCCCGCCAGAACGCCGTCGCGGCGCGCACGGTGGCCAGTCATTCCCAGAACGCCGACGACTGCCAGTCCTTGCTGGCCATGCTCGGTCTGGACGCCCTCGCGGGCAAGCACGCCAAGAGCCTCGAGCCCCGTTAGCGCGCGCTCGCGCCGGTAGAACGCTGTAAATGCTCGTGTGCCGCCCATTCTTGGGCGGCACACGAGTCATTAGACTGGACAACGAGCCGCCGGGCCCGGCGCACGGCGCACGAGTCAGGTCGATCGCGCTCACGACGCCGGCCTGCGATGAGAAGACCAGCGAGGAGGTGGGGCGATGTCGAGCACCGAGGACAGGCGCTTCGAAGTCCTGCGGGCCATCGTCGCGGACTATGTCTCGACGAAGGAGCCCATCGGGTCGAAAACCCTGGTGGAACGGCACAATCTGGGTGTTTCCAGCGCGACCGTGCGCAATGACATGGCGGTGCTGGAGGCCGAGGGATACATCACTCAGCCGCACACCAGCTCCGGCCGGATCCCGACCGACAAGGGCTACCGCCAGTTCGTCGACCGGATCTCCGAGGTCAAGCCGCTCTCCGGCGCCGAACGCCGCGCCATCATGGAATTCCTGGAGTCCGGCGTCGATCTCGATGACGTGCTGCGTCGCGGTGTCCGGCTGCTGGCCCAGCTGACCAGGCAGGTCGCCGTCGTCCAGTACCCGACGGTATCCGCGTCGACGGTCCGGCACATCGAGGTCGTCGCCTTGAACCCGGCGCGGCTGCTGCTCGTGGTGATCACCGACACCGGCCGCGTCGATCAGCGCCTGGTCGAACTCGGCGAGCTCGTCGACGACGAAGATCTGGCCGCGCTGCGTGGCCTGCTCGGCAACGCGATGGACGGCAAACGCCTCGCGATTGCTTCCGCGGCCGTGGCCGAACTGCCCGAGACCGCCCCGCCGAAGTTGCGCGATGTGCTGATCCGGGTGTCGACCGTGCTGGTGGAGACCCTGGTGGAACATCCCGAGGAACGGCTGGTCCTGGGCGGCACCGCCAATCTCACCCGCAACGCCGCCGACTTCGGGCTGCCCGGTTCGCTGCGGCAGGTCCTCGAAGCGCTGGAGGAGCAGGTGGTCGTGCTCAAGCTGCTGGCCGCTACCCAGCAGCCGGGCACCGTGACCGTGCGGATCGGCGAGGAGACGCAGGTCGAGCAGATGCGCACCACCTCGGTGGTGTCCACCGCCTACGGCACCTCCGGGGCCGTGCTGGGCGGCATGGGCGTGCTCGGGCCGACCCGGATGGACTATCCCGGCACCATCGCCTCGGTCGCCGCGGTCGCCCGCTACATCGGCGAAGTCCTCGCCGAACGCTGACCGATAGCGCCGGGCGGGCCGCTGCTACCCTCGGTGGACGCTGCACTTGCCGCAGCCGCTTCCACCTTCGAACCCGCGGCCGGATAAAGTTGAGCGCATCCGACTAATGTCCGGTGGCATCGGCGTTCGGTTGGAGCGGGACAGGCACAGGATGAGCCACGCATCCGGCTGATCGGCCGGACTGTGGAGAGCAACCAAGGACTAGAGACTCAAGTGGCACGGGATTACTACGGACTGCTCGGCGTCGCGAAGAACGCGACCGACCAGGAGATCAAACGCGCCTACCGCAAGCTGGCACGTGAACTGCATCCCGACGTCAACCCCGACGAAACGGCGCAGGCCAGGTTCAAAGAGGTCTCGACAGCCTATGAGGTGCTGTCGGATCCGGAGAAGCGCCGCATCGTCGACCTGGGTGGGGATCCGCTGGAATCCGGCGGCGGCGGTGGCGGCTTCGCGGGCGCCGGCTTCGGCGGGCTCGGCGATGTCTTCGAGGCGTTCTTCGGCGGCATGAACGCCTCCGGCGGATCGCGCAAACCGCGCGGCCGGGTGCAGCCGGGCGCCGACTCGCTCATCCGGACCAGGCTCAGCCTGGCCGAATGCGCCGTCGGCGTGACCAAGCACCTGACCGTCGATACCGCGATCCTGTGTGACGTCTGCACCGGTTCCGGCACCAACGGCAACTCCAAGCCGGTGCGCTGCGAAACCTGTGGCGGCGCGGGCGAAGTCCAGTCGGTGCAGCGGTCGTTCCTCGGCCAGGTGCTGACTTCGCGTCCGTGCCCGACCTGCCGCGGCGCCGGTGAGACCATCCCCGATCCCTGCCACAAGTGTGGCGGCGACGGCCGGGTGCGCGCGCGCCGCGAGATCGCCGCGCCGATCCCCGCCGGTGTCGCCAACGGCATGCGGGTACGTCTGGCCGCGCAGGGCGAGGTCGGCCCGGGTGGCGGCCACGCGGGCGACCTCTACGTCGAGGTCGTCGAGCAGCCGCACGACGTGTTCGTCCGCGACGGCGACGATCTGCACTGCACCGTGCGTGTGCCGATGGTCGACGCGGCGCTGGGCACCACGGTCGTCATCGACACCATCCTCGACGGCCCGGTCGAATTGACCATCGCCGCGGGCACCCAGCCCGGCGAGGTGTCGGTGCTGCGCGGCCACGGCATGCCGCGTCTGCGGTCCGGTACGCGCGGTGACCTGATGGCGCACCTGGACATCGTGGTGCCGACCAAACTCGACGGCAAGCAGACCGATCTGCTGCGCAAGTACAAGGGCATGCGGGAGCGGGATCGCGCCGAGGTGATGTCGGCGCAGTCCGAGCACAACAGCGGCTTGTTCGCCCGGCTGCGCGCGTCGTTCAGCGGACGCTGAGGCCTTGGCCGCCACCGTCTTCTATCTGGACGACATCCCGGAGCCGGGCGCGATCGCGGTGCTCGACGGCCCGGAAGGCCGGCACGCGGCGACCGTGCGCCGGATCCGGGCCGGTGAGCCGATCACCCTGTCCGATGGGCGGGGTCTGGTCGCCGAATCGGAAGTGGTCGCGGCGCAGAAGGATCGGCTGGATCTGAAGGTGCTGACGCGGCGGGTGGCCGAGCCCGCGTCGCCGCGGGTGACCGTCGTCCAGGCGCTGCCGAAGTCCGAACGCTCCGAGCTGGCGGTCGAGTTGATGACCGAGGCCGGGGCGGACGCGATCGTCCCGTGGCAGGCGGTCCGGTGCGTCAGCAGGTGGGAAGGCAAGGCCGCCAAGGCTGTCGAGAAGTGGCGGGCCGCGGCCCGGTCGGCCGCGCGGCAATCACGCCGCCCCTATATTCCCGAAGTCGCCGACCTGCACCGCACCCGCGATCTGGTGGACCTGGTGCGTCAGGCGACGGCCGACGGCGCGACAGTGGCCGCGCTGCACGAATCCGGTGCCGGTCGCTTCAGCGAGTTGCCGTTCGACGGAGTGCCGGAGGTGATTCTGATCGTCGGACCCGAAGGGGGCCTGGACGATTCAGAATTGGCGGCGCTGACCGAGGCGGGCGCCCAGGCGGTTCTGCTCGGCCCTACCGTGCTGCGCACGTCGACCGCCGCGGCCGTCGCGCTGGGCGCGCTGGGCGCACTCACCCCGCGCTGGTGACCCGCCTGCCGGCATTGGAAGTTCTCACAGAATTACGCGGCAGCGAACTCCTCGCGGGCGCTCAGCGCCGCTCGGGATGAGGCGTCGGCTGCCCGGCTCCCTGCTGATCCACCCCGTAGGCCTGGCCGATCAGAGCGTGCACGTTCTCCTTCGGCACCTCGTAGGACGCACCGCAGAACGTGCACTCCAGGAAGTGCCTGGTCTTCAGCGGGATGAGCGGGATGAAGAACAGCGTGAACATCGTGACCGCCTTGCGCAGCGCGTGCGCGGACGGGTTATGGCAATTGGCGCACACCAGCGTGAGCATCGCCAGCTGGTGAATTTTTCGCGTCCAACCCCAGATAAGCATGGAAAACCCCCGTGAATTCGATCCTGATGCGGTCACCCTACTGGCTGTCGTCCGGCCCTGCCATTCGGTTTCGGACCGCCGCTGTTCCGTGCTTGCCCCGGAGGGTTGCGCCGCGGAGGGCGGGGAATACTGCGGGGAGATTGCGGTTTATTCACTGGGCCGTGTCAGTGGCCCGCGTTAGAATTTCCTCACACGAAACAGCTGTCGAGACCGGAAAGCAGGCTGTAGCGACTTTTGCGAACACAAGGCGAGATCGGCGACCCAACCAACCCCACCGCAGGCTCGCGCTCACCCGCCCCGTCGGCTGCGCCTCCTGCCATCCCCCGTGGTGCCGGCGACAACGGTTCGGCCCCCGCGCCGCGTACCGTGCGCTCCAGCATCGATCTCGCGCCGGAATCGGTGTTCCCATTCCTTGGCTCGGCCGACCAGAATTTGCGTGAGCTCGAGCAGTTGCTCGATGCCGACATCCATGTCCGCGGCAACGCGGTCACCCTCACCGGCCGGGCGGCCGATGTGGCGCTGGCCGAACGGGTCATCGAGCAGCTCGTCGCGCTCACCGGTCGCAACCGGGTGGTGACGCCGGAAGCGGTGCGGCACACGGTTTCCATGCTCACCGAGGGCTCCTCGGATTCTCCGGCCGAGGTGCTGAGCCTGGACATCCTGTCCCGGCGCGGCAAGACCATCCGGCCCAAGACGCTGAACCAGAAGCGCTATGTCGACATGATCGACGCCAACACCATCGTCTTCGGCATCGGTCCGGCCGGCACCGGTAAGACCTACCTGGCGATGGCCAAGGCGGTGCAGGCGCTGCAGGCCAAGCAGGTCACCCGGATCATCCTCACCCGCCCCGCGGTGGAGGCCGGCGAGCGGCTGGGCTTTCTGCCCGGCACGCTCAACGAGAAGATCGATCCCTACCTGCGCCCGCTCTACGACGCGCTGCACGACATGATGGACCCGGAAGCCATCCCGAAGCTGATGGCCGCGGGCGTCATCGAGGTGGCCCCCCTCGCCTATATGCGCGGCCGCAGCCTCAACGACGCGTTCATCATCCTCGACGAAGCGCAGAACACCACCGCCGAGCAGATGAAGATGTTCCTCACCCGCCTCGGCTTCGGCTCCAAAATGGTTGTGACCGGCGATATCAGCCAGGTCGATCTGCCCGGTGGCGCTCGCTCCGGCCTCCGTGCCGCCAGCGAGATCCTCACCGATATCGACGACATCGCCTTCGCCGAACTCACCTCGAGCGATGTCGTGCGGCACCGTCTGGTGTCCGACATCGTCGACGCCTACGACCGTCACGAAGCCGAAACCCGCCCTGCCGTCGGTCAGCACTATCCCGGCAATCGCGCGCAGCGGCGCGCCGCCGGCCGCACCGACCGCCGGTAGCCAGCGGCTACCCAGCATGAGGGCGCCCGCGAGCCGGGCGCCATCGCTGTATACGCGGCGTTCTCGACATGGACGGCGGGGTGTGCCGCGAGCCGGGGGAGCTGCCCGGGTGGGGAGCGAATACCCTGTTCAGGTGAGCATTGAGATCGCCAACGAGTCGGGTGTCGACGTTCCCGAAGAAGAGCTGGTCAGTGTCGCGCGGTTTGTGATCGGGCGGATGGATGTGCATCCTGCGGCGGAGCTGTCGATGGTGCTGGTCGATCTCGACACCATGGCGGATCTGCATATGCGGTGGATGGATCTGCCGGGACCGACCGATGTGATGTCGTTCCCGATGGACGAGCTGGAGCCGGGCGGGCGCCCGGACAGTCCGGAGCCGGGGCCGTCGATGCTCGGCGACATCGTGTTGTGCCCGGAGTTCGCGGCCGCGCAGGCGCGCAAGGCGGGGCATTCGCTCGATCACGAGCTGGCGCTGCTGACCGTGCACGGTGTGCTGCATCTGCTCGGGTACGACCATGCCGAACCTGAGGAGGAGAAGGAGATGTTCGCGCTGCAGGCGCGACTGCTCGAAGAGTGGTACGAGAGTCTGCGGGAGGCGCGGGTGCGGGCCGAACTCGCCGAACGGGACGCGCAGTTGCTCGGCAAGGCCGGCTTCACCGCACCGGGTGACGATCTAGGCGCTCCGTGAGTTCACTGACCCAGATCGTTCTGGCGGTTCTACTCGTCCCGTTGGGTGGGCTGTTCGCCGGTGTCGACGCGGCGCTGAACACGATCTCCCCGGCCCGCCTGGACGATATGGTGCGCGCCGAACGCCCCGGCGCGATCAGGTTGCGCCGCATCGTGGACGATCGCGCCCGGTACGTGAATCTCATGGTGCTGCTGCGCATCCTGTGCGAGATCGGCGCCACCGTGCTGCTCGCCGCGGCGCTGATCGGCATGATCAGTCAGGGCTGGGCGCTGCTGATCACCGCCACGGTGATGGTGCTGGTGGACTATGTCGTGATCGGTGTCGGCCCGCGTACGCTCGGCCGTCAGCACGCCTACACCCTGGCGCTGGCCTCGGCGCTGGCGTTGCAGTTCATCGGCATGATCCTGGGCCCGGTGAGCCGCTTGCTGATCCTCATCGGTAACGCGCTCACTCCGGGTAAGGGCTTCCGCAACGGGCCCTTCGCCTCGGAGATCGAATTGCGCGAGGTGGTGGAGATGGCCAGCGAGCGCGGCGTGGTCGCCGACGACGAACGCCGCATGATCCAGTCGGTCTTCGAACTGGGCGACACCTCCGCGCGTGAGGTGATGGTGCCCCGCACGGAGATGGTCTGGATCGAGCAGGACAAGACCGCCGCGCAGGCGATGTCGCTCGCGGTGCGCAGCGGCCACTCCCGGATCCCGGTGATCGGCGAGAACGTGGACGACATCCAGGGCGTGGTCTACCTGAAAGACCTTGTGCCCTATGCGGATCGAAGCCGGCAGGTGCGTGTCGGGGAGGTGATGCGCCCGGCGGTGTTCATGCCCGACTCGAAACCGCTGGACGATCTGCTCGACGAAATGCAGCGCCGCCGCAACCATATGGCGCTGCTGGTCGACGAATACGGCGGCATCGCCGGGCTGGTAACCATCGAGGACGTGCTCGAGGAGATCGTCGGAGAGATCGCCGACGAGTACGACACCGATGAGACCCCGCCGGTAGAAGACCTGGGCGACGGCCGTTTTCGCGTTTCGGCCCGGCTCTCGGTGGACGATCTGGCCGAGCTGTACGGGCTGGAGATCGAGGAGGAGGACGTCGACACCGTCGGCGGCCTGCTCGCGCACGCCCTGGGCCGGGTGCCGCTGCCGGGTTCCCAGGTCGAGGTGCACGGTCTGGTGCTGCGCGGCGAGGGCCATGCGGACGGGCGAGGACGGATGCGGGTGCACACGGTCGAGGTGCGCCAGGTCCCGCGGAAAACCGACGGCGCGGAGCCGAATGGCGAGGCGCCGGAATACGACGAGGATGGAGACACTGATGACTGAATTGGACGACGAGGACAGCAAACTGCTGGTGCTGGCCCGTGGTGCGCTCGCCCGTACCGGCGGTGCGAGCGGTGCCGCGGTCCGCGACACCGACGGCCGCACCTACGCCGCCGGTGAGGTCGGGCTGCGGGCGCTGCGGCTGACCGCTCTGCAGGCCGCGGTCGCGGCCGCGATCTCCAGTGGCGCGGAGGGTTTCGAGGCCGCCGTGGTGGTCGGCGGACGGTTGTCCGACAGCGGCGTCACCGCGGTGCGTGAGGTTTCCGCGGAGGCCAGGATCGTGTTCACCGACAAGGACGGCGCCGTCTTCGAGATCGTCGACGACGGTGCCGAGGTGTCCCATGGCTGACGCCCCCGGGCCCGAATTCCGTTCCGGCTTCGTCTGTTTCGTGGGTCGTCCGAACACCGGCAAGTCGACGCTGACCAATGCCATGGTCGGCGCGAAGATCGCGATCACCTCCTCGCGTCCGCAGACCACCCGGCACACTATCCGCGGCATCGTGCACCGCGCGAACTATCAGCTGATCCTGGTGGACACCCCGGGCCTGCACCGTCCCCGGACACTGCTCGGTCAGCACCTGAACGATCTTGTGCGCGATACCTATTCGGAAGTCGACGTGGTCGCGCTGTGCATTCCGGCGGACGAGAAGATCGGCCCGGGCGATCGCTGGATCGTGGAGCAGATCCGGCAGGTGGCGCCGAAGACGACGCTGCTGGGCGTGGTCACCAAGATCGACAAGGTGTCCCGCGACGAGGTCGCCGGACAGTTGATGGCGGTTTCCCGGTTGCTCGGCGAGAACGCCGACGTGGTTCCGGTGTCGGCGGTGCAGGGTGCGCAGGTCGATATCCTGGCCGATGTCATCGCGTCGAAAATGCCGGAGGGCCCGGCTTTCTACCCTGACGGCGAGCTCACCGACGAGCCGGAGGAAACCCTCATGGCCGAGCTCATCCGCGAGGCCGCGCTGGAGGGCGTGCGCGATGAACTGCCGCACTCGCTGGCCGTGGTCATCGAGGAGATCGTCCCGCGTGAGCGTGAGGACGAGGAGCCGGCCCCCGGGCGCGAGAAGCCGCTCAAGGAACTGCTCGACGTGCACGCCAATCTCTATGTGGAACGTCCCAGTCAGAAGGCCATCGTGATCGGCAAGGGCGGTGCGCGGCTCAAAGAGGTCGGCACCAACGCGCGCAAGCAGATCGAGAGCATTTTCGGCACGCGTATCTATCTGCACCTGCACGTGAAGGTCGCCAAGGATTGGCAGCGCGACCCGAAGCAGTTGCGCAAGCTCGGCTTCTGACGTCTCGTTGTGCGCCCGGCTGCGGTGTTCGCGCAGGTGCGGTGCACAACGGGCGAGTTCCGCGCTCTCCGCGGACGGGCTGTCCGGCCTCGAATGTTCTTGTAACGTAAGGGGTTCTCGACGCTCTGCCCAGGGGAGGAGGCCATGGTGCCGGGTCCGAACGATATCGGCAAGCTCCAGACGCTCTTGCGGACGCTGTACGTGCCCGCGGAGAAGCCCCGGGTACTGCGGACTCTGCTGAGCGGCCGGCGGCGGTTGCCCCGCCCGCTGGTGTGCCTGGTCGGCCCCGCGGCGAACAGCGATCTCATGCGGGAGCTCCACCAGTGGCTGGGTGAGTCGGGCGGCCGCCGCGCCGTTCCGCGAGCCCGCGCCGAATTGCACCTGCTCGGCGAGGATTCGATCATCCCCGGGCGGGCCGCTGGGCCCGCCGCGACCAGCACGGAAGCGACCGGTCCCGAAATGGCCGAGCACTGTCTGCCGATTCTGCAGCGGCTGGTGGAAAGCTTCTCGCGCGACGACACCGCCATGGGCCCGATCGCTTTTCCGCGCTACCGCACCGCGGATTGGCTGACCCGCCAGCGCATCACCACCGAGGAGACCGAGGCCGCGGTCGAGCTCCGGACTCGGCTGCCACGGTTGCTGCGGCTGGGTTCGCGCGATTTCGACGCCGGCAACGAGGGCGGCGATTGGATCACCCGCCTGGTCTTCGGCGTCCTGGCGCTGTGGCCGATCCTGCGCCTGTGGATGTGGATCAGCGGGCGCGTGCCCGGATTGTCCAAGGAAACGCGCTGGTTCATGCACCAGCGGTACATGGCGCCCGAATTGTCGGACAGCTTCCTGGGATTCGCGACCCGGCTGACCGTGCCGCTGCGCAACGACGAGAACGCGGACCAGGTGGCCAAACTCCTGGTGCACGCCTTCCTGGAAGACCTGCGCGACGCCTACACCAAGCGGATCTGGCGTCCGTCGAGCTGGCGGCGCACGGCCTTTCCGGTGGCACTGCTGGACACTGTCAGCGTGGGCAGCAACGGCGCGGAACTGCTGCGCCGCATCAACGACATCCGCAACGAGACCGGGATCTTCGATCCGCTGGTGGTGGTCGCGGTGCTCGATTACGACCCCCGCGATCTGACGCCGGCGCTGCCGGTTCACCCGCTGAGCGGCGTCGGCGAACCGCGCAGGGGTGACGATCTGGAAAGCCTCGCACTGAGCACGGCTTCTGGTTCGGAGACCGATCCGCTGCGGCAGTGGGTACGGGGTATCGACAACAACCGGACCAACCGTTCCGCCGATGCCTGGTTCCTGCTGCTGGAACTGCCGGATCCGGTGGAAGGCCGGATCGGTGATGCGCACCGGACGCATCTCGCGGTGCCGCCCGCACCGCCCTTGGCGGCCCGCAAATGGTTCGTCGCCAGTTGTGTACTGGTGCCGGTGGCGGTGCTGGTGGCGGCCGCGCTGGTCTATGTGCCCCCGCTGCGGGGCGCGCCGTGTTCGCATTGGCCGTGGACCTCCGGCATCGCGGTGGCCGAGCGCGACGATGAGTGCGTCGGTTACAGCGACAACGACCGGCAGCTCTTCGCCGACGACAAGGAACTGGCGGCGATGCAGCACGAGGTGTTCCGGCAGAACAAGGTCGCGGCCGACGTCCGCCGCGACAACCCGCGCAGGCCGTTGGTCTCGCTCGTCTACTTCGCCGGAATCAGCTACGCGGACAGCAATATCCGGTATCCGCATGCCCAGATGCAGGAGCTGGCGGGCTTGGCGGTGCGGCAGCGGCGCGCGATCCTCGCACCCGATGAGTCGGAGCCGTTGCTGCGCATCATCATCGCCAACGGCGGGTCGGAGATGCGCCATGCGTCCTGGGTGGTCGACACCATGCTGGCCGACCTGGTCGGCAAGGATTCCAGCATCCTGGGTGTGGTCGGCATGGACCGCAGCACGGCCGAAACCGCCAAGGCGATCGGCAAACTCGGTGATCTGGGCGTGCCCGTCGTCGCCACCACCCTGTCGGCGGACGGCCTCGAGGCCACCTCGCCGATGTACTTCCAGGTGGTGCCGAGCAACCGCACCCAGGCCCGGCTGGTCGCGGACTATGTCGAGGGCACCCGCTATCCGGACGGCACCCCGAAAGCCGGTCAGCGGCGGTACAACCGAGTGCTGATCTACTACCCGAAGGCCACCGACGACGTCTACGTCACCACGCTGGTGGACGATCTGAACCAGGAGCTCGACCGGCGGGGCGTGCCCAAGGACAGCCGGAGCTGGGCAGCGCAGCGTGAGCTGTACGGTTTCCCCGCGCCGTGCGAGACGCCGGGATTCGACCCCGAGACCCTGCTGTTCTTCGCCGGGCGCAACGACGATTTCGCCACCTTCGGCAACGCCGTCACCCGGGGCTGCACGGAGGCGCCCGCCATCCTCGGCGCCGACACCGTCACCCGGCTCATCGCCGACCCGAAGGCGATGGCGGCGCTACCGGCCAGCCTCACCGTGCGCTATGTCGCCAAGGCCGTCCCGGTGATCCTCGGCGGCGCGGAATGCGTGCGCGGCAACGGCAACTACGGCGAAGAATCCGGCAGCCTGGACTTTCAGGAGCTCTGCGGCGAATTGGCAAGGCTCATCGAGGATCTCGCCGGGTACCCGGACTTGGCGGCCTACCAGCCGGCCTGGCCCGGCGACCGGACCGGACTGGCCTACGACGTCGCCGGGGTGCTGTTGCAGGCGGTCCGGACCAATCGCGCCCGGCCGGAGCGCACCGGGGACGGCCTCAATCGCGCCGCGATCGCGCTGCAACTGCGCGGCGCGGACTACAACGGTGTCACCGGCGTACTGCACTTCTCCACCAGCCGGGTCGCCGACGGGTCCACCATCGGTGTCCTGGTCGCCACCGGCGTCCGGAAGGCCGGTCAGCAGCAACAATGCCTGTTGATGTACCCGCACGTGGCGGGCCGTGGACCGGACGGCTGCCCGAAGGGCACCAAGAGCCCGCTCGAGACCTGGACGCCGCCGGGGCGGTGAGGTCTCACCACCAGGGTTCGGGGCGGTGACGGTCCCAGCGCAGTTCTGATTCCAGCTGTGCCGCAACGGAAATCAGGAGCGGTTCGGCGCTCGCGGTACCCATGAGCTGAGCGCCCACCGGCAGGCCCGCTTCGGTGAATCCGGCCGGCACGTTCACGCTCGGCCAGCCCAGGACGTTCCACGGCCAGGTGTACGGACACGCGGCGGTGATGAGGTTGTTGGTGGCGTTGAAGCCGATGCCGTCGATGTCCTCCGCCCGGGGCGGCGGTGTGGCGGTGGTCGGCGCGAGGACCAGATCGTAGTCGTCGAAGAAGCCGCCGATTCGCTTGTGCAGCAAGGGTTCCGCCTGCCGGGCCGCGAACAGTGCGGGACCGTCGAGGAGCCGCCCGAGCAGCACGTTGGTGCGGGTGCGGGGATCGACCGCGGCCCCGGGCATTCGGCTGTACATCGAGCGGATACCGCTCATCGACCGCGGGAGGAAGGACGCGCCGATCAGCAGACCGTAATGCAGGTCGGCGATGGTGACCGAGTGACCGAGCTTGCGCAGGGCCGCGGCCAGTCGCCGGGTGGCGGCTTCGACTTCCGGGTCGAGCGCGGTCTTGGTGGCGGTGAACGGGATTCGCAGCGACAACGCGATGCGCAAGCGCCCGGGATCGCGCCCGACCGCGTCGGTGGCGCTGATCGGTTCGGGGGTGTGCCGGTCGCCGGCGTGCGGACCGGCGGCCGCGTCCAGCAGCAGCGCGGCGTCGGCCACGGTGCGGGCGAGCGGTCCGTGCACGGTGAGCCCTTGGAAAGCTTCGGCTTCCGGCCAGGTCGAGATCCGGCCGCGCTGCGGCTTGATGCCGACCAGGTTGGTCCAGGCGGCGGGAATGCGCACCGAGCCCGCGCCGTCGGAACCCAGTGCGGCAGGCACCAATCCGGCGGCGACGGCCGCGGCCGAGCCGCCCGAGGAGCCGCCGGGGGTGCGCTCGGCGGCCCACGGGTTACGGGTGTGGCCGAAGGCGGCGCCGCTGGTGAACGGCAGTTGGCCGAGTTCACAGGTGTTGGTCTTACCGACGATGACCGCGCCCGCCGCGCGCAGCCGGCGCACCACCTCGGCATCCTCGATCTTCGGCTCGAACTCACCGCCGCAGCCGAAAGCCGTTGGCTCACCGGCGATATCGGTGTCGTCCTTGACCGCGATCGGTACGCCGAGCAGCGGAAGTCGCTCGCCCGCCGCGAGCCGCTTGTCGGCGGCCGCGGCTTCGGCGAGTGCGCGTTCGCGGCGCAGCAGACGGAAAGCGTTGAGGCTCGGCTGACTGGCATCGATGCGGTCCAGTGCCGCGGTCACCGCGTCGAGGGAGCTCCGCGCACCGTGTGCGAGGGCCGCCGCGGTGCCGGCCAGCCCGAGTTCGGCGGGTTCGGGGGCCCGGTCGGGGACCGCCGAAAGTCGGCGACGGCTCGGCGCAGTCATGTGAGCTCCCTCTCTTTCCTCCCGATGATACTGAACGGTAACCCCCTTCCTGGTCAACCGTCCACATCTGCTGTCGTGGGTCGAGCGCCGCTGCGCTATAGACATACATACCGTATGTATGTTTAGAATTCGGCGCATGTCAACAGCATTCAGCAGAGGGGAACGACCATGGGAATCAGCGCCGAACTCGGCCCGGTCAAGGAAGTCGCGCTGTCCGGAGGACGCGTTCGATACCACGAGACGGGCGCGGGACCCACAGTCGTGTTCGTGCACGGCGCGCTGGTCAACGCGGACCTGTGGCGCAAGGTGGTGCCCGGGATCGCCGCGGCGGGCTACCGCTGCTTGACGCCGGACTGGCCGCTCGGCGCGCACTCCATCCCCATGCCCGAGGCTGATCTCACGCCCGACGGGATCGCCGGACTGATCGCCGACTTCCTGGTGCGCTTGGACCTCACGGATGTCACCCTCGTCGCCAACGACACCGGCGGCGGCATCACCCAGATCGTGCTGACGCGGCACCCGGAGCGCGTCGGGCGGGTCGTGCTCACCTCGTGCGACGCCTACGAGAACCTGCCACCGTGGCCGTTCAGCCTGTTGCCGCCGCTGGCCCGGATCCCCGGTTCGATGCGGCCGGTGACCGAGTTGATCCGCATCCGGGCGTTGCACCGGCTGCCGATCGTCTTCGGCTGGGTCACCAAACGTCCGGTCCCGCCCGAGATCGCCGATTCGTATCTACTGCCCAGCCGGAACTCGGCCGCCATCCGGAAAGACCTGCGGCGGTTGCTGAAAGATATGCGTCCCCGCTACACCCTGGCGGCCGCCGCCCATTTCGCCGAGGTGCGGCAGCCGGTTTTGCTGGCCTGGGCGCGCGAGGACAAACTGTTCCCGACGTCGCACGCCGAGCGTCTGGCCCGCGAGTTGCCGAACGCCACCTTGAAGTACATCGACGACTCCTATGCCTTCCTTGCCGAAGACCAGCCCGAGTTGCTCACGGCACTGATCCTGGAGTTCACTCGGCTGCATGCCACGCCGTAGCCAGGAGGACCGCTCCCGCAGTACCCGAGCCGCGCTCGAGCAGGCAGGTCGCCGCCTGTTCGCCGAGCGCGGCTTCGCGGGCACCTCGGCGGAGCAACTCGTCGCGGCGGCCGGCGTCACCCGTGGCGCCCTGCACCACCACTACGGTGACAAACGCGGCCTGTTCATCGCGGTGCTCGAACAGCTCGAAGCGGGCAACATGGACGAAGTCCAGACCGCCATCGCCGCCTCCGGCACCGACGACCTGCTCGCCGCGATGGCCGTGGGGCTCAACACTTTCCTGGAAATCTGCCAGCGCCCGGAGATGATCCGCATCGCCCTGCACGACGCCCCGGCTGTGCTCGGCTGGCAGGCCTGGCGCGAACTCGAGGTCCGCCACGGTCTCGGCCTCATCATCCGCCAACTCGAAGCGGCCCGCGACGCGGGCCTGGTCCCCGCCGTCCCCATTCACACCGTCGCCCACCTCTTGCTGGCCGCGATCACCGAAGCAGGCCACCTCGTCGCCCACGCCGCAGACCAGGACGCCGCCCGCCTCGAGGCCCAGCAATCCCTGATGCTCCTGGTCGGCGGGCTACTGCTGCCGCGGTAACGACATCCCGTTCCGACGTAGCGATATTGCGGCGGCTTCCGTCGTGTCGACCGCAATTCGACTGCGTCGCGGCGCCGGCCCTGCCCGAGGGAGGGGTGCAGGCCGCCATCGGGTGATGGCGGCCTGCTGGCTGGGGTGGGGTGGGTTAGGCGGGCACCGGATCCGACTTCGGGGCGGTAGCGGAGGTGGGTGTGGCGCCGCGGGACTTCAGGAAGCCCGCGCCGAGCAGGGCTACCGCGAAGGCGGCCCAGACCAGCAGCACCACAAGGGGTTTCATGGCGCCCGCTCCGTCGAAGAAGGCGACCGAGCGGAACAGGTTGGCGGCGGCCCCCGGCGGGAGCAGTTGGCCGATAGCGCCCCAGGGCTGGGGCAGCATCTCCGGGGCGGAGGTGGCGGCGGAGAAGGGGTTGCCGATCAGGAGCATGAGGAGCGCGCCGAGACCGATACCGGGTTGGCCGATGACGGTGGCCAAGCCGACGATGGTGCCGGCGACCGCGAAGGAGACCAGGCCGGCTACCGCGGACAGGCCGAGGTAGGGGCCAGGAACGATGGACATCCAGCCCTGGATGATCGTCATGCTCAGCAGGCCGCCGACAATGCCGAAGGTAACCAGCCCGGTCAGGCGGCCCGCGACGGTCGGGACGAGCAGGCTGAGCAGGACGCCACCGGCGATGCCGGACATCACCAGGGGCAGCGCCATGGCGCCGAACGCCCCACCCCGCGGATCGTCGGGATCGGCGGCGACCACGTCTTCGACCGCGGCGGCCGGAGTCCCGGCCAGCTGTTGTGCCATGGCCGAGAGTTGCTGGGCGACAGCTGGACTCGCGCCGGAGGCGATGAGCACCCGCGGTGCGCCGCCGCCGGTGACGATGGCCCCGTAGACCTCGCGGTCCTTGATGGCCTGACGGGCCGCGTTCTCGTCGGCGGGGTTGCTGATCTCGAAACCGCCTGGGCTGAACTGATTCAGCTTCTCGGCGACCATCGGGGCTTGCGGCCCGGTGACGGCCAGCGGCAGGTCACGCGGCGCGACATTCGCCGCGGGCCAGGCGAAGGCGATCAACATGAGGGCTTGGATGAGGGCTGCGCCGAAGCCGAGGGCGATGGCCCGCTGCAGGGTATTCATGGGGGTTCTCCCGTAAATCGAATGGTCGTTCTCTTTCGATGGGCTTATCGTCGCGCGGCCCCCGCGCCTTGTCAAGAACGAGTATTCGTTTTATTTTGGAGCGCATGCCCCGAGTCAGCGAAGAACACCTGGAACGCCGCCGTCAGCAAATCTTGGGCGCGGCCCGCACCTGCTTTGCCCGCAAGGGGTTCTACGACACCTCCATGCAGGACGTATTCGCCGAATCCGGGATGTCTGCCGGCGCTGTCTATCGGTATTTCAAGTCGAAGAACGACATCGTGGCGGCGCTGGCAACTCAGACGACAGTGCCGTTGCGGGCCTTGATCACCGAGCAGGTGCGCGCCGAACCGCTGCCCACTCCAGCCGACCTGGTCGGCGCGATCGCCGAACATGTGATCGCGCACAGCGGCCCCGAAGGGATGGTCCGCCTGGCCCCGCAGGCCTGGGCACTGGCCCTGGTCGACCCGGACGCCGGCAGGTACGTCAGAGAAGCGATGACCGGGATCCGCGGTTGCTGGCAGGAGTACGCCGTGCGGATGCGGGATGCGGGCTGGATCCCGGCAGACGCCGACACGGCAGCCGTCGCCGCCGCGATCATCGGCGTGCTGCCCGGGTTCATCTTGCAGCACTTGCTCATCGGCGACGTCTCGGCCGAAACCCTCATGCGAGGCATCCGCACTTTGATGCCCTACGGCGAGACCGAACCCGAGGCCGGATGATGGCCGGCCCTGCGGGAAGGGGCTACGAACTGGGGGCGTGGCGCGGCCTTTTCGGCGTGCCTTCGTGACCTCGGTCGGACTTCAGGGCAGGAGCAATCCTTGGCGAGCACGCCCCGCTCCGGAAAGAACCAGCAGCAGCATGGTGGCAAGCGCCTGGTCGTCGAGACCGGCCGCCGGGAAGGTGTAGCGCAGCATGACATCGGCCAGCTTGTCGTGGCTGATCAGGGTGACCGAGCCGAACTGTAAAGCGCTGTTGCGCTCGGCGACTCGCTTGTGCAGCTGGGGCTTCAGCGGTCGGTCCCAGGCCAGTACGCAGGTGAGGGTGAGTACGTCGAGGCCCGGCGCGAGGCTGACCGCGCGCAGCGAGCAGAGCGCGCCCTCGTACTCGAACCCGAGCGAGCCTTCCGGGTCCACCCGGACATCCACGTCGTAGAGCGACAGACAGGCGCCAGCCCGTGCTTGCAGTTCCTCTTCGGAAGTAGCTGGTGCGTCCATCTCGGTGCCGCCGTTCATTTGGTGCCGCCGAAGCGCCGGTCGCGCTTAGCGTACTCGAGGCAGGCGTCCCACAGGTTGCGCCGGTCGAAGTCGGGGAACAGCGTGGACTGATAGACGAACTCCGCGTACGCCGACTGCCAGAGCAGGAAGTTCGAGCTGCGGAACTCACCGGACGGGCGCAGGAACAGGTCCACATCCGGCATATCCGGTTCGTCCAGGTATTTGGCTACAGTGGCTTCGGTGACCCGCTCCGGATCGAGCTCGCCCGCCGCTACCCGGCGTGCGATTTCCCTTGCCGCATCGGCGATTTCGGCCCGGCCACCGTAGTTGACGCACATCGTCAGCGTCATCACGGTGTTGTCCTTGGTGAGTTCCTCGGCGACTTCGAGTTCCTTGATCACGCTGCGCCACAGCCGCGGTCGCCGCCCCGCCCAGCGCACCCGCACGCCCATCTCGTTCATCTCGTCGCGGCGGCGGCGGATGACGTCGCGATTGAAGCCCATGAGGAAGCGCACTTCGTCGGGGCTGCGCCGCCAGTTCTCGGTGGAGAACGCGTACGCCGACAGCCACTTCACGCCGATCTCGATGCAGCCCTCGACGGCGTCCATCAGCACGGCCTCGCCGCGTTCGTGCCCGGCGGTGCGCGGCAGACCGCGCTCCTGCGCCCAGCGGCCGTTGCCGTCCATCACCAGCGCGACGTGGTTGGGTACCAGTTCCGCGGGAATTTCCGGCGGCGTCGCCCCGGACGGATGCGGCGACGGCGGACGGACGGTGCGCTGACCATTCGAGCGCGCAGTGGTCGGTGCGGAGTCACGGCGGAGGATCACGGCGTCCATCCTGCCTGATGGTTGTGGAGACTTTGCGCCGGTCCGGTGCGGACCGCCGCTCGGTCGCCGGGACGCGCTGCCGGATCTGAACGGCAGGCCGGTCCTGCGGCCGAGGAAGGCGGCTTCGCCCATGCGGCAGGTCAGACGGAGGTGGTCGAACGCTCGATGAGGGGCAGGGTGCGGAGCTGGCGTTCGAGGTGCCATTGCAGATGCGCGGCGACGAGGCCGCTGGCCTGGCGGCGCACCCCCTCCGGCGTGGACTCGACGTACGCCCACTCACCTTTGAGCAGCGCGACGAGCATGTCTAGCACCCCTTGCTGCGGGGTGGCCGAGCCGGGCGGGCGACAGTGCACGCACACCGCGCCACCGGCGGCGACGTGGAAGGCCCGGTGCGGGCCCGGGGTCGCGCACTTGGCGCATTCGTCGAGGGCGGGGGCCCAGCCCGCGAAACCCATGGCGCGCAACAGGTATGCGTCCAGGATCAATTCGTGCGGGCGCTGTTTGGCGGCGATGGCGCGCAACGCGCTCGCGGTCAGCGCGTGCAGCCGGGGCGCGGGCGCGCGTTCCTCACCGGCCAGCCGTTCGGCGGTCTCCAGTACGGCGCACGCGGTGGTGTAGCGCCCGTAGTCGTCGACGATGTCGGAGGCGAAGGCCTCCATGGTGTGCACCTGCGTGATGACATCCAGCGTCCGCCCCGGATGCAACTGCACGTCGACATACGCGAACGGCTCCAGCCGCGCGCCGAACCGGGACTTGGTGCGTCGCACCCCCTTCGCCACCGCCCGCACCAACCCGTGCTGGCGGGTCAGCAAGGTGACGATCCGGTCGGCCTCGCCCAGCTTGTGCTGGCGGACCACCACCGCTTCGTCCCGATACAAACGCACGCCGTCATCCTCCCACGCCCACCCGACACCACGACGCCGGACGCGGCGGTCGATGGTGGGCCGTCGCGGCCATTCGTCTCGGACCCGGAGCTCCGCGCTCGGTCAGCTTGCGCCGCGGCCGGATTCGGCGCAGGTGCGGCAGGTGCCGAAGATTTCCAAAGTGTGGCTGACCTCGGTGAAGCCGTGGTCGCCGGCGATGGCGTCGGCCCAGGCCTCGACGGTCGGGCCCTCCACCTCGACGGTGTGGCCGCAGTGCCGGCAGACCAGGTGATGGTGGTGGCCGGTGGAGCACTGGCGGTAGACCGATTCCCCGGTGTCGGTGCGCAGCACGTCCACCATTCCGGCGTCGGCCAGTGACTGCAGGGTGCGGTAGACCGTGGTGAGGCCGATGCCCTCACCGCGTTTGCGGAGTTCGTCGTGCAGTTCCTGCGCGGAGCGGAACTCTTCGATGTCCCCGAGCAGTGCCGCGATCGCACTGCGCTGGCGGGTGCTGCGGATGCCGACCGATTTCGACGATTCCTGCTGCGTCTTCTCAGGCACGGATCACCCCTCCTCGGCGTGCGCGACGGCATCGACCACGATATGCGCGAGGTGATCGTCGACCAATTCGTAGAGCACCTCGCGGCCCGATCGTTCGCCGTGCACGACACCGGCGGACTTCAGGATGCGCAGATGCTGACTGACCAGCGGCTGGGTGACGCCCAGCGCGTCGACGAGTTCGTGCACGCAGCGCGGCGATTCCCGCAGTTGCAGCACGATGGCGATGCGGACCGGTGCGGCCAGGGCGCGCAGCAGTTCGCCCGCGTCCTCCAGCACGGTGCGCGAGGGAACCGGCGCGGGCCCGGGGGAGCGGTACGGGTTGTGCGTGTGGGTGGCGGTCTCGGCGGCCATGGGATCTTCTCCTTAATGGAAAGCATTCCCATTTTGCATATGCAAAGGTGCGCATGTCAAATGTGGCGCGCCGGTGAAAAACCGATTGGCCGGTGCCGATAGTCTGAAGGACAAATCCGAACTCGCAGTGGATGGAGAATTCTCGCGTGGCACCCAAGTCGAAGGTGGACACCGTTGCCAACCTCGCCAAGCGCCGGGGTCTGGTGTACCCGTGCGGTGAGATCTACGGAGGCACCAAGTCGGCCTGGGATTACGGTCCGCTCGGGGTCGAACTCAAGGAGAACATCAAGAAGCAGTGGTGGCGCACCATGGTCACCAGCCGCGACGATGTGGTGGGCCTCGATTCGTCGGTGATCCTGCCGCGCCAGGTCTGGGAGGCCTCCGGCCACGTCGCGACGTTCTCCGATCCGCTGGTCGAATCGCTGCACACGCACAAGCGCTACCGTGCCGACCACTTGATCGAGGCCTACGAGGAGAAGCACGGCCATCCGCCGGCCAACGGCCTGGCCGACATCAAGGATCCGGAAACCGGCCAGCCCGGCTCCTGGACCGAGCCGCGGAACTTCTCCGGCCTGCTCAAGACCTACCTCGGCCCGGTCGACGACGAAGAGGGCCTGCATTACCTGCGCCCGGAAACCGCGCAGGGCATCTTCGTCAACTTCAAGAACGTGAAGGAAACCGCGCGTAAGAAGCCGCCGTTCGGTATCGCGCAGATCGGCAAGAGCTTCCGCAACGAGATCACCCCGGGCAACTTCATCTTCCGCACCCGGGAGTTCGAGCAGATGGAGATGGAGTTCTTCGTCAAGCCGGGCGAAGACGCCGAGTGGCACAAGTACTGGATCGACACCCGCCTGGCCTGGTACACCGACCTCGGCATCGACCCGGAGAACCTGCGCCTGTTCGAGCACCCGAAGGAAAAGCTGTCGCACTACTCGGCCGGCACCACCGACATCGAGTACCGCTTCCGCTTCCAGGGCAGTGAGTGGGGCGAGCTGGAAGGCATCGCCAACCGCACCGACTATGACCTGAAGACGCACTCCGAGCATTCCGGCACCGACCTGAGCTACTCCGACGCCAACACCGGTGAGAAGTACATCCCGTACGTCATCGAGCCCGCGGCCGGTCTGACCCGCTCGCTGATGGCGTTCCTGGTCGACGCCTACACCGTCGATCAGGCGCCGAACGCCAAGGGCGGCATGGAGGAGCGGATCAGCCTGCGCCTTGACCGCCGCCTCGCGCCGGTCAAGGCCGCGGTGCTGCCGCTCTCGCGCAACGCCGATCTGACGCCGAAGGCGAAAGATCTCGCGGCGCAACTGCGTAAGCACTGGAACGTCGAGTTCGACGACGCCGGCGCGATCGGCCGCCGCTACCGTCGCCAGGACGAGATCGGTACGCCGTTCTGCATCACCGTCGACTTCGACACCCTCGAGGATCAGGCGGTCACCATTCGCGAGCGTGATTCGATGCGGCAGGAACGCATCGCGCTGGACAAGGTGGAGGGCTACCTGGCCCAGCACCTGATCGGCGCCTGATCTACCGAACCGAAAACGACCCACGGCCTCGGGCTGTGGGTCGTTTCGCGTTATGGGTGTTTCTTGGGCGGCGTCTCGGTGATGATCCCGATCCCCGTCGGAATCATCAGCGCGATGCCCCAGGGCACCGCCACCCAGAACGGCCAGAAATAGCCGGCGCCGGTGGCCGCCCAGATCACCACCATCAGCAGGTTGACCGCCGCCCACGGAATCCACATGATGACGACCCACTGCGGTACCCGCCGCCCGGTATCGGGCCGGCCCGGCTTGCCGCGCTCCGCGGGCAGGTCGGACACCAGCGGCGTCAGTTCCCCATAGGTTTTCGCCGCATAGGCCTGTTGCAGCCGGTCGTCGTACTCGTGCAACGACAATCGGCCGTGATCCATCGCGTTGCGTAACTGATCGGCGATCTGCTGGCGGTCCGCATCGGATGCGCGCAGCTCTTCCTTGCCCACGTCGTCAGCTTAGGCTGGATCCGGTTCAGTGGCAGTGCGTTTCGGCCGCGCCGTAGCTGTCGCGGTGCACCGGGCTGTGGTGTCAGCGCGGCACGTCCCAGAACAAGACCTCGTGCCGCATGCCTTCGAGGAACAGCCGTTCCGCGCGGGCGGGGTCGACGCTCGACTCGTCGAGCATCTCGGCGCAGCGGGCGGTGAGCGTGGCGAAACCCGGGTCGGCGTAGGTGTCGACCCAGCGCCGGTAGCGGGGATCGGCGGGCGGATTCTCGGCCAGGATCGTGCCGAGCGTCGAGTAACCCCACATGCACGGGTAGAGCGCCGCCAAGCCGTCTGCATAGGTTGCGGCCGACTCCAGCAGGAAGGCCGTGTAATTCACGCACGGTTCGCCCTTGACCGCGCCCTCGAGATCCGCCCCGAACTCCGCGGCCAGCGCACGGTGCAGCGTGAGTTCGTCGTGGAAGGTGGCGTGCGCGAGGTCGACCAGGTCGCCCAGGTGTGCGGCGGGAGCCTGCCAGGCGAGGCGGGAGAAGACACGCACGTAGTCGAGCAGGAACAGGTAATCCTGCTCCAGCCAGGAGCGGAAAACCGGCTCGTCGAGATCACCCTTCGCGATGCCGGCCACGGTGGGGTGCGCCAGTTGCTGCTCGACCGAGGGGCGGCCGAGCTGCTCCAGATGTGCTGCGAGACTCATGCGAGAAGTCTCTCTTATTCGCCGAATTGCTTTGCGGGCGGCGTTGCCTCACGCTGTGCGTTGTGTGGCGCGATGAGGGCGATGTGGTGCGGGTGCTGGCGCCATCGGAACAGCGGTTCGTACGGCATGGGACCTACACCGGGCGGTCGGTGCGGGTCGATGGGGCACTCGATATCGCCGCGCTGCGCACCGCCTTCTCGACGCTGCAACGCGCCCATCCCGTGCTGACTTGCCGGATCGGTGTGGACGCCGAGGGGATCGGCTATCTGCTCCGGCCGGGCGCGGCCACGGTCGGCGCCTGGGTGCGTGACGGTGACATCGATCAGGTGCGGCTTCCGGTCCATCCGGTGGATCCCGGTGTGCAGCTCGCGTATTTGGACGTGGTTATCGGGGCTTCGGCCGCTCGGGTCACCCTGTTCGCGCACCACAGTGTCGCGGATGCGGGCCACTGCGTGGAACTGGTGTCACGACTGTGGAGCTTCTACACCGATCGACTGGAACCTGAAACCGTTGTGCCGCAAGGCCTTCCGCGATCACTGGAGGAGTATGCGGCGGACCGGGGGATCACCCGCGGCACGGTGTCCGGATTCGAGGACGTGACTCGTCCGCTTCCGCCCGAAGCACGGATCACCCCCGCCGATCCAGCGACTCCCGCGCCGCCCGCGCTGGCCCGGCCGCTGCGCGCGGTGCTGGAACCGGTCGCGACCGCCCGCATCGTCGAACGCGGTCACCGGGACGGATTGACCGTCAACGGACTCGTCACCGCCGCGCTGTTGCGCGCCTATGTCACCGAAACCGCTTCGGTAGAAACAGCTTCCGTTGGCTGCCTGTACCCGGTGGACCTGCGCACCCGCTTCGATCCGCCGGTGCCGCGCGCCGCGGGCACCAATATGGCCGGGCTCGCGTCCTTCGCCGCCGAAGTCGACCTGACCGCCGATATTTCCGTACTGGCACACCAGATCTCGTCGCGGCTGCACCACGATCTCGCCGAAGGCATCGTTCAGCAGTCAGTTCTGCACTTCCCGGATTACTACGGCCCCAGCAGGATCCACTCGCTGGCCGGACACATCGCCGTCACCAACACCGGCCGGGTCCCGGCCTTCCGCACCCCGCCCGAGCTCACCCTCGCCGACTACGAAATCGTCTATCTCTCAGCACACCCCAAACCGTCGGCGGGCGCGTCGGCCGCCGTCACCTTCCTGCTCTATACCTTCCGAGGGCGCTTGACGATCGGCGTGCTCGGTGGTGGTGCGGCGGCGGACCGGCTGCCCGACGCGGTGCGGCGCGAGCTGGCCGGCCTGTACGCCGAGTCGATCTAGTCGCACACATTCCGCCGCGAGCCCGTAGGGTCATGCCCCAAGATCTACCCACACAGAATGACCCGCGTGCTATGAGTTCCAATCTGCCCTACAAGCTTTTCCTACCGCAGTCGACGCCCTCCATGCATCGCGTCTTCGCGATCTACCAGGACCAGGGCTGGGATGAATTGAAAGCCGTCGCCACCTTCGACGACCGCGCCTCCGCCGTCCGCCTCGCCGACGCCCTCAACGAACTCCTCTCCGGGGCCGAGCTGGCGCCGGAGTTCGTCGCCGAAGCCCTCGAAGGCGCCCCCCGCCCCGTCCGCGCCCAAGTGGAGCGCATCGCTCGCAAAATCGAAGCCGAGGTCGCCGCCGACGCCGCGCACGGCGAATACCTCGACGCCCTGTCCCGCCCCTCCATCTGCGGCGTCATGCGCTTCCCCCTCATTCCCGACCGCGACGACGACCACATCATCACCCCCCGCACCGCCGAAACCCTGCGCTACCACGGCGAAATCTATGTCGAAGAACTCAACGCCCTCATCGCCGGTGACGCCGAAGTCTTCCGCCACGAACTACCGACCGCCTTGCAACGCCAGAAAACCCCTTTCCTCAAACAATTCGCCGCCTGCTTCGACCACCTCCTCGAATGCCTCGACTCCGGCACCTGGCCCGAACCCCGTTGCACCGGTGAGGAAATCGCCCTCTGGATCATGCTCGAACGCGCCACCGAACAAATCGAAGAAGAACGAGCCGGCTTCGAAGCCTTCACCTCCCCCTCGATCAACGACCTCCCGAAGTCCGAATTCGACTACAACCTCGACGACCTCACCGAAGCCCTCTTCCACGACCACGATTTCCGCCACTCCATCCTCGACCACCCCACCCCCTTCGAAAACGGCACCCTGAAGCACCTGTTCAAGCCATTCAGCTACGTGGAACCGAAGCTGACGTCGCGGAAGCGCGGATGACCCGAATCGGTTGTGTGTGCGGTTCGGTCAGATCAGGGACGGTAGGACCAGGTCGCGGTAGCGCTGTTTCATTGTCTCGATGACTTCGTGGCCGTCGCTGGACCATATAGTGGCGTTGAAGATTTCGACCTCGACGTCGCCGCGGTAGCCGGCGGTGCGGACCCATCTGCCGATGGTGGTGAAGTCGATGACGCCGTCGCCCATCATGCCTCGGGACAGCAGTGGGTCGGCGGTCATCGGGTTCAGCCAGTCACACACTTGATAGGAGCTGATTCGTCCGGACGCACCGGCGTGGGCGATCTGTTCCTCCAGGCTCGGGTCCCACCAGAGATGGAAGGTGTCGACTACGACACCCACGGTGTCGGCGGGATACGGCTGGGCCATCGACAACGCTTGTGCCAGTGTCGATATCACCGCGCGGTCGGCGCAGAACATCGGGTGCAGCGGTTCCAGCGCGAGGCGGACGCCGCGTTCGGCGGCGTAGGGGGCCAGTAGTGCGAGCCGCTCTTCGACGCGCGCCCGTGCGCCGGCGAGGTCGCGGTCCGGAATGCCGCCCATCACCATGACGAGTTCCCGGGTGGCCAGGGTGGCGGCGTCATCGATGGCACGGCGATTGTCGTCGAGTGCCGCCTGTCCGTCGCCCGGCTCGGTCAGAAAGCCGCCGCGGCACAGACTGGAGACCCGCAATCCCGCGTCGGCGACGATCTTCGCCGCGGCGGCGGCCCCGATCTCGTCGACTCGATCACGCCACAGTCCGACCGCGCCGAGCCCCGCGCGGGCGGCGCCGTCCACCGCCTCGGTGAGCGTCCACCGCTTCGTTGTCGCGGTATTCAGCGACAGCGACCGGTAGGGATCAGCCAGGTCGTAGGGCAGGTGCTGTGCCGCAACCGATGTCATGAGCGCACTCCGTTCAGTTCGAGGTAGACCCGCATGCGGTGCGCGGCGAGTTCCGGGTCCGACAGCAGTCCGGCCTTGTCCGCCAGGCGGAACAATTCGGCCAGATGCGGTACGGATCGACCCGTGGCCAGCCCCGCCACCATCGCGAAGCCGGGCTGCCTACCGTTGAGCCATGCCAAGAAGGCGATACCCGTCTTGTAGTAGTACGTAGGTGCGGCGAAGATATGACGCCCGAGTTCCTGTGTGGCGCTGAGGATCTCGGACGCTCGTGCCGCATCGCCATTGTCGAGTGCCTGTAACGCGGTGGACGCGGCGGGATAGATGGCGGCGAAGATGCCGAGCAGCGCATCCGAATGCCCTTGTGCGTCACCGATAATCAGCTCGGGATAGTTGAAGTCGTCACCGGTGTACAGCCGTACCCCGTCGGGCAGCGCACGCCGCAGGGCGATCTCGTGCGCCGCGTCCAGTAGCGAGACCTTGACCCCGTCGACCTTCGACCTGTTGTCCTCGATGAGCGCGCGGAACGTCGCGGTGGCGGTATCGATGTCGGCACTGCCCCAATACCCGTGCAGCGCGGGATCGAACATGGTGCCGAGCCAGTGCAGAATCACCGGCCGATCCACACCGGCCAGCAGTGTCTCGTAGACATACCGGTAATCGGCGGCCGATCGCGCGACCTGCACCAGTGCCCGCGAGGCCATCAGGATCACCTGCGCACCGGCCTCCGTCACCACGTCGATCTGCTCGCGATAGGCATCGACGATCCTGGCGAGCCCGGCCGTCCCGGAGGGGAGTTCGGCGAGGTCGAGTTGATCGGTTCCCGCACCGCAGGCGAGCCGGCCACCTACCGACGCCGCTTCGCTGCCCGACCGGCGGATCAATTCCGCTGTCGCTCGCCAGTCCAGGCCCATGCCGCGCTGCGCGGTGTCCATGGCATCGGCCACCCCGAGCCCGTAGGACCACAATTCGTGCCGGTAGGCCAGCGTCGCGTCCCAGTCGATCGCGGCGGGCGCGCCGGGTGTGTTGTCCGCTGTCGTACGCGGAATCACGTGTGCCGCAGCGAAAGCCACGCGCGAGGTGATCGGCTGCCTCGGCCGGGTCCACACTCCCGGCGCACCGAGGACATACGGTTCGAGCCGGCCGTCGACCGGTAGCACCACCGACAGACTCGTGGATGTCGCGGTCACAGCGTGACCTCCGGGATCTCGATCCGACGGCCTTCGGCGGAGCTGCGCAGTCCGAGCTCGGCCAGTTGAACACCGCGTGCGGCCGAGAGCAGTCCGTAGCGGTGCGGCCGTTCGTGTACCACGTCGGCGAGGAACTCCTCCCACTGCAACTTGAAGCCGTTGTCCAGCTCCGCGTTCGCGGGCACCTCCAGCCATTGCTCCCGGAACGGCTCGGTGACCGGGAGGTCCGGGTTCCAGACCGGTTTGGGCGTGTGTGAGCGGTGCTGCGCGACGCACTTGCGCAGACCCGCGACGGCGGAGCCGTGCGTTCCGTCGATCTGGAATTCGACCAGCTCGTCTCGATACACGCGCACTGCCCAGGATGAGTTGATTTGAGCTACAACACCGTTGGCCATTTCGAAGATCCCGTAGGCGGCGTCGTCGGCGGTGGCCGGATAGGGCTTACCCTGTTCGTCCCATCGAGTGGGAATGTGGGTAGTCGCCTTCGCGGTGACCGCCTCGACCTTGCCGAGCAAACCCTCGAGGACATAGTTCCAGTGACAGAACATGTCGACGACGATGCCGCCGCCGTCTTCGGCGCGATAGTTCCAGCTGGGCCGCTGGGCGGGTTGACCGTCACCTTCGAACACCCAGTAGCCGAATTCGCCACGCAGCGAGAGGATTCGGCCGAAGAAGCCTTCGTCGACGAGTCTGCGCAGTTTCACCAGGCCGGGCAGGTAGAGCTTGTCGTGCACGACGCCCGCGGTGACGCCGGCGTTCGCCGCGACCCGGGCGAGTTCCACAGCCTCCGTGAGTGTTTCGGCGGTCGGCTTCTCGGTGAAGACGTGCTTGCCCGCCTTCATCGCCGCGGCGAGTGCCTCGGCGCGGCGCGAGGTGACCTGGGCGTCGAAGTAGATATCGATGGACGGATCGGCGATGACGGCGGCGGCGTCGGTGCTCCATTCGGCGATGTCGTGCTGCTCGGCGAGTTCGGCGAGCTTGGCGGCATTGCGGCCGACCAGGATCGGCTCCACCTGAACGCGGGTGCCGTCCGGGAGCAGCAGCCCGCCGGCGGCGCGGATCGGGAGGATCGATCGCATCAGGTGCTGGCGGTAGCCCATGCGGCCGGTGACGCCGTTCATGGCGATGCGGAGCGTGCGCGGGGGAGTGGTGGAATCGGGCATTGGTTTGTGCCTCTTCTGATGTGCGTGACCGACGACCGCAGAATGGGTCGTGGACGGTGCGGACAGACCCGCACGCGGCGAGTGGACAAGTCAGCGTCGGAATGCGCTTTCCAAGCTATGCTAGTCCCGAAGTTCGGTCAACCCCCACGAGTACCGAGAGAACGAGGCACGAAGCCATGGCGGCTGTGAGATTGCAAGACGTCGCGATCCGGGCAGGGGTCTCCCAGGCGACCGCGTCACGCGTGCTCAACGGATCGTCGCGGGTACCCGGCGAAGGCGTCGCCGACCGAGTACGCGCCGCCGCCGCCGAATTGGGCTATGTGCCGAACGCCCAGGCCCAGGCCCTGGCGAGGTCTTCGACCGGACTCATCGGCCTTGTCGTGCACGATATCGCCGATCCCTACTTCTCCTCGATCGTGCAGGGCGTCCAGACGGCCGCGCGCCGGGCGGGCAAGATCGTCCTGCTGGCCAGTACGGAACGTGATTTCGATATCGAACGCGAATCGGTGAGCACCTTCATCTCGCACCGCGCCGACGCGATCATCCTCGCGGGTTCACGCCAGAGCGGGGATCTCGACCGCGACCTCGAGCAGGAATGCGCGCGGTATCTTGACAACAGCGGCAAGGTGGTCGTGATCGGTCAGCCGCTGTCCTTCGGTGCCGCCGTCGAGCCGGAAAACCACTCCGCGGCAGCGCAATTGGCGTATGCCCTGCTCGAGCACGGGCATCGCGATTTCGCCGTCATCGGCGGGCCGGGCAACATCCGAACCGCCGTCGACCGGCGCAACGGCTTCGTCGAAGCTCTCGCTACCCGAGGCGTGACCCCGCTGGTGGAGATCGCGGGCGACTTCTCCCGGGACGGGGGTTTCAGCGCCGCTCGCCGCCTGGCCGCCGCGTTGGACCTGCATCCGGGGCAGGTCGGTAATGTCGCGCCCTGCGTGTTCGCGGTGACCGACGTGATGGCGATCGGTGCGATCGCGGCCTGGCGTGAGCTGGGCCTGGTGGTCCCCGATGACGTCTGCGTCGCGGGATTCGACGATATCCCGACCCTGCGTGACCATGTGCCTGGGCTTTCCACGGTGGCGCTGCCGCTGGTCGAGATCGGCGAGCGCGCCGTGCGGCTCGCGCTGGACGACTCGGCCACCGACGCGCATGCCCACGAATTCGTGCCCGGCCGCGTGATCCTGCGCGACAGCAGCGCTTTGCGCTGCGGCTGAGCTGCGGCAATTCGAGACCCTTGACACTGTGGGTCCGGTCACACTAGCCTCGGTGACAGCTTCGGAAAGCGCATTCCCTGCGCGGGTGTAGTTCGAAACCCCGCTCCACTACTAGCTTTAGGACTCCAGATGGCGGTAGTCACGTCCGTCGAGGCCGGTTCCTCCGCACCGAAAGCGACTCGCCCCGTGCGCACCCGGCGCCGGAAGCTCCCCTCCCCAGCCACGGTGTGGTCCACCGTGTGGCGGCCGCTCGCCCTGGTGGCGGCGCTCGTCGTCGCCTGGTGGGGCGTCACGAAGTTCGAGCTCGTCGAGCCGTACATCCTGCCGTCGCCGGGGGATACCTGGCGCACCACGGTGGACAACTCGACGTACCTGCTCGAGAACACGTGGGTCACCACCTACGAAACGGTGGTCGGCTTCATCATCGCCGCACTGATCGGCGAGGCCGTCGCCCTGCTGATGATCTACTCCCGCGGCGTCGAGCGAACGATGTATCCACTCATTCTCTTCGCGCAGGTCATCCCGAAAATCGCGATCGCACCGCTGTTCATCGTCTGGCTCGGGTTCGGCACCAGCCCCAAGATCCTCGTCGCCGTGCTGATGGCCTTCTTCCCGATCGTCATCTCCGGTATGGCCGGGCTGCGCTCGGTGGATCCCGAGATCCTCGAACTCACCTCCACCATGGGCGCGAGCAATTGGAAGACGTTCGTCAAAGTGCGTTTTCCCGCCTCGCTGCCGCAGTTGATGTCCGGCCTCAAGATCGCCGCCACCCTCGCGGTCACCGGCGCCGTTGTCGGCGAATTCGTCGGCGCCAACGAGGGTCTCGGCTACGTGATCCTGCAAGCCAACGGAAACATCGACACCGCGATGCTGTTCGCCGCCCTGATCATCATGTCCATGCTGGGCATCATCCTGTTCGCGATCATCGAAATCGCCGAACAGTTCCTCATTCCATGGCACGCCTCCCGTCGATCCACCGCCTCGGTCGTCGGTGGGGCATGAGCATGTCGCACAACCGTATTCGCGCCACAGCTGGAGAACTCGCATGAAATTCGGAACTCGTACCCGCACGACCCTCGGCGCCGCGGCGCTGGCATCGGTCCTGGCATTGACCGGCTGCGGAGGCGGCGGCAACGACGCGAAAGAACCCGGCGCCGACGGGAAGACCACCGCGGTGTCGCTGATGCTCAACTGGTACCCCTACGGCGAACACGCCCCGTTCTATTACGGGGTGCAGGAAGGCATATTCGCCAAGCACGGCATCGATCTGAAGATCTCGGCCGGCCAGGGCTCGACCAAAACGGCGCAGGCCACCGGGTCGAAACAGACCGACTTCGGCTGGGCCGATACCCCGGCCGTGCTGAGCAATATCGACAAGGGCGTCAAAATCAAGAGCGTCGGCGTCTTCCTCCAGACCACGCCCTCCGCGGTGCAGGTATTCGCGGATTCCAATATCCGGACCCCGGCCGATCTGGTGGGTAAGACCATTGCCGTCTCCGCCGGCGACGCGCCGACCACGACCTTCCCGATCTTTCTCGACAAAGCGGGCGTTGCCGCGAATCAGGTAACCCAGCAGAGCCTCGACTCGGCGGGCAAGATGTCGGCGATGCTCTCCGGCCGTGTCGACGGACTGATCGGATTCGCCCACGATCAGGGCCCCACCATCGCGAACAAGAGTGGCAAAGAGGTTCGCTACCTGCGGTATTCGGACCAGGGCCTGAATTTCTTCAGCAATGGCCTGATCGCGAACCAGGCCACCATCGAGTCCTCGCCCAAGCTGGTTCAGGCCATGCTGGACGCGACGAGTGAGGCGTTCGCCGCCGCGGTCGCGAAGCCGGAAGCAGCGGTCGCCGCGATGGAGGGCAAAGACCCGCAACTGCCGCCGCAGCAGGTGCTGCTCCAGCAGTGGCAGCAGACCATCCCGCTGCTCAGCACACCGGAAACCGCCGGTAAGGCCCCGGGAACCAATGCCGAAGCGAACTGGCGCGCCACCGTCGAGATTCTCAGCAGTGCCAAACTCCTCGAAAAAGCCGAGGACCCGGCCAAGTACTGGGATTCGAAGTTCACGCCCACCAGCAAGCCGTGACCGGAGCAGGTGACACCATGAGCACACCCACCGACACCATCGCCCGCACCGATACCGCGGTCGCGGTCGCGGATCTGTCCGTACGGTTCTCGTCCAAACGCGGCGAGGTCACCGCACTGCACAATGTCGATCTCCAGGTCGGCCGCGGTGAATTCGTTTCGATCGTCGGTCCGTCCGGCTGCGGAAAATCGACCCTGCTGAAAGTCGTCGCCGGTCTCACCGAGCCGAGCGGGGGCAGCGTCGAACTCGGCGGAGCCCCCGTGCGCGGGCCGCAGCGCAATATCGGCTATGTGTTCCAGCGCGCCGCGCTGCTGGAATGGCGGACCGTACGCAAGAACATCCTGCTGCAAGCCGAAATGCGCGGCATGAACAAACGGACCGCGGAGGCCGAATGCGCTCGTCTCATCGAGATGACCGGACTCAGCGGATTCGAGAACGCCCTGCCGCACGAACTCTCCGGCGGTATGCAGCAACGAGTCTCGCTGTGCCGGGCACTGCTGCACGAACCAGAAGTGCTGCTGATGGACGAGCCCTTCGGCGCACTCGACGCGCTCACCCGGGAACGGATGAACGTCGAACTGCATCGGATCTGGCGCGAAACGGGCACCACGGTATTGCTGGTCACCCATTCGGTGGCCGAGGCCGTATATCTCGCCAACCGGGTGGTCGTCATGAGTCCGCGGCCGGGCAAGATCATCGAATTGCTCGACGTCGACCTGCCCGCACACCGTGATTACGCCACCACGATGGAGACGCCGGAATTCATCACCGTCGCCAACCGGGTCCGGGATCTACTCGGCTCGGTAGCGCAAGCCGACTGAGATTCGACGCACCGAGAGAAAGCCGACCGCGTGAGGGTTCTCGTCGCCCCGGATAAATTCAAAGGAAGCCTGACCGCGTCCGAGGTGGCCGACCGGCTGGCCGAGGGCTTGGCGTCGGCGGGCATCGACAGTCATCGGATCCCGCTGGCCGACGGCGGTGACGGAAGCGTCGACGCCGCGATCGCGGCCGGTTTCGCTCCGCACCCGGTGACGGTGGCGGGGGCGGCGGGAACCCCGAGCTACGGGCGAATCGCTCGCGGCGACGGCGGCATCGTGGTCGAGGTCGCCAATACCTGCGGCCTCACCACCTTGCCGAACGGCCGCCCGCTGCCCTTGGACGCGAGCAGTCTCGGTCTGGGCCAAGCCATCTCGCAAGCACTGCGGCACCGTCCGCGCCGGCTGGTCCTCGCTCTCGGTGGCAGTGCCAGCACCGACGGCGGCATGGGAATGCTCGCCGCCCTCGGCTTCACCTTCGCCGACGCCAGGGGAATCCCACTGCGCGCATGCGGCCGAAGTTTGGCCCGGGTCCACACCGTCGACTCGTCGCGGGCGCAGCGGCTGACCGGAATCGACATCGTCGTAGCCGGTGATGTCACCAACCCCTTGCTCGGCCCGACCGGTGCCGCGGCGGTCTATGGGCCGCAGAAGGGGGCCACCGAAGCCGAAGTGCGGTTTCTCGACGCGGGCCTGGGCAACCTCGTCCGAGCGTTCGCCCGCAGCGGCTACCCGAACGCGGCGGCTGTCGCGTCCGTCCCCGGAGCCGGCAGCGCGGGCGGAATCGGCTTCGCCTCCTTACTGCTCGGCGGCACGATCACCTCCGGCGCCGAGTTCTTCCTCGACCTGCTCCAATTCGACCGGCACCTGCCCGGTTCCGACTTGGTGCTCACCGGAGAGGGCAGCATCGACGACCAGACGGCGAACGGCAAACTCCCCGCGGTGCTGGCCCGCCGTGCCCACCCCGTGCCAGTAGTCGCCGTCGCGGGCCGAACCACGCTGCCGCCAGACCAATGGCGCGGGGCAGGGTTCGCCGACATCTATTCGCTGGGCGACTACACCGACCGGGACACCGCCGATGACCCGGAACTGACCAGACAGCTGCTGATCAGGATCGGCCGACAGATCGGCCGCGTCATGACCGAAGCGCCCTCGATTACGGGCCCAGTTGCGGATCGATCTTCACCAGCATCGAGCGTGCCCAATCCGTATCCCGATGATCGGCAGGCAGTGCGGCAAGGCCCATCTCCGCTTCCCGGGCCGCCTCGGTGGGACGGCCCATCGCGGTGAGGACCAAAGCACGTTCCAGACCCCAGAATCCGGGCGTGTACCAGTAGCCGAATGCGGGCAACTCGATGCCCTCGGTCGCCTCGGCGGCGATGTCGGCGCGGCGCAGTGCGCGCCCGGCGCGGTAGTTGTCACCTTTGAGGGCAAGCAATTCCGCACGCTGGTAGCGGTCGTAGACGCCCAGTATCGGGTGGGCCTTGGTCACCGATATCGCTGCCTCGGTCAGATCGACAGCGCGCTCGAGGTGGCCGGTGTGTCGGGCGGTGTACGCGCGAAAGCTGCGGGCGTGTGCCAGTTGCGAATAGTCCTCGGCTTCCTCGGCCAGCCCGGCGGCGTCGCTGAGCACTCGGTCGGCAAGATGAGGTCGATTCGTGGCGTGCTCCAGCCAGCCCCGGTATCGCGCGACCTCGGACGCGAGACTCGCCGAGGCCGCCCCACCGGCCCGGTGCCGAGCCAAAGCGCGAGCGGCCCCATCCATTCCCCGAACCATCTGTACCACCAGCGCCGCGCCCACGGTGTCTTCGAGATGCCTTGTCCGGTCGAGGATTACCGAGAGGTCGGCCAGACTTCCGCTGCCTGCGCCCGCGGGGTCCTCCAGCGCGGCCTGCAACCGCGCCATATCCACTTCGCTCAAACCGAGTACCGGGTCGGCGAGTACAGATCGGTAGGCGTCGAGCACGGCAGGCGTCACGGGCCGCTGCCCGGTCTCGATCTGCGACAGATATCCGGGGGTGAAAGATGTCCGCTCCGCCATACGGCGCAGACCGACCTCGGCCAGCGTGCGCAGTTCGCGCAGCAGTTCGCCGGTCACCCCCGGTTCTGCAAACACAAGCAAACGGTAATGCCGTTCACAGGAACACGCTCGGAGAACAAACTTTTGTCAAGCCCCGTCGCCGGGTTGATGTCAGGTCCAACCGGCACCGCTGTGCGGGTGCGAGCAACACCGCCGAAGTCGTCTACAACCAGAGGTCGGAACATGGGATGGCACGAGGAGATCTTGGCCGAGGTCGACTGCCGTAACCGCGACTGGGCCTGCTCGAGCGTCGCGGCCGCACACAAGGCAATGCAGGTCCACCTCGACTGCCTGGTAGACGAGTGCCCGGCCAAGTCGGCGGCGTTCTACAAGCTGAAGGCTGAAGGCAAGCTGGTACCCGACTCGGGACGGACGACGTAGCTACGGGGATTGCGGTGGGGCGGTTGGTCACCGGTGCAGGGCGGCAAGGACCTGCCGGGCGGTGTTGGCGTGTCCGGCGGCGTTGGGATGTAGGGAGGCGGGTGCATCGAGACCTGTGGGAAGCACTCCGACCATCCACCGTTGCTCCGGCGCGGCACAGGCGTCGTGGTCCTGGGTGGAGGCGGCGAGGTTGACGAAGGTCGCCTCGTGTTCGGCGGCTTCGGCCGCCATGACGGCGTTGAGCTGGTCCAGTTTGGACTGCAGGTATGTCGCGTCGTCGGCCCAGGTCGGCTGGATATGCGGGCATCCGCCCGGGCGGATACCCGTGGGGTAGCCGACCAGGACGATGTGCGCGTGCGGGGCGCGGCGGCGGATCTCCTCGATCACGGTCCCGTAGGTGGGAGCGAAGGCGGTGATGTTCGCACCGATGCGATCCTGTCCGTCGACGGTGTTGGCGGTGGCGCAGGAGGTGCCCATCGATTCCGGGAGCAGGTTGATGCAGGAGACGCCCAGCTGGACCAGCCCGATGTCGTTGCCGCCGATACCTATAGTGACCAGGGTGGTGTCGGCGGTGAGCGCGTCGTACTGGGGCGCGTGAACCGCTCCTGTCGGATCGGGCTGGGGAGCGGCGAGGTCGGCGGTGGTGGCCCCGCCGCAGGTCACATCACGGAAACGGGCGACGCCCAGTGCTTTGGCGAGCAGGCTGGGGTAGTTGACGGCGGAGCGGCCGCATATGCCCGCTGTGTCCGCGGATAGGGGTGCGATGGCGAATCCGGCGGCGAACGAATCGCCGAGGGCAACGTAGACCGGTTGGGGTTGAGCCTGTGCGGCACCTGTGGTCGGAGTGAGCGCCAGCAGGCCGATGGCGGCGAGAGCTAACGGGTAGCGGGGCAAGCTGATTCGGGGCATCAGGGTCGAGTCCTTCGAGCAGTGGAGGTCGTGTGTGGATCGTTGAAGATGTTGTGCGACAGTGCGTTACAGGATGGAGTTGACTGTCACTGGCGAGCTGGATCGAACTCGGTGTCGGCGGGCGGTTCCGCCGCGAGCCGCAACTGCTGGGGTGTGCAGTCTGCCGCGCTGACGGTGAGGGTGATCGGGCCCGGCTGTTTTCCGGCGCGGATGACCGCGAGTGCCCGGCCGTAGTAGGTGGTGTGGACGTTGTCGGTGAAGTCTTCGTCGGTCGTGGGTGCGGCGCTGCCCAGTCCGAGCAAGGTGGCGGCGCCCTCGACGGTGACCGTGATTTCGCGATCGGCGAGGGGTTTTACGATTCCGTTGTGATCGGTGAGGGTGATGTCCAGATGCGCCAGATCGGAGCCGTCGCTGATCAATCGGGTTCGATCGCTGCGCACGGTGAGCTGTAATCGCGCATCGGCGCTGCGCAGGCTGCACCGCCCGATTTCGGTGCCGTCGTGCTGGTAGGCGACGGCAGTGAGTACGCCGGGCTGATACGGGAGTCGAAATTCGGCGAGGTAGCCGCGCTCGATGCCCGCCGCGCGGGAGCCGATGTGTTTCCCGTTGAGTAGCAAATCGATTCGAGCGGCGTCGGCATAGACCTCGACGACGGCGGTTCGGCCTTCGCAGCCCTCCCAGCTCCAGCTCGCCAGCGAGGTGGTGGAGCGAAATCCGGATCGCGACAGCTTGCGTCCCGCCTGGTCGACCGGCTGCACGGCGATATGCGGGCCGCGACGCCGGTGCCAGATGATCTCGTTGAGGTAGGACTGGGTCTGTCGGTGGCCGGTGATGTCGATGACCGGTGTCCCGGCGAGCAGTGCCGGGTACGGTCGATACAGTGCGGTCGAAGCGCCGTAGACGCGAGTCGCGATCCCGGCTTCGCCGAGGTAATCCCATGCGGTCCAGGTGAAGTCGCCGATGACGTTGGGTAGCTGTTCGATCTCGCGCCAGATCCGGGCGGTGTGCGGTGGCGGCGTTTCGCTGCCGACGATGACGCGGGTGGGGTACTTACGTGCGTCTTTACGGTAGCGGCCGTGCATGTAGTTGTAGCCCGCGATGTCGACGGTCGCGAATACCTCGCGGGTGCGGCGGTCGATGCGAGGCAGTTTGACCAAGTGCCCCAGCTTGTCCATCAGCAGGCTCATCAGGAAGTTCATGACGGCGATGAGGTTTTTGTGCGGTTCGGCATCGGCGTCTTGTCGTTTGCGCTCGTCGCGTGCCGGATCGTCCTCGGCGGCGATCAGGTTGAGCAGGCCGTTGACGCAGTTGGTGACGTAGCGGGTGGAATCCAGGCCGCGAGCTGTGGTGGCTATCCGCTGCGACAGTTCGATTCCCCGTGGGGTAGCGGTTTCGGCTATCTCGTTGCCGATGCTGTACATGATCACCGACGGGTGGTTGTAGTCCTTGGCGATCATCGCTTCCAGATCGCGTTGCCACCACCGTTCGAAATACTGGGAGTAGTCACCGGACAGCTTCGGGCGGAACCAGACGTCGGTGAGCTCGTCCAGCACCAGCATGCCGTGGCGATCGCATGCCTCCAGTAGTGCGTGCGAGGCCGGGTTGTGGGCGCTGCGAATAGCGTTGTAACCGGCGGCTTTGAGGATGCGGATACGGCGGTCCTCGGCGGCGGGCAGGCCGTGCGCGCCGATCACGCCGTGGTCGTGGTGGATGCAGCCGCCGCGTAGTTTGATCGGTAGGCCGTTGAGCCGCAGTCCGTTTCGCGCGTCGAGCTGTAGCGTCCGGATGCCGAATCGCTCGCGGCAGCGGTCGATGGTCTGGTCGTCGTCGAGCAGGCGGGTCAGGCAGTGGTAGAGATCGGGGTGGTCGGGGTGCCACGGCCGGGCGGCCGGGACGGCGAGGGTCTGCCGGAGGGTGCGGCTGGTACGTGCCGCCAAGCACACCTTCTCCTGATGGTGGCCGACTTCGCGGCCGTGTGGATCGGTCACGGTGTGGGCGAGGGTCACGGTGCGTTCAGTGCATCCGACGTTGGTGATCGTCGCTTCCACCGCGATGCGGGCGCGGGCGGAATCGAGTTCGGTGATGTGGATGCGCAGGCCGTCGGGGGCGATGTGCACGGGGCCGCCGACGAGCAGGTTGACCGGACGATAAATCCCGCTGCCGCTGTACCAGCGACTGTTGGGCGGCCCATCGTTGCGGGCGACGACTTCCACAGTGTTGTTCGAGCCGTAATCGAGGAACGAATCGGCGTCGACGCGGAACACGGTATATCCGTTGGGGTATCCGCCCGCCGCCCGGCCGTTGATGCGCACTTCGGCATTCTGATAGACACCCTCGAACTCCATCACGACATGCCCGCTGCGCCAATCCTCGGCCGCTACAAAGGTTTTGGTGTATCGGTAGACCCCGCCCGGGTAATAGCCCGTGTTCCAGCTGTTGCGGCAGTGCGGGTCTCGCCTCTCGTAGAACATGGCGTCGTGGGGGAGGATGACGGGCCCGCCCTGGTGGCCGCCGGTGAGGTACCAGTCGTCGTTGAATGGATAACGGATCACGAATTCTCCTGGCGTGTACGGCCATAGCGGCGAACACTGCCGCTTACGAGCCGGAGCGCGGCCGAGCACGCTCGGAGCAGCCCCAACCGGAGAGGTCTCTCCGGTTGCTAGGGTAGTGTGCGTGCCGTCACAACCACGTGTCAATAGGGGGCCAGCCGCCGCTGCCCACAATCGCGCGGCAATCCTCGCTGCCGCCCGAATCGTCTTGAGCGAGGAAGGTATCGATGCCTCGTTGGCGAAAATCGCTCGAACCGCCGAAGTCGGATCCGGCAGTCTCTACCGTCACTTCCCCACCCGCGAAAGTCTCGTCCTCGCCGTGTTCGGTGAACAGATCAGCGACCTCGAGGAACTCGGAGCCAACCCGCAGTCCACCATCGACGAAATCCTCGACCTGATCATCGATCAACTTCCGGTCTCGGCCGCGCTGGTCTCCACCCTCACCCCGGCCCCGATCTTCGCCTCCGACACCGCCGATCCGGGCCTGTCCGCGATCGGCGATCGCCTTTCGGCACTGCTGGCCGCCAAACTCGCTTCGCCACGCACCCGCGGAACCATCCATCCGGAAACCACCCCCGAGCAGGTCTTTCTGGCGATCGCGCTGGTAGCCGCTCTACTCACCAAAACCGCCAGCCCGTTGCGCCCGGCGATCGCGGCGCAATGCTGGCAAGTTCTGCTCCAGGGCCTGCGTCATCCCGCCACGCATGCGGACTTATCGTCCCGGGCGGCCAGGCGGAAGGTCTCGGCTGAATTCGAGGGGTGAAATGAAAAAACCCCTGACCGGTATTGCCTGGTCAGGGGCTCTTACTGCTCCCCCATCTGGACTCGAACCAGAAACCTGCCGATTAACAGTCGGCTGCTCTGCCAATTGAGCTATAGGGGACTATCCGGTGGCTCGTCTGTGCTTGGCGGGCCGAGAAGAAACTTTAGCGTACGGTTGGGTTGGTTCCCAAATCGTGGTTCTACCTGCGGGAACGTGGCGGAACGGGGCGCGGGGGCGGGGTGTCGGATTCGAGTGCGAGTCGTGTGATGACGGCGGGGTGGGCGCGGGTGTGAGCAATATTACGGCGGGGTTCGGTGGGTGGAGCGCCGCGCCGGGGAAAGGTGGTCGACTCGCCCTGGGCGGATCGACAGTTGTCGGTGGCTTCGGGCAGGATGGGACGCGCGCACAGGCGAATTGGGAGGAGCTCTACGAGATGCTGCGGTTGATCATCGGCGTCGCTGCCGGGTACGTGCTCGGGACCAAGGCCGGCCGGGTTCGGTATGAGCAGATCAGCGCGGCCACGCGCGCGGTGACGGGTAGCCCGGTCACGCGCAAGCTCGTGCAGGTCGGGCGGCAGAAGTTGTCGGACAAGCTCAGCACGCGGCCGCAGTTGGAGCCGATGGAGCCGCTCGATGAGCGGACCACCGTGTTGATTCCGCACGATCAGTTGCGGCGCTGAACGCCGGTTCTGCTAGGCCACAAGGCAATTCGACACGGGCCGCGTCGGCGCTCCACCGCTGTGAGAGGCGCTGACGCGGCCTGTGCGGTTAGTGGGCTGATCGCAGCGCCCGACCTACCCCGTCGCGAAGTCGTCCGAGTTACCCATTGCCTGCGTGAGCAGGCTCTTGCGGTACTGCTCCAAGGCGACGAGATCCCCGAACAGGGCCATATAGGTTTCGGTCTGCTCGGTGGACGACAGCCGTTGCAGGCGGGATTTGAGTTCGGCGACCTGACGACCGACCCAGGCTTCCTGGGCGCGAGCGAGGACGCCGGTGATGAAGCGGGGAATGTCGGCGGCGGACTTCACCGGGAGCGGTTCGTTGGACAGCTCGGAGACGAACGCCTGGAGGGTGAGGTCGTCGGTGCAGTCGGTGACGGCGTTGACCCACTCCGCGCCGCCGAGGCCGCAGGACGCGCCGCCGGCTTCGGCGATCATGCCGCGGACCGCGACGTAGGCGGGGTGGGTGAAGGCTTCGGCTTCGAGTGAATCGAAGACGGGCCCGGCGATCGCCGGGTATTGCAAAGCGGCGCACAGAACTTGGCGTTGCGGTAGCAGGACCGGGTCGTTCGGATTCGGGCGTGCCGCGGGGTGTTCGGTGACCGTGGGGGAGGGGGCGGCGGTGCCGCGGAACGGGGTGCGGGCGGGCGCGCCGCCGCGGCCGCGCTTGGCTTCCTCGCCGACGCGACGGACCACCGACTGGATGTCGTCCCAGCCGACCCAGCCGGCCAGGCGGGTGGCGTAGGCCTTGCGGGTGGCGTTGTCCTTGATCTGCGCGACCACGGGGACCGCGCGGCGCAGCGCTTCCACCTGGCCCTCGACCTGGTCGAGGTTGTGGTCGGCGAGCAGGCCGCGGATTACGAACTCGTACAACGGGGTTCGGCGGGCGATCAGGTCGCGCAGGGCGCTGTCGCCGGAATGCTGGCGCAGTTCACACGGGTCCTGGCCGTCGGGGGCGATGGCGATGTAGGTCTGCCCGGCCAGGCGCTGGTCGCCGCTGAAGGCTTTCAGTGCGGCGGCTTGGCCGGCGGCGTCACCGTCGAAGGTGTAGATGATCTCGCCGCGCCAGAAGTTGTCGTCCATGAGCAGGCGGCGCAGGATCGCCATGTGTTCGTCGCCGAACGCGGTGCCGCAGGAGGCGACAGCGGTTTTCACACCGGCCAGGTGCATGGCCATGACGTCGGTGTAGCCCTCGACGACGACGGCCTGGTGCCCCTTGGCGATATCGCGTTTGGCGTGGTCCAGGCCGAAGAGCACCTGAGACTTCTTGTACAACACCGTTTCCGGGGTGTTGATGTATTTGCCGGGCATGGTGTCGTCGTCGAACAGCTTGCGCGCGCCGAAGCCGATGACCTCACCGCCGAGATTGCGGATCGGCCAGAGCAGGCGGCGGTGGAACCGGTCGATGGGGCCGCGCTTACCCTGTTTGGACAGGCCGGCCGCTTCCAGTTCCTTGAACTCGAAACCTTTGCGCAGCAGATGCTTGGTGAGGGTGTCCCAGCCGTCGGGGGCGTAGCCGCAGCCGAACTGCTGGGCGGCGTTGCCGTCGAAGTTGCGGTCGGTCAGGAACTTCCGCGCGGCTTCGGCCTCGGGTTCGCGCAGTTTGGCCATGTAGAACTCGTGTGCGGCGGCGTTGGCGGCGACCAGCCGGGCGCGGGTGCCCCGGTCGCGCTGCACGGAAGTGCCGCCACCCTCGTAGTTGATCTGGTAGCCGACCCGATCGGCCATCTGCTCGACGGCTTCGACGAACCCGATGTGCTCGATCTTCTGCAGGAACTTGTACACATCGCCGCCCTCACCACAGCCGAAGCAGTGGAAAACGCCGATGTGCGGGCGCACATGAAAGGAGGGCGACTTCTCGTCGTGGAAGGGACACAGCCCCTTCTCCGAGTCGGCGCCCGCGCGCTTCAGGGCGACGTACTCTCCGACGACCTCCTCGATCCGAACCCGTTCGCGTATAGCCGCGATATCGCGATCTGGGATTCGTCCGGTCACGGCAAGAGTCTAGGCCAATCGATCATCGACACGCCCATCGGCTGCGCCCGAAGCCACACCCGCGCGAGCCGCTGGCACGTCCCCTGGACGGCGCACGGCCCGGCCGGTGGGCAGGTCTGCGAGCCATGGCGGCGGGGAGCGGACCAGCCACGTTGCGCGGCAAGGATTCCGGTCGCGAATGGCGCGCTGTCCCGTCCGCGGCCGCGGTAATCGGACGATTACCCGCCGAGTCCGGCGGCGATCCGTTCCAGCCGGCTTTCGGTGTACGAGGCGATCTGGTCGACGACCACGCGGACACGGGCGGTGTCGTCGTCGGCGGCCTTCCACCACGGCAGCAGCACTGGGTCGAGGCTGTCGGGAGCGGAGTCGAGAAGATGCTCGGCGACCAGGAGGATGCGTTCGCGTTGCAGGTCCTGCCGACGGCGGTGGGCGATGTCGGACATGACGTAGTGCAGGGCGACGGTCTTCAACATCGCGACCTCGGCGGCCACGACGGCCGGGACCTCGAGGTCGGCGGCGTAGCGGGTCAGCGGGCCGGGTCCGGCGACGGCGCGGGTGGCGGTGATCGCGGCGGTGGCGAAGCGGCCGACGAGTTCGCTGGTGAGTTGTTTCAGCGCGACGGAGCTGGCGAAACCGGCGTCGTATTCGGCGGCCGCGGCGACGACCGGGAGATCGGAGAGCCGCTGCGCGGCGGCGATCAGCTCGTCGGCCGATAGCGAGGGATGCCGTTCGTGCCCGACACGGGCGAGTTCGGCCCGCACCACGGGATCGGCCAGTCCGCGTAGGTCGATGCGGCCCGCGATCACACCGTCTTCGACATCGTGCACCGAGTAGGCGACATCATCGGACCAGTCCATGACCTGGCATTCCAGGCTCTGTTTGCGCTCGGGGGCGCCGGCGCGGATCCAGGCCAGACGATCGGTGTCGATGTCGTAGGCGCCGAACTTGGTGCCGGAACCGGTTCTGCCCCAGGGATATTTGATCGCCGAATCGAGCGCCGCGCGGGTCAGGTTGAGGCCGGCGCTGGTGCCGTCTGGAGCGAGAACCTTCGGTTCGAGCCGGGTGAGGATACGGAGATTCTGCGCGTTTCCCTCGAAACCGCCGTGCCGGTCGGCGAATCGGTCGAGAGCCTTCTCCCCGTTGTGGCCGTAGGGCGGGTGGCCGATGTCGTGCGCGAGCCCCGCCAGGTCGACCAGGTCGGGGTCGCAGCCCAGACCCTCGGCGATACTGCGCCCGATCTGGGCGACCTCGAGCGAGTGGGTCAGCCGGGTGCGCGGGGTGTCGCCGTCACGCGGGCCCATTACCTGGGTTTTGTCGGCGAGCCTGCGGAGCGCGGCGGAGTGCAGGACGCGCGCGCGGTCGCGAGCGAACTCCGTGCGGTGCCCGCCCTCGCTTTCCGAAGGCCACAGTGCGGCGGTCTTGGGGGTTCCGGCGACCATCCGCTCCCGGTCGTGTGCGGTGTAGGTCATCGAATATCACTGCCCCGCTGTGTATTTGAAGTCGGCAGAGAAGTGCGTCAACTGGTACCAGAGCAGCGCGCCGGTCTCCCGGGCGATGCCGTGCGCTTGCGATTCGCGGGTGTAGACAGCGGGGCCGGTGCGGGTGGGCGCGGTCCAGGCGTGCAAACCGGCGTCGCGCGCCATCGTGCGGGTGCGCAGCGAATGCCAGGGATCGCTGACCAGCACCGCCGAGGACAACTCGCGCGCGTGCATCGCCTCCGCGACGGCTTCGACGCTGCGCAGCGTGTCCGAACCGGTTTCCACCGCGAGGATATTGTCGCCGGGCACGCCCAGGGACACGAGGTAGTTCTTCCCCGACGCGGCTTCGGTGTAGAGGTCACCCTCCTGTTTGCCGCCGACGGTGATCACCCGTGGTGCGACGCCGAGCTTGTACAGCTTGGCCGCTTGATCCAGCCGCGCCTCGAACACCGACGACGGTGTCCCCGAGTACTGCGCCGCGCCCAGCACCACGATCGCGTCGGCCTTGCTGTAATCCTCGATCCGCGCGACCTGCCACACCCGGAAAGCGGTGCCGCCCACCAGAACCAAACCGATCAGCACCGTGCCGAGAATCAGTCGCCGCAGCCAGCGAGCCAGCCCGGCCCCGAACCCTCGTGGCACGCCGGGGGCGGGAGCCACGTCGGCTCCGGGATGCAAGGTTGGCGAACTCACGCGTTCAAGTCTGCCAGGGTCCGCCGACCGCGGGACATGACCGTGGCAAACATCGCGGGAGCCGCCCCGTCAGGTCCCGGTTATCACCAGCCGCGGGCGCGCCAGTCGGCGAGTTGGGGGCGTTCGGTGCCCAGGGTGGTGTCGTCGCCGTGGCCGGGATAGACGACGGTGTCATCGGGATAGCGGTCGAACAGTTTCGAGGTGACATCGGCGTAGAGGGAGTCGAAATCGGCCGGATTCCGGGTTTTGCCCAGGCCGCCGGGGAACAACGAGTCGCCGGTGAAGAGGTGGGTGCGGCCGGACCCGTCGGTCAGGGCGAGGGCGATCGAGCCGGGGGTGTGACCACGCAGGTGCGCGACCTCGAAACGCAGGTCGCCGATCTCGATGCTGTCGCCGTCGGCGAGCAGGCGATCCGGCCGCACCGGCAGCGGATCCGCGTCGAGTTCGTGCGCTGCCGTCGGCACGTCCAGGGCGGTGGCCACGTCCTTCAACCCCCACCAGTGGTCGGGGTGCTGGTGCGTGGTGACGATGAGCGCGATCTTGCCGGGCGCTTCCCGCTCGATCAGGTCGAGAATGCGTTCGGGTTCGTTGGCGGCGTCGATGAGCAGCGCGGGGCCGGTCACGCACTGCACCAGATAGCAGTTGTTGTCCATGCCGCCGACGGACATCTTGATGATCCGGGCGTCGGGCAGGTCGCGCTGCTGCGGATTGCCTCCCGGCGACACGTGGCCGGTGTAAGGACGGTCGATCGTCGTCATTCCCGCAGCCTAGCCAGTTAGATTCAGTACATGCAGTTGCCATGGAGCCGCCTCGCCCGCTGGTCTGCTTCACTCCTCGTCAGCATTGTGCTGGCCTGCGTGGCGCTGCTGAGCGCGCCGGTGTCGGCCGCGCCGCCGGGCCGGATGGGGTCCTATGTCGTCGACGACGCGAAGGCGCTCGATCAAGCGGAACTCGGCCGGGTGGGCGGCGCGGTCGAGCAGCTGTACACCGACCGGCAGGTGCGTCTGTGGATCAACTACGTCCCCGATTTCAGCGGACTCGGCGCGCAATCCTGGGCCGAGCGCACCGCGCGCGAATCCGGTTTCGGGCGAAGGGATCTGCTGCTCGCCGTCGCCACCGAATCCCGGGACTACTGGTTCGCCGGGGACCTGCCCGAGGGTGTCTCCGACGCCGAACTGGAGGACTTGCTGACCCGCGAGGTCGAGCCGGATCTGCACAACAGCCAGTGGGCCGAGGCGGGTATCGCCATGGCCGACGGGCTGGATTCGGCGATGGCGAGCAGCGACCGCGCCGGTGGCGGTCGCACGGTTCTGGCGCTCTGGGGGCTGATCGTGCTCGGTGTCCTCGGCTTCGGCCTGTACTGGCTGTTCCGTCGCAGGCAACGCAACGAACAGCGGCGCGCACAACTCGACGCCGCTCGCGCACTCGACCTCGGCAACACCGCGGCCCTCGCCGCCCTGCCGCTGGAGACTCTGCACCAGCTGTCCCGGGATGCGCTGGTGGACATCGACAATGCGATCCGCACCAGCGCCGAGGAACTCGAGATCGCCGCCGGAGAATTCGGCGCCACCGCCGTCAGCCCGTTCGTCAACGCGCTGGAGAACGCGAAAGTAGCTGCCTCCAAAGCCTTTTCGATCCGACAGCAACTGGACGACGAAATCCCTGAGACGCCCGATGAGCAGCGCAGCTTGCTCGTGGAACTATTGAGCACCATCGGCCGGGCGGACAAAGAACTCGACGCTCGCGTCACCGAATTCGACGAGATGCGCAGCCTGCTGATCAACGCGCCCGGCCGACTGGACGCGCTCACCCAGGCCATCGTCGACCTGACGGGCCGAATCCCCGCCTCCGAAGCCGAACTGGCCCGGCTCGCCGCGGCTCACCCGCCCGAGGTGCTCACCCCCATCCGGGACAACGTCGGCATGGCGCGGGAACGAATCACCTTCGCCGAGCACAACATCGACATCGGCCGGGACGCACTCGCTCAGCCGGTCGGCAAACAGGGCGCGGCGGTCCCCGCGATCCGGTCGGCGGAGGCGGCGGTCGGACAGGCCCGCGTGCTGCTCGACGCGGTCGACAACGCGTCCGTCGACATCGAGCAGGCGCGCGCCGGATTGCCCGCCGCCCTGGCCGAATTGCGCAAAGACCTCGACGACGCGTCCGGGCTCACCACCCATGGCGGGCCCGACCTGACCGCCGCCGTCGACGCGGCACAGCAGGCACTCCGCAAAGCCGAAACCAGCGGCGGCACAGATCCACTCGGCTCCTTCCACGCCGCCGTCGCGGCCGATGGCGACCTGGACAAGGCCATCGCCGCCGCCACCGACCGCAAACTGGCCGCCGAAGACCTGGCTCGCCGACTCGACCAAGCGCTTGCCAATGCCCGCTCCCGCGTGCAGCAGGCCGGCGACTACATCAGCACCCGACGCGGCGGCGTCGACGCGAACGCGCGCACCCGGCTGTCGGAAGCACAACGCAATCTCGATGCGGCGCAACAACTCAGCGCCACCGACCCCGTCGAGGCCCTGCGCAACGCCCGATCCGCCGCCGATATGGCGGGCCGCGCGCTACACGAAGCGCAAGCCAGTGTGCAGGCTTGGGAATCGAGCCAATCCCGATACAGCGGCTCCTACGGCCGCGGCCCGTTCGGCTACGGCGGCGGATTCGGTGGCAGCGGAGCGGTACTCGGCGGCATTCTCCTCCAAGACCTGCTGCGCGGTGCCGCCGGTGGCCGCTCCGGTGGATCGGGCGGCTGGAGCGCGGGTTCCTATGGCGGATCTTCCGGTTCGCGGCGCATCAGTCGTGGGGGGCGCTTCTAGCTGTGACGGCGACTGCGTCGTCTCGCATCGTGCAACCTCTTACCGAGCAGACGCAAGGGTGAACACCTCACGGTCGTTCACACGTCAACCGTGACTGTGTGGAATCCGGTGGGGCCCACCGGGAACGGTGGGCGGTCGACACCGTCCTGGGTTCGGCCGGAGCGGCTGATCGCCCGCACCTGGAGGGTGTGTGCGCCCGCGGGCAGTTTGAGGGTAGTGCGCCAGCGTCGCCACGACGATGGTGACAGTTCCGCGCCGAGCTCGACGGGCTGCCAATCCTCCTGGCCCACACGGAGTTCCACGGACTCGACGCCGTGCGGAGGAGCCCACGCGACGCCCGCGATCGAAGTGGTGCCGGCGATTTCGCGACCGGGCAGTGTGCTGTCGATGCGCGCATGCGGATGGACCCGCAGCAGTTCGGGTGTCCAGCCGCGGCGCACCCAGTAGTCGGAGTGACTGTCGTCGGTGAGTTCGAGTTCGGTCAGCCACTTCGCGCCGGTGTACTGACCGTAGAGGCCGGGTACGAAGACGCGAGCGGGGAAACCGTGTGCGGCGGTGAGGGGTTCGCCGTTCATACCCACCACCAGATAGCCGGGCAACGCACCGGAGCGCAGTTCGTCCAGCGGAAGCGAAATCGTGTAGCCGTCGATCGCCCGGGTCACCAGCCGGGTAGCTCCGGAATCCGGGATGGCGTGCTTCAGCAGATCCGTCAGCGGCACGCCCAGCCAGCGCGCGTTCCCCGCGCGGCCTTCCCCGGCCCGATTGTGCACGCAGACCAGCACCGCGTCGAATTCCACCGCGTCCGCGATCAAATCGGCCAGTGACAACCGAAGCGTGTGCGCCACCATGCCTTTCACGGACAACCGCCACCGGCTCGGATCGATGCGCGGCGCGCGCAGGCTCACATCGGCCACGTACATCTTGTGCGCGGGCGTCATCAGCGCCGACAGCCCGGCCTCACCCTCCAACCCGTCCTCCGGCGCCACACCGGCCTTACCCAGCGCGCCCAGACGTCGAATCGCTTTGTCCTGCTTGCGATCATGGTCCTTCTGCAAGGTTTGCGCGACCGCCAGCAGCCCGGCCCCGGCCAGTGACCACCGCAACGCGCCGAGCGCACCTCGCGGTCGCCTGCGCAATCCGGCCGCCAGCATCCCGGACGCGGCCACCGCTCCCGCCATGGTCGACACCGACCGCGTCGGCTGCCTGGTGGCCAGCGCTCCCGCCACCGCCCCGACCGCCACGGCCGCGGGCACCCGCGTGCGCTCCGGCAGCGCGCCGATCCCGGCGGTAGCCGCCACCACCCCTGCGCCGACTCCCGCTCGGGTAGCCGCCTTGTCATGCCGCCCGGACAGCGCGACAGTCGCCTCCACCACGCCGATCGGCACCGTATCGATCAGCACCCGCCCGACCGTGTCGATCAGCGACCCGCCCCGCACCGCGGCGATCGCTTCCCCCACCCCCAACGCCGCCACCCCGACCGCCGCCGCCCCCAGCACGCCGCCCCTGGTTCGATCCTGATCCGTTCGCACTGCCCGAACACCCGCTTCCGCTGATCGACTCGCATCGCTACCCCGCATTGTCCACCAACCGGAGAGCAGCCCAACCCCTTTCACCCGTGACTGGTCCCGGACGCTGGGATTACCGCGGTGCGGGATTTGTCGTCCTGGAAAGGCGTACAGGCAATCAGCGATCAGAAGTGTCCGAACAGCCACTGTCCCGGTGCGTCCGCCCCACGGCAGAACTCGCGCAGACCGACGATGATCTCGTCGACGTCGATGGTGCCGCTGTGATCGGTGTCCAGCAATTGGAATTCGCGGTCGGCGAGTTGACGGGGCATGCGGCAGGCGGAGCAGAGGGTGTCGAATTCTTCGCGGCTGAGGACGCCGTCGCCGTTGGTATCGACCAGGGCCAGAACGGCTTCGGCGAGGGGGCGCAGGAGGGTGTCGAAGTCGGCGGCGGTGCGGTCGTGGACCCAGCGGCGGTACTCGGCGGCGCTGATCCGGTTGTCGCCGTTGGTGTCCGCGGCCGAGATACCGAGCCACAGACGCAGGTAACCGGCGCGGACAGCGCGGGCGGTGGGGGTGCCGGGGGAGTGGCGCAGGGCTTGGACCAGGCGCAGGGCGAAGGCTTCGAAATCGTCGCGGCGGAGGTAGCCGTCGTGGGAGGCGTCCATGGCGTGGAAGCCGCGGTAGGCGGGCTCGACGCTGGTGTCTTCCTCGAGCCGGGTCCGGGCCCAGTCGACCGCGCCGTGCCGCTTGTGGTCCAGGATCTGGGCGTGGCCGGCGTCGGCGCAGCGCACGTAGTGCACCGGGGTGCCGGAACCGGCCGAGGCGGTCGCGTAACGATCGACCAAAGTTTCCGGGACGATCACGTCGAGATCGGCGCCCGCGAGGAACATCGGCCGGTCCAGGCGTGCGACTGGGACGGTCGCGGCCGTGAGTACAGCCTGGACGGTGGGCTCGGCGGTGATGTCGACGACCCCGGCGGCGGCGTTGGTCACGCCCGCGCAGGCCCGCATCATGTCGACGAAGGTCGCTTCCTTGGCGCGGTCGAGCAGGCCGCGGCCGGTGCCGGACAGCAGCGCGGTGGGGTCGAAAAGCGGATGGGTGGTGGTCAATCCGGCGAGCAGGATGGGCACGATCGGGCTCAGCGGCGCCGCCGGATCCTGGGTCAGCTGAACTACCAAGTCCGACAGATACACCGGCGGGCACAGCGCCACTCCGCCGCGGAAGTCCAGCTCCGGTGCGTATCCGGTGGCCATCAGCGCGACATGCAAGGCGGCGTGCCCGCCCTGGGAGAAGCCGACCACCATCCAGCGTGGACTGACCGGATGGTCGATCCCGTGTGCCGCCCGCACCGCGTCGACCACATCGTCGGCGACCGCTTCGCCGTTGAAATACGGGTGCGGCCCGGGTGCGGCCAAGCCCTCGTAGTCGGTGGCGGCCACGATATTGCCGCCGGCCAGCCAGCCGCCGATATGGTCGCGTTCCAACGGCAGGAACCCGGTGCGCGACGGCGCGGCGGCGGTGCCCAGCCCGGTGGTCCCGTGCGCGTAACCGATGACCGGCCACCCGTCCGCGGGTGGTGTGCCCGACGGCACGAACACCGAGGCGGTGACGATCTGCGGCCGGCCGGCGTAATCGGTGCCCCGATAGGAGACCCGGTATCCGGCGGCCGCGTTGGCGGGCCAGTGTTCCCGGGGCAGCTCGGTCCGGCGGAGCACCGTGCCGGGCGCGTGGGTTCCCCTCATCGGCTGGCGATCCCTTCTGGGAGGACGGTGGCGTGGTGGACCGGCGTTCGCGCGGTCACGCGTCGGATTATTCAAGTCCGGGCACCGCCGACATCGATGACACGCCGTCCGCATAGGGGCCTAAGCAAACCTCCAGCGAGTCGCCCCGTACGGCTCGGCGGTACCGACGCCGACCGCTGTATGGATGGTGCAGCGATAGAGATGCCAGGGGGCCGGGCCCGCGCTCTGGGCGCTGTACGGTCCGGTGATCGCGGCACCGGAACGCTCTGCGGGCCAGCCACTTTCGCGATACCGGGCAGTGACGGCGGCGAGCGCGGCACGCCGAGGCAGGGCGCCTGTCGGAAATATCGGCGAACGCATGGCAATCTTCCCTGTGCTCCAAACGGAGCCAGTCCACAGGAGGGGTGTGTGTATGGCGAAAATGGGTAGGCGGAAGCGCTCGCGGCTCATCACGGCGGGTCTTCTGGCTCCGGACAAGACGCATCCGAAGGCGGGTCCGACACCCGCCGGAGCACCCACGCAGCCGCCGCTAACCACGCCGTCCAGGTCCGCGGCTCAGGTTGCCGGGCCCAAGTCGCAGGTTCCCGCACCCGAGTCCCAGGCTGTCGCGCCCAAGTCCCAGGCTGTCGCGCCCAAGACCCAGACAGCCGCGCCCAAAGCGCAGGCTCCGGCGACCGAGGCTGCTGCGCACACAACCCAGGCAGTCGCGTCGGACTCCACCACCAGCGCCCCGGAACGCCTGGACGTCACGGCCCTCGCCGAGCGAGTCAAAGCCCGTCGCCGCGAAAAGGGCTGGACCCAAGCCGATGTCGCTCGCAACGGCGGACCGTCGGCCGGCACCGTAAGCCAGATCGAACGCTGCCTGAGCGAGGAGCCCGCCGCGGACACGCTGGCCAAGCTCGACGCCGGTCTCGAATGGCCGGAGCGCACCAGTGAATCCATTTTGCGCGGCGAAATGGCCGGCGCGCTTTCCTGATCCATCCGTCGTCCCCTGACCGGCTTGCTGGTCAGGGGGCCGGGCGGTTCAGTCCTCGACCTCCAGTGCCTGCCGAATCGTCAAGCGCCCCTGCGTCTGCATGAGTCCGCGCCGGTAGATCTTTTCGGCGGCCAGCACGATGCCGTAAGTCGCGGCGGCCATCAGAGCGAGCGCGATGAACGGTTCCCACCAGGCTGCGGTGCCGGCGGCCAGCCGTCCGGGCATGCCCACGATGGAGACGATCGGGACGTAGGAGGCATAGGTCAATGCGGTGCCGGACAGGAAGATTCCGGCGAACAGCACCAGCATGATGAACATCGACACCGGCATCGCGGTGGATTGCAGGTCCTCGGAACGGGTCGCCAGCGCGCCCGCGACCGCCCACAGGCTGGCCAGGGCGAGGAAGCCCACCAGGAAGAAGACGATGAACCAGCCTGCCGCGCTGCCGATCTGGGTGATCTGATCGCCTTTACCGATCGCCGACAAGCCGATCAGCCCGGCGGCCACGAACAGCGCGAGCTGCGCGAAAGCCATGACGGCATTGCCCACGACCTTGCCGATCAGCAATTGCCGCAACGGAATAGCGCTGGCGAGGATCTCCACGATGCGGTTCTGCTTCTCCTCCAGCACGCTCTGCGCGATGGTCATGCCGAACATGGTCGAGGCCATATAGAACAGAAACGCGAAGACGAACGACACGATCTTCGCCAAACCCGGGTCGACGCCGGTGGGGTCGAGCAAGTCGTAGCCGACGGTCGCGCCGCGGGTGAGTTCGGTCATCGATGTTCCGGCCGCGGCCGCGTTGCGTTGCAAGGCGATCTGCTGTGCGGCCGCGGTGAGATAGGTTTTCGCGTCGTCGTCCTCGGCGGCCCGGCCGATCAGCCGCCAGCCGGAATCGCCCGGCACCAGCCCGACGTCCACCTCGTCGTCGCGCACTCGCCGTTCGACCGCGGCGACATCGGTTTCGGGGTGCGCGGTGAACTCGACCTTCTTCCCCTCGGCCAGGGTGTTGGCGACCTCGATGACCTCCCCGGCGCCCTGGCCGCTGATCGCGACATCGAGTTCGTCGGTGCGGTTGTTCAAGAATCCACTGAGGGCCAGGGTGGCGACGATCACCGCGATGGTGATGACCGTGGACACCAGGAAGTTGCGGTCGCGCAGCTTCACGGTGATCTCGCGCTGTGCGACGATGCGCCACAGCCCGCGCGGCGCGGTTTCCGGGATGCTCACGCTGTCACCTCTCGATAGATTTCGGACACCGTCGGCCGGACCGCGGCCAGTTCGCGTACCGAACCGCGTCGCAGAGCCTCGGCGAGCAGGTCGTCGGTGCTGATGCCGTCGAGTTCCAGCAGGGTGCCCGGCCCGTCCTCCTCGATGACGCGCACGCCCCCGAAACCGCGCAGCCACCCGGGGTCGCCGCCGAGCACCAGCCGGTACCGGGTGTGGCCACCGGCGCGCAGTTCATCGGCGGACCCGGCCCCGACGACCTTGCCGCGGGACAGGATGACCAGCTGATCGCACAACCGCTCCACCAGATCGAGCTGATGTGAGGAGAACAGCACCGGCACACCGCGAGAGGTGTACTCCCGCAACAATTCCGCCATGGAGTCGACCGCGAGCGGGTCCAGTCCGGAGAACGGTTCGTCGAGGATCAGCGCCTTCGGTTCGGCGATCACCGCGGCCGCGATCTGCACGCGCTGCTGATTGCCCAGTGACAGCGACTCCAGTTTGTCCTTGCCGCGTGCACCGAGCTGGAAACGTTCCAGCAACTCCGCGGACCGTTGCCGCGCGGCCGCCGCGGATAGTCCGCGCAGGCGCGCCAGATACACCAGCTGATCGAGCACCGGCTGCTTCGGATAGAGCCCGCGCTCCTCGGGCATGTACCCGAATGCCCGGCGATCGGCGGTCGTCACCGGCCGCCCGTCCCAGCGGACGGCGCCGCCGTGAATGGCGAGCACGCCCATGATCATGCGCATGGTGGTGGTCTTGCCCGCACCGTTGCCACCGACGAATCCGGTCAACGCGCCGGCGGGCACCGTGAATGTGACGCCGTCCACGGCCACGTCGGCGCCGAACCGCCGTACCAAATCAGCGACTTCGAGCATCGAACCCCCTTGACTGATGGTGGCTTCAACCCTACCGATGCTTGTCGCGTCGGCAGGGGCCAAAAAATAGTTTGCCCAGCTAACGGTCAGCCCGTACCGTCGCTTCCGTTTTGTCCACACCCAACCGAGGAGAGTCAGCCATGCAAGCCGTCACCGAACGCGACATCAGGTCGTCGTTCGTCAACTGTTCCAAGGGCGACGCCAAACGCCTGCCCGTCCCGAAGGACCTGGACGCCCCACCCTGGGACGACCTGGACTTCTTCGGCTGGACCGACCCGTCCTACCCCGGCCGCTGCTATCTCGTCTTCCCGCAGGACGACCGCCTCGTCGGCGTCGCACTGCGCCACGAGACCGGCGGATCCGGCCGGGCCCAGATGTGCTCGATCTGCAAGACCACGCACACCGGCAGCGGCGTATCGCTGCTGACCGCGGCCAAGGCGGGCGAATCCGGGCGCAAGGGCAACACGGTCGGCACCTACATGTGCACCGACCTGGCCTGTTCGCTGTACGCGCGCAACAAGCGGAGTCCCGGCGCGGGCCGCCGGTACCGCGAGGACCTGTCCGAAGAGGAGAAGATCGAGCGGGTCCGGGAGAACATGGCCGCGTTCATCTCCAGGCTGTACGCCTAGTTCCGCACTGAACTGAAAACCGACCAGAAACGGAGGTAGATGCGATGCGCCGACATTCAGCGCCGCGTTCCAGATCGACAGCCGAGCACCCCGAGTTCCGCGATTCCGCACCGGAACTCGGGGTGCGCCGCATTCCTCGCCGGTCGAGACGGCCTGACAGTGCCCCGGGCCGCGTCATCCGCCGAGGAATGAATTCACGCCGCGGCGAACGACTTTGGGTCCCAACCGGTGAGGCAGGGTAACGATTCGGCCGATATTCGGGTACGCGCGCTTCGATTCCCGGATGATCGGGAACTCCTGGGCAACCACCTCAGGTGCAAGGAGGCCGAGATGAAAGAGTTCGCGTGCGGTGACTGCTGGCGCCGCGACAACCTGACCTTCAAACAGCGACTGGATCCCGCCTACATCCGCCCCGGATACCTGCGCCTGTGCGACGAGCACCGGGCCAGCCAGGAAGAACTGCGCCCCTGGGCCCGGTTCACCCCGACCTCGGAGCTGCCCAGGACAGCCTGAGCGCCACCGCGATTCGGTCCGGTTCCCCTGGGCGCCGGACCGAACCGCGTCAGTGGTGCGGTTGCGCGCGGGTAAGGATCGCGTCGACGGTCTGCTCGACGGTCAGGTCCGTGCTGTCCAGCCACAGACCCAGGCGGGGCGTGGTTTCGCGCAGCCCGGTGTCGAGATCCTCGACGGTGAACGTCCCGTAGGCGGATTTGCCGCGGGCGGCCTCACGGGCGGCCACGGCGGCCGGTTGCGGCGCCAATACCACGACATACAGTGGGCGCGTGCGGATCTGCGCGATGGTCCACGGCAGCAGGTCGCCGAAGATGTTGTCCTGCAATACCGCGGTGAAACCCGCTGCCGCGTACTCGTCGGCGGCGTGTGCCGCCAGCCGGTGCCGCAGACGCAGCTGATCGAGGGCTTCCGGCGCGGGCTCGGGGCTCATCTCCACCCGGCCGTTGACGACGAATCGGCGGAACGCGTCGCCGCGCACATGCGCCGAACGCGGCAGCCGTTCCGCCAACGCCTGTGCGACGGTGGACTTTCCGGACGCCTGGATACCGGTGATCAGATAAACCGCGGATGCCATCGCACCATGATCGCAATTCAGCGCAGCGCTTCGGCCGCCGCGGTGGCGATGGCGGCCGCGACGCCGCTCAGCGCGGGGGAGTCCAGGCGCCACTGCTGCCAGTACAGCGGCCGATCGATGTAGGCGTCACCGTCGATCGACACCAGCCGGCCGGTGTCGCGGTCCTGCTCGGTTTGCAGGTCGGGCAGCATGCCCCAGCCGAGACCGAGCCGGACCGCCGCGCCGAACCCCGCCGAGGACGGCACATAGTGCCGTGGCGGGTCGACGGGCTTCTTTGTGCGGCGGCGGATTTGGCGATCCTGTAGATCGTCCTTGCGGTCGAACATGACCACCGGGGCGTGCGCGTAGCCCTCGGCGCCGGCACCGAACCAGGCCCGCGCGAAATCCGGCGTCGCCATCGCCCGGTAGCGCATATCCCCGAGTCTGGTCACCTTGCAACCCTGCACCGGCTGGGCGGTCGTGGTGATCGCCGCCATTACGGTGCCGTCGCGCAGCAGCTCGGTGGTGTGATCTTCGTCCTCGCGATGGATGTCGAAGCTGATGCCCGGCGCGACCCGGCTCAGCGCGGGCATCACCCACGTCTCCAGTGAATCGGCGTTGACGGCGATCGGCACCGGAACGAGGCGGCTGGCGGGTTGCTCGGGATCGCCGAGTTCGCGCGCCGTGTCGCCGGCCAGCAGCGCGATCTGACGGGCCAGCCGAAGCACGGCCATCCCCGATTCGGTGGGGCGCACCGGCTTGGTGCGCTGAACCAGGATGCGGCCCGCGGCATCCTCCAGTGCCTTGATTCGCTGACTGATCGCCGAGGGCGTGATGAGCAGGCGACGCGCGGCGGCTTCGAAGGTGCCCTCGGTGATCGCGGCGTCGAGCGCGCGGAGCTGATCCAGCTGGAGATCCATTAAGTAATTCTAATGATGCTTCAAAAACTTTAGCTGGCCTGGGGGTAGGCACCGCCTTAGCGTGGATCGCTGTGACGGTTTCTTCCGCGGCCACCGCCGCCATCTCAGGATTGGGTTTCGGTCTGTCGTTGATCATCGCGATCGGCGCGCAGAACGCCTTCGTGCTGCGCCAAGGAGTGCGCGGACAGCACATCTTCCCGGTGATCGCGGTGTGCGCGATCTCGGACGCGGTCCTGATCGCCGCGGGCGTGGGCGGGTTCGGTGTGCTGGTCGAATCCTTGCCCGGCCTGCTGACCGTGGTGCGCTACCTCGGCGCGGCCTTCCTGTTCGGCTACGCCGTACTCGCCGCCAAGCGCGTGTTCGCGTCCTCGGCGCTGATCACGGAATCGGCGGGCGCCTCCATGGCGCTCGGTGCCACCGTGCTCACCTGTCTGGCGCTGACCTGGTTGAACCCGCACGTCTACCTGGACACCGTGCTGCTGCTCGGCTCCTTCGCCAACACCTACACCTCGCCGGACAAGTGGTTCCTTGGTGCGGGGGCCATGCTCGCCAGTGTCATCTGGTTCACCGCGCTCGGCTATGGCGCTCGCCGCCTCGGCCCCCTTTTCGCCCGCCCCGCCGCCTGGCGTGTGCTGGATTCCGTGATCGCGGTCGTCATGCTGGCTCTGGCCATCGGCTTGATCACCTCCGCCTGAGCTCCGGTCACCCGATGTCGTGTGGACGTCGGAGGGTGAACCGGTATCCAGACCACCGGCTGCCTTTCCGGCCGGTCCGTGGAACTCGCCGACTGCGCCGCGGTCGGCCCCGCCGGACGATGGACCGTCTCGAAGTGATTCGGAGACTTGGTGATTCGCCCGACGCGCTGGCGAGGCCGAGTCTGGATGCGGTGCTTACCAGGCCATTCCGAGTGCCGGACGTGATGGTGGTCGCACGGCGCGTGCCGCGCGTTTGCTACCGCCGTTTCCGGATACCGTGACGTAGTGCTGCTGATGGTGGTCGGCCTGGTCCTGCTGGGTGTTTTCGCGTTGCGGTTCCGGACGGATCGGCGGCGGCTGGGTAATGGGGTATTCCTATTGCTCGGCTCGATCTGCGTGGGGGTGGGGGCGGCAGCGGACGACCGGGACGGCGTCGTCGGCTTGCTCGCGGGTTTGCTGATTGTGCTGTCCCCGTTGCTCATGGTGGCGCTGGCCGCGCTCCTGATCGTCAACGGGGTGCAGTTGTTGCGGCGGGAGGGGTTACACGTCGCGAACCTGCTGTCGTTCGGGCTGGGCATCGTCCTGCTCGTGCCGTACGCGCTGTTGTTCGTAGCCCTGGCCACCGAGAATCTGTGGTTCGTGTTCGCGCTCGCCTCGGTGTTGACGGCAGCGAGCTACGTCGGCTTCCTGTTGCTCGCGTTCTTGCTGTACTCGTTCGTCTACGGCCGGGCACCCTATCGGCCGGGCATGACGGCGATCGTGGTGCACGGCTCGGGCCTGCTCGGTGATCAGGTGCCCCCGTTGCTGGCCGGCCGGCTGGACCGGGCGATGGAGGTGTATCGCACCGAAGTCGCCGCCGGTCGGCATCCACTGCTGGTGACCAGTGGTGGCAAGGGCTCCGACGAAGCCGTGTCCGAGGCCGCTGCCATGGCGCGCTACCTGGTCGATCAGGGAGTTCCCGCCGAAGCCGTACTGCTGGAGGATCGTTCGGAAACCACTCGCGAAAACCTGCGGTATTCCAAGCAACTGCTGGATGCCCGCGGCGTGGCCGGACCGATGGTGCTCGTCACCAGCAATTTCCATATCTTGCGTACCGCTGTCCTGGCCCGGCAGCTCGGCCTCGATGCCGAAGTGGTCGGCTCGAGGACGGCGTTCTACTACCTGCCCAGCGCGGTGCTGCGCGAATTCGCCGCCGTTGTCTACGAGAACAAGTGGGCGCACGCCCTGGCCTGCCTGGCGTGCGCCGCACTACCCGCGTTGCTGGTGTTGTTCGTGCAGTCGATGCCCGGCTAGAAGGTCTTGTGCGGGATTCCGGCGGTGAGGCCGCCGTCGATGACGAATTCCGCTCCGGTGGAATAGGAGGACTCGTCACTGGCCAGGTAGGTGACCAGGTTCGACACCTCCGCTGGGTCGGCCGCGCGCTTCAGCGGGATCTGCAGGAAATCGGCGGGGATGCCTTCGGTCATCGGCGTGGTGATCAAGCCCGGATGCACCGAATTCACCCGAATGTTGTACTGCGCCAACTCGAGTGCCGTCGACTTGGTCAGCCCGCGGACCGCGAACTTGGTGGCGGTATAGCCGTGCAGACCCGGACTGCCGCGCATGCCCTCCACCGAGGAGATATTGACGATCGAGCCGCCGCCCGCCTCGATCATGGCCGGGACCGCGGCTTGCATACCGAGGAACGTGCCGGTGAGGTTGATGTCGATGATGCGCTGCCACTCGGACAACTCGAAGTCGACCAGCAGGTTCCCGTTGACGATGCCCGCATTGTTGACCAGCACGTTCAGCGCGCCGAACCGCTGCACCGCTTCGGTGACCGCGTCCACCCACGGCTGCTTCTCGCGCACGTCGAGCGGCACGTAGGCGGCGTGGTCGCCGAGTTCCTTTGCCAGCGCGGCGCCTTCGTCGTCCAGGATGTCGCCGAGCACCACCCGCGCGTCCTCGGCCACCATGGCCCGGGCGTGCGCGGCGCCCATGCCGCGGGCGCCACCACTGATCAATGCCACCTTGCCGGTCAACCGACCCATGCGGGATACCTCCGTCTATCGCAGCTGATTCAGTGGCACACGTTACAGAAGCTTGGTGTAATTCCGCCGAGATCGGTTACCGCTCAGCGGGACAGGCTGCGCTGAGGGCCGATACGCCCGGTCCTCGGCTGTGGCATCATCGAGTAGAACGCGTTCTAGGAGGCCGACGATGGACCCCGACCGAAATGCGGCGGCCGTGCCGATGCGAAAGTTCGGCAGGGCCGGTGTCCCCGATATCGCCGAGGTGCCCGGTGGGAAACTCCTGGAACTGCCGGGACGCGGACGCACCTACGTGGTCGACATCCCCGGTCCCGCGGGCGCGCCCACCCTGTTCCTGTTGCACGGCACCGCGTCCACGGCCTACCTCACCTGGTTTCCGGCGCTCCAGGTCCTCGCGCGCGAGTTCCGGGTGGTGCTGTTCGATCAGCGCTGGCACGGCCGCGGTATCCAATCCGAGCGGTTCACTGTGCAGGACTGCGCCGATGACGTGATCGCGGTCGCCGACGCGCTCGGCGTGCCCGACCCGATCTGTGTCGGCTACTCCCTCGGCGGTGTCGTGGCCCAGCTTGCCGCACATCGGCATCCGGATCGTGTGCTCGGACTCGTCCTGTGCGCCACGCCCTACCGCTTCCAGGAGAAGTGGCGGGAGCGCGCCTTCCATCTTGCCTGGGGCGCGTTCGCCGACGCGGTCGGCCCGTATTCGCTGCGGCGGGCCCGGGAACTGTTGCGGCGCTTGCCGGAACTGCCGGAACACACCTGGACCCGGGGCGGGATGCAGCGCTGGGCGATGACGGAGCTGCGCAGCACCAGTGGCTGGGCGGTCGCGCAGGTCATCGCGGCGGTGGGCCGATTCGACAGCAGCGCTTGGCTTTCCGGGATCGACGCGCCCACCGCGGTGGTGATCACCACCAAGGACAAGGCGATCCCGGTATACCGGCAGCTGGAGCTGGCGACGCTGATCCCCGGCGCCAGTATCCATCTGGTGAAGGCGGGGCACACGGCCTGCGCGTTCGCGGCCGACAAATTCGTGCCGGTACTGCTCGAGGCATGCGAGGCGGTGGCCGACCGGGCGGAGAAGGAGTCACGCGCGGCGAATCGGTAGCGCGGTCCGGTGCCGGTGAACGCGGCGGTGCGTCAGCCCAGAGTTCGTGCCGCACTCAGCAATTCGTCGATCGCGCCCGGGACGGCGTCGGCGAGTGCCGCGATGTCGGGTACCAGTTCCTTGCAGGCGATGAATCCGAAGTCGAGGTCGCCGTTGTTGGACAGCACGGTGATGGTCAGGCCCGCACCGTGGAAGACCGGTCCGAACGGATACATGCCGTCGACCTTGATGCCGAGGAAATACAGCGGCATGGGCGGTCCGGGCACGTTGGAGACGACCAGGTTGTGCACGACCGGATGGTGCTCGGCCAGTTTCAGTGCCGAGTAGACCCGCGCCGCCAGCTGGAATGTATTCGGCGGCGCGTACTTCGACCAATCCTGGAGGAAGTCCGCACCGACCAGATCGTGTTCCTCCTTGGCGCTCTGATTCGCTGCGGCCACCTTGCGCAGCCGCTCGACCGGGTCGGCGATATCGGTGCCGAGCTCGCAGAACAGTGACGACACCTTGTTGATGCCCTCGGTGTGCCGGGACTGCTCGTGCACCGAGACCGGCACCGAGGCGATCAGCGAACGATCCGGCAGCTCACCGTGTTTGTCCAGGTAGGCCCGGAGCACACCGCCGACGATGGTGAGCACCACGTCGTTGACCTTCGCGCCGAACGCGGCTTTGATCTCCTTGATCGCGCCCAGGTCCGCCTCGGTGAACGCGACGGAACGGTGCGGCGTGATGGCCATGTTGAACGGGGTGCGCGGCGCGGTCAGCGGTAATGCCATGCCCGCCTGGTCATTTCGCCGCCGTTGCGCGAAACCGGCGAGCAGCCCAAGGGTTTTCGGCACCATGCCCACTATCCCCGCTTTCCCGGGGAATCGGACGATGGCCTCGGCGAGCAGTCGCAGGTCGTTGGGCGCGGAGCCCGCCTTGCGCTCTTCGGCCGGGTCGACTCGATGCCGCTGCCCGGGTTCCATATCGCACAGGTGCATCATCATGTTCGTGCCGGTGATGCCGTCGACCGCGGCGTGATGGTATTTCGAGATCACCGCGACTTTGTCACCGTCGAAGCCCTCGACGACGGTCATCTCCCACAGCGGGCGATCGCGGTCCATCGGACGGCTGGCGATGTCGCCGATCAGTTCGGCCAGCTCGCGGCGTCCGCCGGGGTGGGGTATGCCGATGCGGCGCACGTGATAGTCGAGGTCGAAGTCCGGATCCTCGGCCCAGACCGGGTGGTCGAGGTTGAACGGCACCTCGTGGATCCGCCGCCGCATCTGCGGGATCAGGGGTAGCCGACGGCCGAGTTCGGCCTTGAATTCTTCGAATGAGTAGTCGCCTGTCGACGGGTCCAGGATCAAGAGGGCACAGACGTGCAGGTGCTGGGTCCCGGTCTCGAGGTACAGGAAGCTGGCATCCAATCCGGTTAGTCGCTCCATAGCCGAAGCCTACTGAAACGGGTTCTAATTCTTCGGCGCTTGGCGGTGGGATCGCAACAATGCTGGCGGGAAATGTCAAGGTGACCACGGCAATTCGATGGAGTGTGGTTGTGGTCGTCCATACGTTCGGGTGATCCGTGATGGTGGCCGGTAGTGGTCGCCGCTATGTGTGTTACTCGCAGTCCTACATATGTGTATGATCGGGACCACAGCCTTGAACGGGAGAGGTGCGCAGCGTCGCGGTCGGGTCCGGGCCGTGGTGTGGATCGTCAGGACCGAGGGAGTATCGATGAAGCTACTTCGCTGGTGGGAACGGCGACCGGAAGTCGATCCGGGGGAGGTCGCCCTGCACGCCCGCAATGTGCAATTCGACTGGGCCGATACGCCGCTGCACTGGATGCCCGCCGAGCCCATCGCCTCGCATCTGATCAATGCGCTGAACCTGCTGCTGCCGGAGGGGGAGCGGATGTTCTGCGCCGCCTACGCCGAGGCATTGCCCTTCGTCAAGGACGAGAAGCTGCGCGAGGCCATGCTCGGCTTCATCGGCCAGGAATCCATGCACGCCGAAACCCACGACCGGGTACTGCACGAAGTGCTCGCCGCCAACGGCATCGACCCGGAACCGTATGTGCGCCAAGCCGAATACCTGTTCCGCAAGACCCTCGGCCCGCGGGGCGGTGACGAGGTCGCCCAGCGGCAGGTCCTGGTCGAGCGGCTGGCGTTCATCGCCTGCCTGGAGCATTTCTTCGCCTACCTGGGCGACTGGATCCTCAACGCGGACCTGGAGAAGTTCGGCGCCGAACCGCGCATGGCCGACCTGTTCCGCTGGCACGGCGCCGAAGAAGTCGAGCACCGGCACGTCGCCCATGATGTGGCGGTTTACTTCGGTGCGGGTTATGTGCGGCGCGCGGCGCTGATGACGCTGACGTTCCCGATCTTCCTCACCCTGGTGGTGCGCGGCACCAAGTTCATGGTGCATCAGGATCCGGAACTACCCGATTACGGCTACCCGCGCCTGCTCACCCGGGTCTTCGGCTCCATGTGGCGCGGCGCGCTGCCCGGCATGCCCTCCCTGCTGCTCAGCGCGCTGTCGACCTTCAAGCCCGGCTACGACCCCGGCTCGGTCGGATCGACCGCGCAGGCCGTCGCCTACCTCGCGAAATCTCCTGCCGCGCAGGCTGTCGCGTCGTGACGCTACGACCCGTCCCGGAACAGTTGCCCGCGGACCTGTTCGGCAAGCCCACCCAGGACCGGGCGATCAAGTTCGTCGATGTGGTCGCCTCCACCCGGATGCGCTGGACCGCGATCGTCAATCGCAAGGACCTCGCCCCGCGTGCCGACGATCATCGGCTGGCGCTGGTGGTGACCGAACGCCGGATCGAAGCACACGACCAAGACGTGGTCAGTCTGCTGTTGCGAGCCCCCGATCGGCGTGAACTGCCGCCGTGGCGGCCCGGTGCGCACCTGGATCTGGAGTTGCCCTCGGGTCGGCTACGGCAGTATTCGCTGTGCGGCGACCCCGCCGACTCGCGCACCTATCGGATCGCGGTACGCCGGATCCCCGATGGTGGCGGCGGGTCCAACGAGGTGCACGACGAATTGACGGTCGGCACAACACTTGTGGTGCGCGGACCGCGCAATGCCTTCCCGTTCGCCGTTCCGGGCCACGGATCACCCGCTGCCCGTTTGCATTTCGTGGCGGGCGGAATCGGCATCACGCCCATCCTGCCCATGGTGCGGCTGGCGGTGCGGCTGGGGCTGGACTGGTCGATGGTCTATACGGGACGTAGCCGCGACACCATCCCGTTCCTCGACGAGATCGAGAGCTTCGGTGCCCGGGTCACCGTGCGCACCGACGACGAGCACGGCCTGCCGGACGCCTCCGCACTGCTGCCCGGCGTCACCACCGATACCGCCGTCTACTGCTGCGGCCCGGTGCCGATGATCGGCTCCATCGCCGCCGCGGTCCGCGAAATGCCCGGCGTGGAACTACATTCCGAGCGTTTCTCGCCCCCGCCGATCGTGAACGGCAAGGCGTTCGAGATCGAATTCGCCGCCACCGGAGAGGTGGTCGAGGTGCCGGCGGACAAGTCCGCGCTGGACGCCGTCCTGGAGCGCCGCCCGGATCGTCCGTACTCGTGTCGTCAAGGCTTCTGCCGCACCTGCAAAGTCCGGGTGCTGGCCGGCGAACCCGACCATCGCGAAACCGTGCTGACCCCCGCCGAACACGACGCCGGAGCCATGCTGATCTGCGTATCACGCTGCGACGGCGGCCGTTTGGTGCTCGACCTCTGACCACGAAATAGGAGAACTGTCGATGACGACGACCGATATCGACTCGATCGCCACGGAACGGATCGTCCGCAGCGGCGAGTTCGAGCTTGCCGTCTACGAATACGGCGACCCGGCCGCCGAGACCATCGTGCTGGTGCACGGCTGGCCCGACACGCACCACCTCTGGGACTCCGTGGTCCCCTTGCTGGCCGGGCGTTTCCACGTGGTCGCCTATGACACTCGCGGGCACGGCCGGTCCACCCGCACCCAGCGCACCGCCGACTACCGCCTGGACGCGCTGGCCGCCGACTTCTACGCCGTCGCCGACGCGGTCAGCCCGGAGCGGCCGGTGCACGTGCTCGCCCACGACTGGGGTTCGGTGCAGGTCTGGGAGGCGGTTTGCGAGCCGCGGGCCAAGGCCCGGATCGCCTCGTTCACCTCGGTGTCCGGCCCGAATCTCGATCACATCGGCAAGTGGATGCGGGACCGGCTGTCCCGGCCCACGCCGCGCAATGTGTGGCAGCCGTTCACACAGCTGATGTCCTCGGCGTACACGTTCTTCTTCATGACCCCGGGCCTGCCGCGGGCGGCGTTCAACCTGCTCGGCACCGAGGAGCGGTGGCAGCGGCTGGTGTCGTTGATGAACGAGACCTCGCCGTCGAATGTGAAGCTGGGCCCCACCTTCCGGCGCGACAGCGTGGACGGATTGCTCATCTACCGCGCCAATATCGTGCAGCGCCTGCTCGCTCCGCGCGAACGGCACACCGAGGTGCCGGTGCAGCTGATCGTCGCCGGTCGTGATGTGGCGGTGCGACCCGCCGGATACGACGACGAACGGAAGTGGACCCAGCGCCTCTGGCGTCGCGATGTGCCCGCCGGACACTGGATGCCGTTCTCACACCCCGAACTGCTCGCCACCGCCACCACGGAGCTGATCGACAGCCTCGGCGGCGGTACGATTCCGCGCGGCCTGCGCCGAGCCGAAATCGGCCGCACCAGAAAGCCTTTCGAAGATCAGCTACTGGTCATCACCGGCGGCGGCAGCGGAATCGGGCGCGAAACCGCGCTGGCCTTCGCCCGTCGTGGCGCCGAAATCGTGCTGTCGGACATCAACTTGGACGCCGCGAAGGAGACCGCCGAGCTGATCGCCGCGGAACACGGTGTGGCGCACGCTTATCAGCTCGATGTGGCCGACGAATCCGCGGTCCAGGCGCACGCGCGGGAGGTCATCGACGCGCACGGCGTGCCCGACATCCTGATCAACAACGCGGGCATCGGTCAGGCGGGCGGGTTCTTCGACACCCCCTCGGTGGAATTCGACCGGGTCATGCGAATCAACCTCGGCGGAGTGGTCAACGGCTGCCGGGCATTCGGCGCCGCGATGGCCGAGCGCGGGCTCGGCGGGCACATCGTCAACCTGTCCAGCATGGCGGCCTACAGTCCGCAGCAGGGGTTCAGCGCGTACTCCACGAGCAAGTCGGCGGTGTACATGTTCTCCGACTGCCTGCGCGCCGAACTGACCGGTCGCGGCATCTCCGTGCATACCGTCTGTCCCGGCATCGTGCACACCAATATCGTTGCCACCACCAAGTTCTCCGGTGTGAGCGCCGAGGAGGAGAAGCGCAAACAGGAGCAGTACGACAAGCTCTACCGGGCGCGCCGCTACACACCCGACAAGGTGGCCGAGCAGATCGTGCGAGCGGTCCAGGACGACCGTGACATCGTGCCCGTCACCCCGGAGGCGCGACTGCAGTTGCAGTTCAATCGGTTCGCGCCCGCGGCGGTGCGATTCTTCGCCGCACGGGTGAAGCTCACCTAGGACTTCGGCGACCGGGCGAGTTCGGCTTCGATAGCCGCGACTCGCCGGGCGCCGATGCCCCACGGATGCTCGACGCCCACCTCGGTGTCCAGGTCCCACAGCACGCAGGTCTCACCCGGTCCGGCCACCATCGACCACGCCACGACCGTGCGCCCCAGCTGGTCGTCCATCGACCCGTGCGAAATACCCTGCGGCGCGGGCTTTGCGGAGAAATTGTCGCCATCGGGAAAGTGGTGCAGGAACCGCCCGTAGGCGGCCTCGCAGAATGCCGCGTACCGCTGCGTGCACAGGATCAGCCCGTGCCAGGCCTCGTCCACCGCGTGCGAGGGCATCCCGATCACCTGATCGTCGCGCATCGCCGCACCGCAGCACCGCAACCATTGCCGCAGCCCGGTTTCCACCAGCTCTCGCGGCTGCCACGGGCAGGTCTTGAAGATCGCCTCGGGCAGTTCCAGCGCGGCGACGGCTCGATCGACCTCGCGTAGATCGATACGGGGGGAGCGGTTTCGGTAACGAAGAATCACCACGGTTCACTGTAAGCGGTTTCCGGCATCCTGGAAGAAGGCCCAGCGTCCGAGGGGTGGAGCGTTAGCATTTCGTATGACAAGCGTGCTGTTGGTAATCGCTTTACTGCTATTTCTCGCGATGATAGTGACTGTGATCGTGGTGGTCGTCGCTGTCGTCAAGGCGGCGAACCGATCGAGTCGGAGGCCGCCCTACGATCCGCGCCGCCGGCCCGGTTCACCGTGGATGGCGGGTGGCGCAGCTTCCTACGATTGGACCTCTGGCAGCGGGTGCAGCGGCGGTCCAGGCTGTTCCGGCGGTAGCGGCTGTTCGGGTGGGGGCAACAGTGGTTGCTCAGGGGGCAGCAGCAGTTGTTCCGGCGGCAGCGGTAGCAGCTGTGGCGGAGGAAGCAGCAGTAGCTGTGGCGGGGGTTCCTGACCGATAGCACAGCGGTGAGTTCGCTGTGAGCGTATGACGCCGCATTTGACCTCAACCATAGTTGAGGTTGAACAGTGAGTCCTGTCCAAGACACAAGATGTGGCAGGAGAAGACAATGCGGGTAGTGCAGGCGACAAAATTCGGCGGACCCGAGGTGCTCGAAGTACGGGAGGTGGCCGATCCGGTACCCGGGCCCGGTGAGGTGCTCGTCGAGGTGGCCGCGGCGGACGTGATGTTCCTCGATACTCGGCTCCGAAGCGGTTGGGGCACAGACTACTTCAAGGTCGAGCCGCCGTACGTGCCCGGCGGAGCGGTCGCCGGAGTGGTCGCCGGGGTCGGACCCGAGGTAGACCAATCCTGGATCGGCAAGCGTGTCGCCACCCAGACCGCCGCCAGCGGCATCGGCGGCGGGCTCCCGATCGGGGGCTATGCCGAAAAGGCGCTGGCGAAAGCGGAAACCCTGACCGAGGTGCCCGACGCGGTGACGCTGACCCAGGCCGCCGCGCTGATCCACGACGGAAAGACCGCTCTCGCGGTCCTGGACCGCGTCGCACTGCGGCCGGGGGAGTGGGTACTGATCACCGCGGCCGGGGGTGGTCTCGGCACCCTGCTCACCCAATTCGCCCGTGCCGCAGGGGCGCACGTCGTCGCCGCGGCCCGCGGGCGCGCCAAACTGGAACTCGCCTCCCGTCTCGGCGCCGACGCCGTCGTGGACTATTCCGAACCCGACTGGGCCGACAAGGCGCGCGCCGCGACCGGCGGTGCCGGGGCGAACGCCGTATTGGACGGCGCGGGCGGGGAATTGGGCACAGTTGCCACCGCCGCACTGATCGACGGCGGCCGCTTCCTCGGATACGGCTCCGCCGCAGGCGATTTCCCGGAATTGGACCGTGCGGCGCTGGCGGGCCGCGATATCGAGGTGATCGGGCTGTTCGATATCACCGGGCCCCAGACGGACTGGAGCGCGCTGTCTCGGCGCGCACACGCCGCCGTGGCCGACGGCGAAGTGGAAGTCGTTATCGGACAAACATTTCCGCTCGATCGGGCGGCCGACGCGCATGCGGCCATCGATGCCCGCGCGGCGGTGGGACGCACACTGTTGACCATCTGATCCGATTCGTGTTTCACACTGGGCAGGCACCCGCGTTGAACGCTAGGGTGCCTGCGTGCAAACTCTGATCGTCGTGGGGGTCGTCGTCATCGTCCTCGTGCTCGTATTCGCTGTAGTCCAGTTCGCCAGCCGGCCGCCGAAGGTCCGAAGCTATTGGGACAGTAAGGAACCCGCCACCGGCAGGGACTGGGTGGACGACGACTAGACCTCAGCTCACCGGGGTGAGCACCACCACCGCAATAGGCCGCTTCGTCATCTTCTGATAATCGCTGTACCGACCCTGATTGACCGTGTCGACTATCGCCCACCGTCGTGCGTAGTCGGCATCATCGGGATAGGTCGCCCGCGCCACCACCGGCACCCGCTTACGCCCCACCTGAATCTCGCACTCCGCCTTGGCTTTCACATTCGCCAGCCACCCCGGTGGGCGCGGCGACCCACCATTGGACGCCGTCACCAGATAGTCGTCCCCATCCCGCCCGTAGGTCAGCGCCGAAGTCCGCACCTGCCCCGTCTGCCGCCCCGTCGTCCGCAGCAGCAGCGTCGGATTCCCGAACAACAGCCGATGCCCCAGCACCCCACCACTGTTCTCGTACACCCACTGGTGCACCTTCAACACTTTCGTGAACAAATTGGCCATCCCGACCTCCACCTCGGCAGCGCTCTCCGCCCACCCTAACGACATGCCAGGATCCAAGTGGTGCTCCGCCCGCCTCGCCCGGTAACATGCCCCACGCTGCGGGTCGCCCGCACAACCAGGGGCGGTAGCTCAGTCGGTTAGAGCCGTGGACTCATAATCCATTGGTCGTGGGTTCGAGCCCCACCCGCCCCACAAACACCCGCTGACCAGCGGGTTTCCTCCTCCACGCACGAGAAGAGCGGGGCCGGGGCCTCGCTCTTCCGGTACGTCCTTCGGTCAGCGGTTTTGGTGGCTGTGCGTGCCGCCTAGGCGTTTGGCCTCGACGGGCTGCGCTGCGGCGCCTTTCTTGCCCGCTTCGCTGGCGCGCTTCGGATCGTTGTCGAAGCTGCCGCTGCTGGCTTTGCCGCCCTGGCTGGCGATTTTTCGTTGCCGCTCCGGGTCCATTGCCGCGAAACCTCGTGGCGTAGCAGCCATTACATCCTCCGTTCGAAGGTTGCGGGGTGGTGGCGGCTGGTTCTGCACCACCAATCCGGAGCTACCCGCCGGGGGCGGGGGCAAACCTTCAGCGCTCAGGCGGGGGCATTTGGGTCAGGGCCCACCGTGCCCACTCCTCGTTCATCGCGTAGAACCGCTTGCCCCACTCCAGGGCGATGTGCCCGTAGACGGAGAAGGCGTCGTCCTCCCATTCGATGGACGCTTCCAGCTCCGACAGTGCCGCTCCCGCCTTGGTCATCCGGGTTTCGATGGCGCTGAGGTAGTCGCGGGCCTGGTCGTGTTCGAGCACGCCGAGGAAGAACACCCGCAGGAGCAGATCGTTGCGCGGGGCCTGCTTCGGCTTGGTTTCGGTGAGCCAGCGTCGCAGTTCGGTGAGTCCCTCGGGGGCGATGGTGTATTCCTTGCGTCCGCGCGCGCCCGCTTCGGAGACGGCGATCAACCCGGACTCGGCGAGTTTGGTGAGCTCGGTATAGATCTGGCTCTGGGTCGCGGGCCAGATATTGGCCAGTGAGTCCTTGAAGATCTGCAGCAGGTCGTACCCGCTGGCGGGGCCCTCGGCGGCCAGCATGCCGAGTACGGCGTATCGAAGGCTCATGCCCGGATCGTACCTTCCAGTATTGACATGTCGCGAAGACAGCCTCTAGTTTTGACATGTCAAAACTGGAACGTCGAAGATTGGTTGTGGCCCATGGCTGTTCCTCATCTCACCGGCAACTATGCCCCGGTCACGGAAGAGGTCACCGCTTTCGATCTCCCGGTCACCGGCCGGATTCCCGCCGAGTTGTCCGGCTGGTATCTGCGCAACGGCCCGAACCCGCCCGCCGCCGACTCCATCCACTGGTTCGCCGGCGACGGCATGGTGCACGGCGTGCGCATCGAGAACGGCAAGGCGGTGTCCTATCGCAACCGCTGGGTCCGCACCACGACATTCACCGACGGTGCCGGCGCCTACGGCCCCCGGGGGCGGGATCTCGCCGCAGGGGTAGCCAATACGCATGTCATCCGGCACGCGGGCCGCACGCTGGCGCTGGTGGAATCGTCGTACCCGTACGAGATCACCTGCGAGCTGGACACCGTGGGACCGCATGACTTCGACGGCAAACTCACCACGGCGATGACCGCCCATCCGAAGACCTGCCCCGTCACCGGCGAACTGCACTTCTTCGGCTACGAGGTGATCGAGGCTCCGTATCTGACCTATCACCGGGCCGACGCCGCGGGGAATCTCGTGGTGAGCCGGCCGGTCGACGTGCCGGCTCCGACCATGCAGCACGATTTCAATCTGACCGCCGAGCACGTCGTATTCATGGATCTCCCAGTCGTTTTCGATCTCCAGATCGCGATGACGGGTGCCGGCATGCCATTTCGCTGGCGCGACGACCACCAGGCTCGGCTCGGCGTGCTGCGCCGCGACGATCCCCATGGCGAGATTCGCTGGTTCGCCATCGATTCCTGTTATGTCTTCCACAGCCTCAACGCCTACGACGAGCCGGGCCGAATCGTGCTGGAGGTCATGCGATATCCGGATATGTGGCGCACCGACTCCACCGAGATCGCCGATGCCAGCCTGTGGCGCTGGACCATCGATCTCGGCACCGGCGCCGTCGAGGAACGCCAGATCGATGATCGCGCGGGCGAATTCCCGCGCATCGACGACCGGCTGACCGGTCTTCGGGCCGACTTCGGCCATGTCACGGTCACCGGTGACGGTAGCGGCGGCGCGCTGGTGCGCTACGACCTGCGGACAGGATCCGCCACCGCGCACGAGTTCGGTCCGGGCCGCACCCCGGCCGAGGCCGCGTTCGCGCCGGCCGACGAAAAACCCGGCGGCGCGGGCTATCTGATGACCTACGTCTACGACGAAAGCACCGACCGCAGCGATCTGGTGATCTTGGACGCGGACGATCTCGGCACCCAGGTGGCCGCGATTCACCTGCCGCGACGGGTGCCGTTCGGCTTCCACGGCAGCTGGCTCGCCGATCACTGATCCGTTTCGATCTCCCGCCCGGCGCTATTACCGGAGAAGCAATAGTCTCGGAATGCCGCCGGGAAGGGGATCAGCAATGGGTCATGTCGAGCACGCCGCCGTCGCGAACGCGCCGCGGGAGTACGCCTTCGAGTACGTCGACGACTATCGCAATGTGCCGCGCTGGATGTTCGGCGTCAAGCACTTCACGCCGGTGGGGGAGCAGACCAGCGGTGTCGGCGCGGTGTTCGACACCGCGATCAACCTCGGCCCGATGACGCTGCATGTGCGCGGCGATGTCATCGAGTGGGAAGAGAATTCGGTGATCGCGCTGCGGGCGGTCAAAGGCATCGAGGGCCGGATGCGCTGGCACTTCGAAACACTCGGCGCGGACACCGCCAAGATCAGCGTGGTGTGCGACTACCAGGTTCCGGGCGGCTTGACCGGGCGCGCGCTGGACCGGGTGATCCAGGCGTTCATCGGGCCCGCCATCCGGCACACCGAGAAACACCTGCGCCAGCAGATCGAATCCGGTTACCAGAAAGCGTCGAGCGCCTAGCCGATCAGCGCGTTCATGATGGTGCCGGCGCTGGTCGCGACCACGCCGCCGATCATGGCTCCGGCCACCATCTTCGGGGAATCCAGACCGCCGCCGGTCCATTTCTCCCAGGCGAACTTGCCGCCCGCGAAGATGATGGCGGCGATGCCCGCCAGCAGGACGAACCAGGTGAAGTAGCTGACCATCTGCTGAAATTTGTCAGCGATCGGCGGAGCCAGCGGTTCCGGATTGCCGACCTGGGCCAGGGTGTCGAACGCGGTGACCAGAATCATCGCCTGTGCTGCTCATTCCACTCGGGCCGACGGGGTTTCACGACGATGGTATCGGGTTCGCGGGCGCGACGCAGGTCCTCCTCGGTAACGAATCCGCGCACGACGCCTGTGCCGCAAGCGATCTGTCAATGGGGGTGCCGTGATCTCTTGGCCGCAATGGGTATGCCTGGGGAAGATGGACGGACGCGCTGTGCTGAGGAGTAGGTGGTGAACATGCTGACGGCGATCGGCGAGATGGTGCTGGCGCAGATCGGAAATCCGACCCCGGAGACGCCACCGCTGGCGGACAAGATCATGACGATGGTCCGCTGGATGACCTGGTTCGCCATCCTGTCGGGCATCCTGGCGATCGTCTTCGCCGGTGGCAAGTTCGCCTGGGAGAAATGGTCCGGCAGCGCACCGCAGTCGCCGAAGATGGTGGCTGGAGCGATGGTCGGTGGTGTCGTGGCGACCAGTGCGGGCACCATCATGAACGCGCTCGTGGGTGCCTGAGCCAGCAAAGTAAACAGGTTTTACTAAACACTGTTCACAACCGACAGTGATTGTGGTTACATACTCTCCACTGGAACGTGTTCTACACAACGTTGTGAGGTCCGCAGCCCGGACCGGTAGGAGATAGCCGTGACCGCATCCATCCCCGCAGGATTCGACTTCACCGACCCCGACCTGCTCGCCCAGCGCCTGCCGGTCGAGGAATTCGCCGAAGCCCGCACCACCGCGCCGGTGCACTGGGTTCCGCAGGCCGGCAGCGGCTTCCAGGACGAGGGCTACTGGGCGGTCACCCGGCTCGAGGACATCAAGGAGATCTCGAAGACGCCCGAGGTCTACTCCTCCGAGGAGAACACCGCCGTCATCCGCTTCTACGGTGACATCCTGCGCGAGGAGATCGAGGTCCAGCGCTTCCTGCTGCTGAACCAGGATCCGCCGCGGCACACCAAACTGCGTCGCATCATCTCCAAGGGCTTCACGCCGCGCGCGGTGGAGTCGCTGCGCGAGGCCCTGCGCGAGCGCGCCGAGCGAATCGTGCACGAGGCCAAGAAAACCGGCGGCGGCGATTTCGTCGAGCAGATCGCCTGCGAACTGCCGCTGCAGGCCATCGCCGAACTGATCGGTATCCCGCAGGAGGATCGCGGCAAGATCTTCAAGTGGACCAACGAGATGATCTCCTACGACGACCCGTCCTTCGAGGGTGACCACAAGGTCGCCACCGCGGAGGTCATGGGCTATTCGTGGAACCTCGCCGAAGAGAAGCGCAAGTGCCCGGTCGACCTCAACGGCGCCGAGGACATCATGTCCACGCTGCTCAACGCCGACGTCGAGGGCGAATCGCTGGCCTCGGACGAATTCGCCTGGTTCGTCATCCTGCTCGCGGTCGCGGGCAACGAGACCACCCGCAACGCCATCACCCACGGTATGAAGGCCTTCGTCGACTTCCCCGAGCAGTGGGAGCTGTACCGGGCCGAGCGTCCGCGCACCGCACCGGACGAGATCGTCCGCTGGGCCACCCCCGTCATCGCCTTCCAGCGCACCGTCATGCAGGACACCGTGCTCAGCGGCCAGGAGATGAAGAAGGGCCAGCGGGTCGGCATGTTCTACAGCGCGGCCAACTTCGACGAGCGGCACTTCGAGAATCCCTACCAGTTCAACGTGCTGCGCAACCCGAATCCGCACGTCGGCTTCGGTGGCACCGGCACGCACTTCTGTGTCGGCGCCAACCTGGCCCGCCTCGAAATCGACCTGATGTTCAACGTTCTCGCCGACGTGATGCCCAATATCAAGCAGGTCTCCGAGCCGGTCCGGCTGCGCTCGGGCTGGCTGAACGCCATCAAGAGCTGGCAGGTCGAGTACAACTGACGCACCGATTCCGGCCGCGAATCCCACGCGGCCGGAATCGATCACGCTCTGGCGTGGTTTACGCACCCGTGGTGAGGTGGCGGAATGAGTGAGGCCAAGTCGCGAGGGCGCGCGCCGGTGGTGCGCGACGCCGATATCCGGCGGGTCGCCCGGATGTTGCTCACCTCCGAGGGTGTCGACGCGGTGACGTTGCGGGCGATCGCCCGGGAACTCGGGATCACCGCACCGGCGCTGTATCGGCACTACAACTCGCGCGACGATCTGCTGGAACGGATGCGGCTGGACTACTGCGCCGAACTGGCCGCGGAACTGGCCGACCAGATCGCGCCGCTGCCCGAGGACGGCGCGGAGCAGTTCTTCGCCATCTGCAAGGGTTTCCGGCGCTGGGCGCTGGCGCATCCCAGGGAATTCACGCTGGTGTTCGCCTCGCCCGGCATCGGGGCCGCGCCGATGATGCGCCGCTTCGACGAACCCTTCGGCCGGATCTTCCTGGCCGCGGCCGGGCGGCTGCTGGCGACCTACGACGTCATCACGCCGCCGACGGACGTCATCCCGGAGGAGTTGCGCGAAGACCTCGTGCTGTTCCAAACCGAGCTGCTGACAACGCTGTCCGAGTCGGGGCAGAAGTTCCCGGCGGAGAAGCTCGATCTCGGCGTCACCTACCTGATGATCCAGATCTGGGCCCGGCTGTACGGGCATGTCACGCTCGAGGTGTTCGGCAACTATCCGATACCGCTGTCGCATCCGGAGATCCTGTTCGACGCCATGCTGACGGATCTGGGCCGCAACGCGGGGCTGATTCCCAGCTGATCGGCAGCGCTCGGCCACGGGAACATCAGGTCAAATGCGCGCGCCTTTGACGCGGTTACAGGAGCGGCACAGGATTTGCAGGTTGGACGCACTGGTCGCGCCGCCGCGCGAAAGCGGGATGACGTGGTCGAATTCGAGATAGTGGCTGCTGCCGCACTCCACGCATCGGCCGCCGTCGCGTTGCCACACTTCGGCTTTCACCTCTTGCGGAATGCTGCGTGAATCGCGCTGGCCGGGAGTGAGGACCAGCCGTTTGGCGACGCGCAGGGCACCTTCCAGCGCGGCCGCGACGTAATCGGGATCGTCGACCTCGAAGCTGGCGCCGCCCCGGGCCGACGTGGCGGCGAGCACCACCAGGTCGTCCTCGATGGCGACCGAAACCACCCGGCTCCAGGGGAGTTCGGTGCCCGCGCCGGTGCCGACGAAACGCAACTTCTTGTTGCTGGCGATCAGCCGCCCCTCGCTGAGCTTGGGGCCGCGGGCCAGCTGACGGACGTGGGTGGCGGGAAGGTCGAGATGTACTCGCTCTTCGGGATCCAGGTGCAGGCCCGGTGTGCGGATCGCGGGCAGTTCGCCTTCGCGCAACCGGGACAGCATGCGGCCCCGAGCCATGCGCCGGTGCAGGTCGTCGATGAGCGGGCCGGTGAGGTCCAGCTCCACGATGGCCTCCTCGAAGGCCTCGAACTCGGCTTGCGCGATCTCCCCGTCGGCGAACGCGAAGGTCACCAGGCGTTCGACGTAGCTGAGCGCGGCGTCGCGCAGCGCGAGGCGACCGGCGGCCTCGTCGATGCGCTGATAACGCAGCGACGCCCACAGCGCGTCCCACTCCGGTCCGCTCGGCCCGGAGGTGGTGAGCACCCGCCAGACCTGGGTGTGCCAGTGGGTGAGGTATTCCTCGATCTCGGTGGCACAGTGCACGCAGGGCGCGAGCCGCCCGAACAGCTTGCGCCGCCGCGGATTTCCGCAGCGATCGCAGTTTCGTGGGTTCGGCGGCAGCGGCTCACGCCGGGCCGAGGTCCATTCCGTTCCGTCCCACCACCGTAGTCGGGCGGGGTTCTCCGGATCCGGATGCCAATCCGCTCGTTCGGGATTCGGCGGCGGAGGGGGTGGCGGTTCCGGGGCCGTGACGGTGCGCCGGCTGAGATCCACGGGACGGACACCCTGCTCGCGCGGGGTGCCTGCCGGGTAGGTCGGGATGGGCGCGGTGGGATGCTCGTCGATACGGGCGGTCGAATCGTAATGCGATGCGGGCAACCTGTTTTCGGGTGCCCGCTGACCCGGGTGCGGCATTTCGTCGGGCAGGTGGCGTGCGGGCGTGGCTTGCTCGGCCGGTGCGGATTCGGGCGGGCCGGCCAGTGCGGTGGCGCCGGCGGGCTGCCTGGTCGCGTGGGTACGGACATCGGGTGCGGCCGCTACGCCGGTCGGGGCGTGGTGCGGTACGTCCGTGGCGGCGGGTTCGTCGACTTGCACACCGAATTCGGTGATCAGTCCGGCCAGCCCCTCGGCCCAGCCCTGGCCGATGGCGCGGAACTTCCAGCGACCGTCGCGCCGATAGAACTCGCCGAACATCATGGCCGACACCGCGTCGGCATCGGTGATCTCGTATTCCGCGACCGGCCCGTCAGCGTCGAACACGGTGACGGTCAGCTCCGCGACAGCGCCGAAGGTTCCGTCGTCGAGCGACCCGCTGAGCACGATGCGCTCGATCTCGGGTTCGGTGCGCGGCAACGAGACACTCAGCCGTGCTGTCCCCGGTTCGGGCTCCTGATCGAGCGTGACGGCCTGGGACACGTGGCGCGGCGCGTTGTAGAAGACCAGGTCCCGGTCCGTGCGCACCGTGCCCGCGCCGGTGAGCAACAGCGCGTGCGCGTCCACGACATGGGCCGACCGCCATGAAACGACCACGGCCAGTAGGGATGTCGGTACCGCCGTGTTGGCGCCTTTGCTGAGTTTCATCGTGCTCGAAATACTGCCACGCCCCACCGACACGCCGAATTCCCCGACCCGATCGCTCGGCGCTGCGGACGGCCTCGCCGCCTGCCCGGCCCAGGTGGCGGCCCAGATCGCGACCGCCGCGGCGGAACCGCTGGGCCGCTTCGCGATTGGTGCGGAATTGTCGACTATCGCACATTCGCTACCAAGCAATTGCTTGGCTTGGTAACGTCGGAAGGGCAGGAGGAGGTGCCGGGCAACGGTCGAGATGGCCGCGACTCGCACGTCGTGCCGGTCCGCGTTGGCGTGACCGTCGGAGCAATCAATGGGGATGTGACCGGGGACAATTCAGCTTTGTGTCGTCGCGTGCCGCCGCCGTGTCTCCGGCATCGTGACATCAAGGACGGCACTATGCGCGAAACCGAGCACATTCGAGACCTCGACCACCCGCTGTTCAAAGCGGCTCGGGCCTATACGAACTACTTCACGCCCACTGTGACCGGTGTGGAAAATCTGCCCACGTCCGGCCCGGCGCTGGTGATCGGGAACCATTCCTCGATCTACTGGATGCCGGAGGTGTGGATCACCTACATGGCCATGCTGGAGCGCCGCCCGGACGAGCCATCCTTCGGTGTGGCGCACGATGTCGTGCTGGGCGTTCCCTACATCGGCGACGCCATCCGGCGATTCGGTGTCATCCCGGCGAATCGAGACGCGGCCGCCGCGGGCCTCAAGGACGGCGGCGCGGTCCTGGTCTACCCGGGCGGTGACTGGGAAGCCTGCCGCCCCTGGACCGATCGCGCCAAGATCGACCTCGCGGGCCGCAAGGGCTTTATCCGGCTGGCGTTGGAGATGGGGGTGCCGGTGATTCCCGCCGTCGCCAACGGCGGCCACGATTCCATCTTCGTGCTCAGCCGCGGCGAGCGGTCCGCCAGGCTACTGCAATTGGATAAACTGTTCCGCGCCAAGGTTTTTCCCTACACCCTGGGCGTGCCGTTCGGAGTCGCGCCGGTCGTACCGCAGGTTCCGCTGCCCGCCACGGTGGACGTGAGTTTCCTGCCCGCCCTGGATTGGTCCACCCAGCCCGGCGACCCGGCGGACACCGACCTGGTCGAGAGTTACTACGCCCGAACGGTCGAGGTGATGCAGACCGAACTCGATCGCCTGCGCGCCGAAACTCCCCGCCCGGTGGCCACCGGCATCAAGAACCATCTGGCAGACCTCCCGGGCCCGCTCTCGGCGCTCGCCGCCCTGGTTCCATGATCATGCCGGGCCGGATCGGCGGCGCAGCGCGCGATACGTCGCGGCGGCTTTGAGCAGGACCTCGTGGTATTCGGCTTCCGGATCGGAATCCAGGACGATCGCGCCGCCGGCGCCGATGCGCCAGTGGCCGTCGTGCCGGACAGCGGTCCGGATGACGATGTTCAGATCCGCGGTGCCGCCGAGCCCGAGGAATCCGATGGTGCCCGAATAGACTCCGCGCGCTTCGGTTTCCAGTTCGTCGATGATCTCCATGGTGCGCAGCTTGGGCGCACCGGTCATCGAGCCGCCGGGGAAACACGCACGCACGCAGTCGATCACATCGACGTCGGCGCGCAGGGTGCCGCGCACGGTCGAAACCAGTTGGTGCAGGGTCGTATAGGTCTCGGTGGCCATCAGGTTCGGCACGTGCACGCTGCCGATCTGGCAGACCCGGCCCAGGTCGTTGCGCAGCAGGTCGACGATCATCAGATTCTCGGCGCGAGTCTTGGGATCGGCGGCCAGTTCCCGGCGCAGGCGCTCGTCCTCGGCCGGGGTCGCGCCGCGCGGCGCGGTGCCTTTGATCGGCTTGCTCTCCACGGTGCGCGCCTTGTCGATCTTGAGGAAGCGCTCCGGTGAGGAGCAGGCGATATCGAGATCGTCGAAGCGCAGGTAAGCGGCATACGGTGCGGGATTGCAGCGCCGCAGGGTGCGGTAGAAGTCGAGGCCGTCGGAGTCACCCGCGGGTACGGTGACGCCGTCGGTCAGGCAGATCTCGTACGATTCGCCGGCCCGCAGCTTCGCCAGGCACGCCGCGATATCCGCGAGATACCGTTCGTGCCCGCGCGTGAGCAGACCCTCGACCGCGCCGAGGTCCGAATCCATCTCGAGCTCCGGCGGATTCGCCCAGGTGGGTAGCTCTGCCAGCGCCGCACGGGTATCGCGCAGCCAATCCTCGGTAGCGACGCGCGCGATCTCGGACCCCGGGTCGGTGAGGGCGAGCAGATGCGTCTGCCCGGTCACATGGTCGACGACGACGAGCCGGTCGGCGAAGATCCACTGGGCGTCCGGCACCGCGGAACGATGCGCCGGGCTCGCTCCGCAGTCGGCTTTCACCTCGTATCCGAGATACCCGACGTAGCCGCCCGCGAAATCGAATGGCAGATCCGGGATTTCGGCCGCGCGCCGGCGGAGCTGTCCGGCCAGGTAGCTCAGGATGTCCCCGCGATCGGTGTGCCGTTCGCCGTCCGCGGTCTCCACCACGACCGATCCGTCACCCACCCGGTACCGCACCACCTCCGCGTACGGTCCGCTGGCATCGCCGAGGAAAGAGAACCGGTCCAGCCCCGGCTCGACATGTTCACTGTCGAGCCAGAACGCGGTGGGTGATTCGCGATAGAGCCGCAGGAACGCCGCCTCGGTATCGACCGCCCGCTCGATCACCTGATGCCGTATCTGCCAGGGGCGGCCGAGTTCGCCCAAGCGGTAAGGGGTGTCGGACGGTGTCGGCGGTCGCAGCTCGGGGACCGTGCCCGGTCCGACGGCCGGGGCGGCGGTACCGGGATGCCGGTGGAAAAGCTCTGCGGTGGACCGGCTTTCGGCTTGCTCACCGCGTACAGGGGCGACGGTCGCTGGTTGCGCGGCGTGGGTCCGAGTAGCCGCGTTCGCGAGCCGGCGGACCTCCTCCGGGCGGCCGGGAGTCGGCGGGGCTGGGGTCCATGGCCCAGCCGAGACCACCCCGGGACGGCCGGATCGCCGCGCCGCGCCGGACATGGCGTCCGGTAGTCGACTGCGCGAAACCCGATGCGCCGCGGTCAGTTCAGCGAAATTGCGGAGCAGCGCCGTCCCGTACTCTCCGGCAACCGATTCCGGGTGGAACTGCACGCCCCAGTGCGGCCGAGTCCGGTGCCGTACCCCCATGATGACCCCGTCAGGCGTTGTGGCGGTGACCTCCAGACTGTCCGGCAGGGGACTCAGCGCGCACAGCGAGTGATACCGCACCACCGTGAAGTCCTGCGGCAGCCCCGCGAACAGTTCGCGCTGATCGTGGCCGACCCGATCCAGATACCCGTGCCGCGCGGCCGGCGCCCGGCCGACCTTCCCGCCCGCCGCGACCACGATCCCCTGGTGCCCGAGGCAAACCCCGAGCAAGGGTAATTCCGTCTCCTGGATCACCGCCGCCGAGATGCCGATGTCCCGCGCCACGTCGGGACGCCCCGGGCCGGGCGAGACGACCACATTGTCGAAATCGGAAAGACCCAGCTCCGCTACCGTCGTCGCGTCGTCGTTGCGCACGACCGTCGGTTCGACGCCGTTCACCTCACTGATCAGCTGATACAGGTTGTAGGTGAACGAGTCGTAGTTGTCGATGAGCAGCGTGCGCATGGTGTGCAAAACCCTACGCCGGGCCCGGCCGAGCAAACTGTTGTCGGCTGCCTTCAGTTACTTTCCGCCCGTGGTGCACAATGTGGGGATGTCTGATGCGCAACCGGTCGGAGTAGATCCTGACGTCGTCGATTTCGCCGTCGTCGGGAAGTGGATGGATGAGCAGGGGCTGCCCGGCGGGACGTTCGAGGAAGTGCGCGCGCTGGGCGGCGGCACCCAGAACATCATGCTGCGCTTCACCCGGGGCGGCCGCGACTACGTGCTGCGGCGCGGGCCGAAGCATTTGCGCGCCAAGAGCAATGAGGTGATCCGCCGGGAGGCCCGGCTGCTCGGCGCGCTCGACGGCACCGGCATTCGCGCGCCCCGCGTCATCGCCGCCTGCCCCGATGAGGCGGTGCTCGGCGCCGTCTTCTATCTGATGGAGCCGATCACCGGCTTCAACCCGCAGAACGAACTGCCCGAACTGCACGCCGGTGACCCCGAGATCCGGCGGCAGATGGGCCTGTCCGCGGTCGAGGCCATCGCCCGGCTCGGCATGCTCGACTACGAGAAGCTGGGCTTGGCCGATTACGGCAAGCCCGCCGGCTTTCTGGAACGCCAGGTGCCGCGCTGGCTGGCCGAGCTCGATTCGTATTCCGCCAACGAGGGCTACCCCGGCCCGCAGATCCCCGGCGTGCGGGAAGTCGGCGACTGGCTGGAGCGCAATCGCCCGTCCGAATGGCGGCCGGGCATTCTGCACGGCGACTGCCATCTCGCCAACATGATGTTCGAGTTCGACAGCCCGCAGGTCGCGGCCATGGTCGACTGGGAGATGTCCACCATCGGTGATCCGCTGCTGGACCTCGGCTGGCAGATCGCCACCCGCCCCGAACCCGGTACCACCATCGGCTCGTTGACCGGCAAGCTCGGCTCGGTCGGTGATCTGCCGACGCCGGCGGAGATGGTCGCGCACTACGGCGAATTCTCCGACCGCGATCTGACGGCCGTCGATTGGTATACCGTGCTGGCCTGTTTCAAGCTCGGCATCGTCCTGGAGGGCACCTACGCCCGCGCCTTCGCGGGCAAGGCCCCGAAGCAGATCGGCGACTTCCTGCACGCGTGCACCCTCGAACTCTTCGAACGGGCACACCGCGTCATGCAGTAGTACTCAGCGCTTTGCTGAACGGTTCCGGCCGCGGCGGCTGCATTAGCAGTCGCCGCGGCCGTTTTTTCGCGCCATCCGGAGCAACTTCGGTTGACTATTTCGGAGATTGTCAACTACGGTTGCTTGCATGTCCGACCTGGAAGTCCCCGACGCCACCGATCCCGCTGGTCGCCTCGCCGCGGTGGTGGCCCTGCGCCGGTTGGCCGACCGGCTGGAAGATCTCGCGGTCGAGGAGGCGATGCGGGCGGGCTGGGGCTGGCCGCAGGTGGCGGAGGCGCTCGGGGTCACGCGCCAGGCGGTGCACAAGAAACATGCCAAGCGGCTCATCGCCGCCGGTGTCCGCTTGAGGAGGCGCTGAATTATGTTCGGCAACAACGGATTCGACAAATATTTCCACGCGGTCGTGCTGCGGGCCGGGCAGGAAGCGCGGCAAGACGGCTCGGCGACGATCGAGGCCCAGCACCTGCTGCTGGCGATCGCCGAACTCGAGGGCACCGCCCCGCAAAGCCTGCTCATCGCGGCGGGGCTGGATGCGCAGACGATACGGGCGGCGCTGAACCGCGAATTCGAGCGAAGTCTGGCGGTCGCCGGGGTGACGATTTCGAATCTGCCTGAAGCAAGCCCTTATTCGGCGAAAGAGCCGGTCCTGGGTGCGAGCAGCAAACTCGCGCTGGAACGAATGGCGCGCACCTACGCCAAACGTGAACTGCACCCGGCGAATCTGCTGCTCGCGATCCTGCTCGCCGAGGTCGGCACGGTGCCGCGGGCGCTCGCGCTCGCGGGCGTCGACCGGGCCGAATTAATCACGCGGATAAGCGATTTCCGCGCCGAAGAATGAACGGAGCACACAGTGCATGTCATGGCTGTGTCGGCGGTCGCCGACAACGATGGATTCTGGCGAGCGCTGAAGGTGGCATACACGCGAATTCCCCAGGGTGTGGAGTGGACTTTGGCGGTCGCGAGTAAAGATGGGGCCAAGGCGGTCAATCTGATCGTGGGCGACTCCGCCGAGGGTGTGCGCACCTTCTTCGAAACCCACGCGGGGCCGTTCGCTACGACGGAGTTCTTCGAAGTCGATGCCGCCAATGCCGTCGGACTACCCGGATAGGCGGCCGCGATGCCATTCGATCCGGAGCGAATTCGGGAATTGTTGTCCGAGTACGGGATTCCCGGCGCGACGATCGGCGTCCTGCGCGACGGTCACCACACCGAATTCGCGGTCGGCGTCCGAGACGTGTCGACCGGTGCGCCGGCGACCACCGACACCCTTTACCAAATCGGGTCCATCAGCAAAACCTGGACCGCCCTGGCCTTCATGCAGCTGGTCGACGAAGGCAAGATCGGCCTGGACGACCCGGTGCGCGACTACCTGCCCGGATTCCGGGTAGCCGACCCGCTGGTCACCGCCCGGCTCACCGCACGCCATCTTCTCAACCACACCCACGGTATTGAGGAAGCCTTCGGCGATCCCGGCGAAGACCGTGACGTCTACGCCCGCATGGTCGAGGGCATCGCCGACGCGCCACAGGTCTTTCCGCTGGGCGAAACCCACGGCTACAGCGCGGCTTTGGGCTACGCCGTGCTGGCTCGCCTCATGGAGGTGCTCGACGGACGCGACTGGGACGACATCGTGCGTGCACGTCTGCTGACGCCGATGGGCTTGTCCGACAGCAGCACTCGTCCCGAGCAGGTCGACCCCGCCCGCGCCGCCACCGGCCACCTGCTCCGCTCCCTGGCCGAAGGTCCGATCGTCACCCTGACCGCCCACCTGCCCCGGTCCTACGGCCCCGCGGGCAATATCACCTGTACCGCCCGCGACCTCCTCGCCGTCGCCCACCTGTTCTTGAATAAAGGCAAGACCCCCGGCGGCGTCCCGATCATCTCGCCGGCGGCCCTCCGGGAAATGGTCTCCTCCCGCGTCCCGATCCCCGACCCCTACCTGCTCGGCCCGGACTGGGCGCTCGGCCTGATCGTCGCCGACTGGTCCGGCCACCCGGTCTATGTCACCGACGGCAGCACCATCGGGCAGAACGCTCGGCTGCGCATCTTCCCCGACGCTGACACCGCGATCGCGCTGCTCACCAACGGCGGACCGCGAGAAGCATTCTGCCAGAAGGTATTCGAGGAAATCGTGACCGATCTGGGCCTTCCCGCGCCGCCCGCGCTACCGAGACCGAGCCCGGCGCTGCGGCTCGACCTGTCCCGCTACGAGGGCGTCTACGAAGTGCCAGGCACTCGATACGTCGTCCACGCCGAAGCGGGCCGCCTGCACCTCACCCTGGCCTTGGACCCGATGCAGGCCCACATCATGGGCAAGCCCGAGCACCTCCGGTATGAACTGCTTCCGCTCAGCGAAACCCATTTCCTGATGCCCCCGGCCGACCCCCTCGAAGACCCGCGAACCGTCGCGATCTACGACTTCCGCGCCGGTCCTGCTCGCTACCTCCACACCAACTGCCGGGTGCATCCCAGGGTCGGCGGCTAGGCGGAAAACAGCTGGTCGGCGGAAACGGTGGATCCCCTCATCGACATGCTCGGCACCCTCCTGCGGGAGGACACCGGCGCGAATCCGGACGCCTGAGCGTCCGCCGGTACGCTGACCAGGCGATCATCGGCGAACCTCTGGAGGACGGCACATGTGTTACCCGGTCACCTGCCCTAGCTGCGGCAAGACGACGTGGGACGGCTGCGGCGAGCACGTCGACGACGTGCGCGCCATGGTCCCGGCGGAGCAGTGGTGCGGGGGAGAGCACGAGGCGTCCAGCGTCGAGTGAGGGCCCGGGTCGTTAGGGTCGAACCGTGACGAAGGGTTCCCGGCGGGCTTATCGGACCGGTCTCGCACCGGGGGTGATCGTCGACGCCGCGCTGGCGCTGACGGCCGAGCGGGGGCTCGACGGCTGGAGCATGCGCGATCTCACCGGGCGCTTGGATACCTCGCTGTCGGTGATCTATCACCATGTGGGTGACCGGCAGCGGGTGTGCGCGGCGGTGATCGATCGGATCTTCGGCGCGATCGATATGCGGCTCGACGAACCCGATTGGCGGCAGTTGCTGCACGGAATTCTGTCGCAGGTCATCGATCATCTGTCCGGCTATCCCGGCACGGCGACGTGGTTGTTGCGCAATGGACCGCAGACCGAGCGGTTGTTGCCGTCGCTGGACGCGGGGATGACCCGGATGCTCGAGGCCGGGTGGGGTTCGGAGGCGGCGATCGCGTTCTCCGTCGCGTTCAACACCTGTCTCGGGCTGATCGCGCTCGGTGATCAGCGGGCGAGCGAGGCGGGGGAGCAGGGAATGGCGGGGCTGCAAGGACTGTTGGAAGCGCATCCGGATGCCGGGCCGGGTGCGCAGGAGATGCTGCGGATGGTGCGGCAGTACGTGGGGAGTCCGCGGGACCGGGATGCCGCGCACCGCGAGCAGTGCCGCTACGCGCTCGCGCGGATGCTCGACGGCATGGCCGCCCGGCTCGAAGTGATCAAGGCAGCGCCGCTGTAGCGGCGTCGCCGGGAAACGCTCTGTACCGCAGGCGGGGTGCTCGCTACACTGCAAATTGGAACAGTGATCTAATTTGTCCATGGGAGCCCGATGAGTACTGCGGTTTTGGATCCGGTAACGGTCGAGGAAGAGCAGCCGAAGGAGAAACCCGGCGGGCTGAAGCAGTTGCTGGCGCCGGTGCGCGGGCGGCTCGCCGGCGCGGCGGTGCTGCAACTGGTGGGCGCGCTGGCGGGGCTCGCGCCCTATATCGCGGTGGTCGAGATCGCGCGCGAACTGCTCGGTGGCGCGGACCGCGGTGCGGTGTGGTTCTGGGTGGCCATCGCCGTGGGCGGGTTCGTCGTCCGAACATTCTGTGCCGCAGGCGCTTACACGATCAGCCACATCGCCGACGCCGATCTCGGCTTGCAGATCCGGCGACGGATGGCCGACCGGCTCGGCGGTGTGGCGCTGGGCTGGTTCACCGATCGCAGCTCCGGCCGGGTGAAGCGGGTGCTCTCCGATGACGTGGGCGCGATCCACCATGCGGTGGCGCACGCGCTCAACGACCTGGTGGCCGCGCTGGTCACCCCGCTGGTGGCGATCGGCTACCTGTTCTACCTGGACTGGCGTCTGGCGCTGATCTGCCTTGTGCCGCTACTGCTCTGGTTCGCCGCGACCGCCTTCGAGCTGCGTGACGGCGGGGAGGGCATGAAGCGGCTGAGTTCGGAATTCGACAAGGTCAACGCGGCCGCCGTGGAATTCGTCGACGGGATCGCGGTGGTGAAGGCCTTCGGTCAGGCCGGCCGGGCGCAGGACCGCTACCGGCGCGCGGGTGACGATCTGGCGCGCTTCTTCGGCGAGTGGCAGGGCCCGATGCGCCGGGTGGAGTCGATCGCGAACACCGTGATCGCGCCGCCGACGCTGCTGCTGGTGGCACTGGCCGGAGGTATCTGGCTGCGGGCGGATCCGGTCGAGGTCATCGCGTTCGTGATGCTGGCCGTGGGGCTGGGCGCGCCGATCATGGCGCTCGGGTTCGGCGCCATGGCGATGCAGGCCGCGGCCGAGGCGGCGGGCCGGATCGGTGAGCTGCTGGCCACCCCGGAGCTGCGCCGCATCGACGCCCCGGAGACGCCGCGCGGGTCGAGCGTCGAATTCGACAGTGTGCGTTTCTCTTACGACGGTCGCACCGATGTCCTCGACGGTGTCGATCTGCGTCTGGCGCCGGGCACCGTCACGGCGCTGGTCGGCGCGTCCGGTTCCGGCAAGTCGACGCTCGCGCGGTTGCTGCCCCGCTTCTGGGATGTCACGGCGGGCGCGGTGCGCATCGGCGGCGTGGACGTCCGGGACATGGCCGAGCGCGATCTGTATCGGCGCGTGGGCTTCGTCTTCCAGGAAACCTCGTTGCTGCGCACCACCATTCGAGACAATATCGCCCTCGGACGTCCCGATGCCGCGCTCGCGGACATCGAAGCCGCGGCCCGGACCGCGCAGATCCACGACCGTGTCATGGCGTTGCCCCGGGGCTACGACAGTGTGATCGGCACCGACGCACACCTGTCTGGTGGTGAGGCGCAGCGTGTTTCGATCGCCCGCGCCCTGCTGGCCGACACCCCGGTGCTGGTGCTCGACGAGGCCACCGCCTTCGCCGACCCGGAATCCGAAGCGGCCGTGCAGGACGCGCTCTCGCACCTGGTCGACGGCCGCACCCTGCTCGTGATCGCGCACCGGCTGCACACCATCCGCGGCGCGGACCGCATCGTGGTGCTGTCCGGCGGCAAGGTGCTCGAATCCGGCAAACACGACGACCTGCTGGCCGCCGACGGTGCCTACGCGCACATGTGGCGCACCCAGGCACAGCCCCTCGCGGTAAAGGAATCCTGATGATTCGCAAGCTCTTCCGACTCGTCGACGCCCCCGACCGCCCGCGCTTCGTGCGCTGGATCGGCTTGATCATCGCCTTCTCGGTCCTGCAGGGCCTCTGCGTGCTGCTCGTGGTCCCGGTGCTGCGCTCGCTGCTGGACGGCGACCGGGACGCCGCGATCGCCTGGCTGACCGTGCTGGCGGTGACCACGGCCGCGGCGGCGATCGTCTTCTACGCACAGGCGATGGACGGCCAGCAGATCGCCAACGACCTGCTGCTCGGCATGCACCACCGCATCGGCGACCATCTCACGCGGCTGCCACTGGGCTGGTTCGGCACCGATCGCACCGGCCGCCTGACCCATTCGGTGTCGCAGGGGACGATGAGCATCGGCGCCGTGCCCGCCCACCTGATGCAGCCGGTGATCAGCGGCGCGGTGACACCCGTGGTCGTCGCCGTGGGCATGTTCGTGTTCGACTGGCGGCTGGGCGTCGCGCTGCTCGTCGCGGGCGGGGTCCTGCTGGTGACGCACCGGTGGTCGCAGAACGCGATCGCGCGCAGTTTCGGCGCGATCGACGCCACCGCGGTCGAAGCCGCAGGTCGCATCGTCGAATTTGCCCAGAACCAGCCGATCTTGCGCGCGTTCGGCCGGCGCGGCGAGAGCAACCGCCTGCTCGACGACGCACTGACCGGCCAGCGCCGCGCCTACGGCGAGATGAACCGCAACGCGGTGACCGCCCTGCTCACCTTCTCGGTCGCCGTGCAAGCCGCCTTCCTCGGCTTGATGACCGCGGGAGTAGCACTGGCACTGGGCGGCTCACTCGATGCCGCCGAACTGATCGCGTTGCTGGTGCTCATCACCCGCTTCGCCGGGCCGCTGCTCGAGCTGGTCGATCACTCCGCCGCCCTGCGCATGGCCGCGGAGAATCTCGATCGCATCGACGAGGTCCTGGATGTCCAGCCACTGCCCGAAGGGGATCGGACCAGCGCCGTCGCGCCCGGCCAGGTCAGCTTCGAGCAGGTCGGTTTCGGCTACGACGATCGAACGGTATTGCGGGACATCACGTTCGAGGCCGAGCCGGGGACACTGACCGCGATCGTCGGCCCCTCGGGCGCGGGCAAGACCACGCTGCTGCGGTTGGTCGCGCGATTCTGGGAGGTGAACACCGGCACCGTCCGCGTCGGCGGCGTCGATGTCCGCGACCTGTCCACCGAGGCGCTGATGAGCCAGCTGGCCATGGTGTTCCAGGATGTCTACCTCTTCGACGACACCATCGAAGCCAACATCCGCATCGGCCGGCCCGACGCCACCGGCGCGGAGATCCGCGAAGCGGCCCGGCTCGCCCGGGTCGACGAGATCGTCGACCGGCTGCCCGACGGCTGGTCCACCCGCGTCGGCGAGGGCGGAGTGAGTTTGTCCGGCGGTGAGCGCCAACGTGTTTCGATCGCGCGGGCGCTGATCAAGCAGGCGCCGATCGTGCTCTTGGACGAAGCCACCGCGGCCCTGGACCCGGACAACGAGGCCGCGGTCGGCGCGGCCGTGCGCACCCTCGCCGAGCAGCGCACCCTGCTCGTCGTCGCGCATCGCCTGCACACGGTCGCGGCCGCCGACCAGATTCTGGTTCTCGACGAGGGCGGCATCGCACAGCGCGGCACGCACGCTGACTTGATCGAACGGCCCGGCCGCTACCAGGACTTCTGGCGCGAACGTGAGCGTGCCCAGGGCTGGCGGCTGGTCGGCTGAATCTTGCGGGCAGGTGGCGGAATATCTCTGGTCAAAGATATTCCGCCACCCATAAGGTGTTCCGCATGGCTATCGTCCCCGATGAGAAGAACTGGACCTGGGTGCTGGAAAAGGCCTGTCCGGAATGCGGTTTCGACGCACCCGCGACGTCGTACGACACGGTGCCCGGCCTGGCGCGCGACTACGCGGCCCGGCTGGCCGACGCGCTGAGCAGGGACGACGCCGCCGTGCGGCCGGACGAGAGCACCTGGTCGACACTGGAATACGCCGCCCACGTCCGCGATGTGTGCCGGATCTTCGCCTATCGCACCGATATCGCCGCCCGTCGCGCGGCCGCCGATCCGCGCGTCCCCGGCTTCGATGCCACCACCGGCGTGTCCGACGGATTGCCCCTGTTCTCCAACTGGGATCAGGACGTGACCGCGGTCGCCGACAACTACGGCGCCCAGGATCCGGCCGTGGTCGCCGGTGAACTCACCCGGGCGGCCGAAACCATCGCCCGCGCAATCGAATCCGTGCCTGTGGCCGATCGCGGATCCGAAGTCAGGCGCAGCGACGGCTCGGGTTTCACCGTAGAGTCACTGGCGATCTACTTCCTGCACGATGTCGCCCACCATGTGCACGACGTCCGGGCCTGAAAGTCTTCCGACCAGCCGCTGCTCAGGAAATTCCGTCCCGGGACTAGAACGAGTTCTACTTTTCTCGTAGTGTGTGTGCAGTCACATAAGCACACGTGCACGCGAGAGGTCGGCAGGAATGAAGACGAAGGGCGCGATCCTGTGGGGGATCGACCAGGAGTGGTCGGTCGAGGAGATCGAGGTCGGTGACCCGGTCTCCGGTGAGGTGCAGATCCGGATGGAAACCGCCGGCATGTGCCATTCGGATCATCACATCGTCACCGGCGCGACGCCGATGCCCGCCTACCCGGTCATGGGCGGTCACGAGGGCGCGGGCGTGATCACCAAGCTGGGCCCGAACTGCCCGTCGGACCTGCAGGTCGGCGACCACGTCATCCTGTCGTTCATCCCCGCCTGTGGCCGCTGTCCGTCCTGTGTCTCGGGCAATATGGCGCTGTGCGACCTGGGCGCGGGGCTGCTGATGGGCCAGGCGATCAGCGACGGCACCTACCGTATTCAGGCCCGCGGTGAGAACGTCATCCCGATGTGCCTGCTCGGCACCTTCGCGCCGTACATGACGGTGCACCACACCTCGGTGGTGAAGATCGATCCGAGCATCCCGTTCGAGGTGGCCTGCCTCGTCGGTTGTGGCGTACCCACGGGTTTCGGTTCCTCCACCCACGTGGCGAAGATCGAGCCGGGGGAGACGGCGGTGATCGCCGGCATCGGCGGTGTCGGTATGAGCGCGTTGCAGGGCGCGGTGCTGGCCGGCGCGTCCAAGGTCATCGCCATCGACCCGAATCCGTGGAAGCGGGAGCAGGCGCAGAAGTTCGGCGCCACGCACACCTATCCCAGCATGGCCGAGGCGATCATGCCGATCATGGAGATCACCGAGGGCCGGATGGCGGAGAAGGTCATCCTCACCATGGGCGAGATGCAGGGCCAGTACGTCGAAGAGGGCCTGATCCTCACCGGTAAGGCCGGCACCATGGTGATCACCTCCATGGGCCGGATGGAAGACGGCGACGTCAAGATGAACAGCTTCCTGCTGTCCATGCTGCAGAAGACCATCAAGGGCTGCATCTTCGGCGGCGGCAACGCCCGCCAGGACGCCCCGCGCCTGCTGTCGCTGTACAAGTCCGGTCAGCTCAACCTGGACGACATGGTGACCCGCCAGTACTCGCTGGAGGAGATCAACCAGGGTTACCAGGACATGCTGGACGGCAAGAACATTCGCGGCATCATCCGCTACACCGAGAACGACTGGTGAGCTGAGCCCGGCAATCGAAGGTCCCTGCGCGAGCGCAGGGACTTTCGGGTTTTCCTCAGACGGTGCAGCGCAGCATCGCCTCGCGCAGATTGCGGCTGCGCACGTCGTCCAGGACGGCCATGCCGAGCCGGTTCATGGTGTAGCCGAAGCCGAGACCCGTCGCGGGGTCGGCGAATCCGAACGAGCCACCCAAACCCGTTGTGCCGTAAGCGCGTTTGTCGGAACCGAACCGGAATGAACCGCGCGACTTGCGGAAGCCGAGGTGGTATCGGCTCTTGGTGTAGAGCACCAGATCCTCGGCGGGCACATCGTCGGCGGTGTTCGCCGCGGCCAGTCGCGACAGCACCGCGTCGGCCACCGGCAGCGCGCCGGTGCGACCGGCGGCGGCCCCGTACACCCTGGCCAGCGAGCGGGCGTTGCCGACGCCGTTGGACGCGGGTAGCTCCACCCCGAGGAACTCGCGCCGCGTAGCCCGCGCGGGTGCCCCGCAGCGCGGATTGGTCAGCGAGGCATAGGCAGGCCCGCGTTTGGAGTAGACGTCCAAGCCGATGCGCACCGGCAGGTCGCGCTCGTAGCGCAAGATGTCCAGCCCCTTGGTGGCCGACAGCACGGCGATGCGCTCGATCGGTTCGTGCTCGGGCAGGCCGATGAAGAAATCCAGGCCGAGCGGTCTCGCGAAGTCCTCGGCGAAAACCCGTCCGAGGCTGCGGTGCTCCGGATCGACGCGGCGAATCAGTTCGCCCTGATACAGGCCCAGGGTGATGGCGTGATAGCCGTGCCGGGTGCCCGGCCGCCAGGCCGGTTTCTGCGCGGCCAGGATCTGGGCCAGACTGTCGAAATCCGCGAGCTGGTTCAACGTCACGACGGTGTCCAAGCCGGAGAGCCCGGCCTGGTGGTCGATCAGCTGGCGCACCGTGATGTCACCCTTGCCGTGGGCGGCGAACTCGGGCCAGTACGCCGCGACCCGCTCCTCGTAGTCGAGCAGTCCCTTCGATACCGCGGCCGCCAGCACGAACGCGGCGATGCCCTTGGTCGAGGAGAAGACCGGGACGATGGTGTCCCGCTCCCAGGGTCGTACCCGGTTACGGTCGCGGTATCCCGCCCACAGGTCCACCACCGGCCGGTCGCCCGCGTAAACGGCCACAGCCGCACCGATTTCGCCGTGCTGGGCGAAGTTCCGGCGGAAAGCGTCGGCGACGGGGCCGAATCCGGCCTCCACTTCGCCGTGGATCGTGGGTCGCGCACTCATAGTGAGGTCGATGGTACCGGCGGTACCGCGTGCCGATGCCGCGGATTTCCGCCTAGGTGTGCTCCGCCCGGTCGGTGGTCTCGTAGGCTCGATCGGGTGCGAGCACTCGAACAGATCAAGGACTGGCCGGTTCGGCATGCGGGCGCGGGCGTCGTCACCCGTGCGGGCGCGACTTCCGCGGGTGATACCGACCGGGTGTTCCCGCTGGCGTCGGTGACCAAGCCGCTGGTCGCCTACGCGGTGCTGGTCGCCGTCGAAGAGGGCGCGATCGAACTGGACCAACCGGTCGACAGCCCCTCCGCTCCCGTCGGCAGCACCGTGCGTCACCTGCTCGCGCATACCTCCGGCATCGCCTTCGACACCACCGATGTATTGGCGAAGCCGGGAGCCAAAAGGATCTACTCCAGCGCCGGTTTCGAGGTGCTCGCGCAGTTCGTCACCGACCAGACCGGGATCGCTTTCGAGGAATATCTGCGTGCTGCCGTCTTCGAGCCGCTGGGTATGAAGGACTCGGCGCTCACCGGTTCCGCGGGGCACGGCGCACGATCAACAGTCGGCGATCTGCTGCTTTTCGCCGCGGAGTTGCTGAATCCGGAATTGATCTCCGCGGCGACACATACCGAAGCATGCACCGTGCAATTTGCCGGAAGCAATGGTGTCCTCCCGGGTTACGGCTCGCAGCGGCCCAACGACTGGGGTCTCGGTTTCGAGATTCGGGACAATAAATCCCCGCATTGGACCGGCAGCGCGAATTCACCTCGTACATATGGACATTTCGGCCAATCGGGCACATTCTTGTGGGTCGACCCGGAAATCGACGTGGCTTGCGTAGCGCTCGCCGACGAGAATTTCGGTGACTGGGCCCGTGCCGCATGGCCGGTTTTCAGCGACGGAGTGATTGAAGAACTGTCGCGCGGGTAATCCACGCAGCACTGTCCAGTGCTACCGATAGGGTCCGGCAACACGGCCGCGAAGTAACACCCGTAACATCGGACACTCCAGTACACTCAGGCCACGCCAGCCGAAACGGGTCGTTGGGGAAGACGGTCCTCGTCGACGCTGGAGGTTTTAGTGGTGCGTGCATCAAGTCAGTTCGCGGACGCGACGGCGGGTGTGGTCTGGATCCACTCGTCGCCCGCCGCGTTATGTCCGCACATCGAGTGGGCACTCACCTCGGCGCTGGGGACTCCGGCGAAACTCCGCTGGACTGCCCAGCCCGCCGACGGTTCGCTGCGTGCGACCAGCGATTGGGTCGGCCCGGTCGGCACGGCCGCGCGCATCGCCCAGTCCTTGCGCTCGTGGCCCGTCCTGCGTTTCGAGGTGACCGAGGAACCGAGCGAGGGCGTCGACGGCGAACGCTACAGCTTCGTACCCAACCTGGGTCTCTGGCACGGCTCCACCAGCGCCAACGGTGACGTGGCCCTGGGTGAGATGCGACTGAGAGCCATGCTGCAAGCCGCCCATGAACTGGGCAAGTACAACAGTTACGACCTCGCCGCCGAAATCGATCGCGCCCTGGGCACGCCCTGGGACGACGACCTCGAGGTCTACCGGATCGGGGTGGACGGGGTCGGCGCCGAAATCACCTGGCTGCGCCGCGACGTCGGCTGAGCTTCTCGAACTTCGGCTCGAGCCCGTCCAGGAACGCGCCGAGCGCCAATTCGAAGCTGTCCGAATCGATTTCCTCGGCTTTGTCGCGCAGTAGGTGCGCCTGTTCGAGGTGGGGGTAGCGGTCTCGGTAGATCTGGATGTCGTCGACGAAGCCACGGGAGAACGAGCCGACCGTCGAGCCGAGGACCAGATAGCGGGTGGCCGCCCCGATCATCGTGGCTTGGCGCGGCGGCCAGCCGGCCGCGACCAGCCCGCCGTGCACGGCATTGGCGGCGCGCAGCGCTTCATCGCGTCGGCCCGGACCCGAGACCGCCAGATAGGGCACGAAGTTGGGGTGGGCGGCGAGGGCGGCGCGGAACGAGCGGGCCCAGGACACCAGTGCGTCGCGCCAGCTTTCGCGCTCGAAGGCCGAGGCGTCGACGCGGCTCATGATCAGGTGCGCGATGTCGTCGAGCAGGTCGTCCTTGGTGGGGTAGTGGCCGTAGAGGGAGGCGGCTTGCACGCCCAGTTCGGCGGCCAGTTTGCGCATGGACAGCTCGCCGAGGCCGTCGCGGTCGATCAGGGTGAGCGCGGATTCGCGGATGCGTTCGCGACTCAACAGCGGTACGCGGGGTCGCGCCACGGCTCTTCACCTCCTCGGCAATCCGTCGAACCTAGCATCGGCCGGCGTGACCCTTGTCTACCTAACAACGTTAGGATAACCTGCCGCCAGTAAACCTAACGCCGTTTGGTTCAGGACTGGGCACCGCATGAATCTGGAATTGAGCGAGACCCATCGCGATCTGCGCGATCTGGCTCGCACCTGGGTGGACCGGGAAGTCGTCCCCTACGCCACCGCATGGGATCGGGCCGAGGCGGTCGATCCGGCCATAGTCGGCAAGCTCGGCGCGATGGGCTTCCTCGGAATCGGGGTGCCGGAGGAGTACGGCGGCTCCGGCGGGGACGCCCTCGACTACTGCCTGCTGCTGGAGGAACTCGGCCGCGGCGACAGCGCGGTGCGCGGAATCGTCTCGGTGTCACTGGGATTGGTGGCCAAGAGCATCGCGGGCTACGGGACCGAGGAGCAGAAGCGGCGGTTCCTGCCCGACCTGTGCGCCGGACGGACGCTGGGCTGCTTCGGGCTGACCGAGCCGGGGACCGGCTCCGACGCGGCGAGTCTGGTCACCAAAGCGGAGCGCGCGGGCGAGGACTGGGTGCTGTCGGGCTCGAAGATGTTCATCACCAACGGAACTCGCGCCGATATCGCCTTGATCTTCGCCCGCACCGGCGGTCCCGGCCCGAAAGGCATTACCGCGTTTCTGGTACCGACCGGCTCCGCGGGCTTTTCGCGCACGGAGATCAAGGGCAAGCTGGGTCTGCGCGGCCAGGCCACGGCCGAGCTGAGCTTCGATCAGGTCCGGGTGCCCGACGCACTGCGGCTCGGCGCCGAAGGAGCGGGTTTCCGAATCGCCATGTCCGCCTTGGACAAAGGCCGCATGGGGGTGGCGGCGGGCTGTGTCGGCGTCGCGCGGGCCTGCCTGGAGGCGTCCGTGCGCTACGCGGGGGAACGCGAGCAGTTCGGCAAGCCCATCGCCGCCTACCAGCTGGTGCAGCAAATGCTCGCCGACATCGCGGTGGAAACGGATGCGGCGCGACTGCTCACCTGGCGGGTGGCCGATCTCATCGACCGGGGGCAGCCGTTCGGCACCGAGGCGTCCATGGCCAAGCTCTACGCCAGCGAAACCGCGGTGCGCGCGGCCAACAACGCGATTCAAGTTTTCGGCGGCTACGGCTACATCGACGAATACCCGGTGTCGAAGTACCTGCGCGATGCCCGCGTGCTCACCCTCTACGAGGGCACCAGCCAGATTCAGAAACTGCTCATCGGCCGCGCCCTGACCGGCGTGAACGCCATTGTCTGACAAGGAGTCCCAGATGCAGAAGGTCGCAGTGGTGACGGGCGCCGCCCGCGGGATCGGGGCCGCCACCGCGGCGCGGCTCGCCGCCGACGGCGCCGCCGTCGCGGTGCTCGATCTGGACGAAGCCGCGTGCGCGGCCACGGTCGAGCAGATCGCCTCCGCCGGGGGCACCGCGATCGGAATCGGGTGCGACATCACCGCGGACGACCAGGTTCAGGCCGCGTTCGCGCGGACCGCCGCCGAGCTCGGGATGCCGAACATCCTGGTGAACAACGCGGGCGTGCTGCGCGACAACATGCTGTTCAAGATGTCGGTCGAGGACTGGGACACCGTCATGGGCGTCCATCTGCGCGGCGCGTTCCTGTGCTGCAAGACCGCGCAGAAGTACATGGTCGAGCAGCGGTACGGCCGCATCGTGAACACCTCCAGTGTGTCCGCGCTCGGCAACCGGGGGCAGGCGAACTACGCCGCCGCCAAGGCGGGCATTCAGGGCTTCACCCGCACCTTGGCGATGGAGCTCGGTCCGTTCGGCATCACCGTCAACGCGGTCGCCCCCGGGTTCATCGCCACCGAGATGACCGCGCAGACGGCAGCCCGGATCGGTGTCACGGCCGCGGAATTGCAGGCGAAGACGGCCGACATCACACCGCTGCGCCGGGTGGGTCAGCCGCGGGACATCGCCGGGGTCATCTCGTTTCTCACCTCCGATGACAGCGCGTTCGTCACCGGCCAAACCCTGTACGTCGATGGCGGCCGCCGCCTTTAGCTCGAGGAAATGCCCATGCGCAGAACAGTGTTCGACGCCGACCACGAAGCCTTCCGGGCGACCGTCCGGGCCTTCATCGAGGCGGAGGTCGTCCCGGTCTACGACAAGTGGTACGAGGCGGGCATCGTGCCCCGCGACTTCTATTACAAGCTCGGCGAACTCGGTCTCTTCGGCATCGAGGTCGCACCGGAATACGGCGGCGCGGGTGTCGAGTCGTTCAAATTCCAGGCCGTCATCACCGAGGAAGTCGCCCGCGCCGCGGTCTCCTTCGGCGGGTCGAGTGTGCATGTGGCGCTGTGTCTTCCGTATTTGCGGGCCTACGCCACCGCGGCGCAGAAACAGCGCTGGCTGCCGGGCTTCGTGACCGGTGCGACCATGTTCGCGATCGCCATGACCGAGCCGGGGACCGGCTCGGATCTGGCCGGAATGCGCACCACCGCGGCGATTTCCGCGGATGGATCGCACTATCTGCTCAATGGCGCGAAGACCTTCATCACCGGTGGCGTGCACGCGGATCGCGTCATCGTCTGCGCGCGCACCGCACCGCCCAAAGACGACGATCGCCGCTACGGCATCTCCCTGTTCGTGGTGGACACGAAGTCGCCGGGCTATCGGGTCGGCCGCAAGCTGGACAAGCTCGGGCTCAAGGTATCCGATACCGCGGAACTGTCGTTCACGGATGTTCGTGTGCCGGTCGAAGATCGGCTCGGCGACGCGCACGAAGGCTTCGCCTACCTCGGCCAGAACCTGCCGCGGGAACGGCTCAGCATCGCGGTCGGCGGCTATGCCCAGGCCAAGGCGGCGATTCGGTTCGCTCAGCAATACACCGGCGCGCGCGAGGTTTTCGGTCAGCCGGTGTCCGGATTCCAGAACACGAAATTCGAACTCGCGGCCTGCCAGGCCGAGGTCGACGCCGCCGAAGCGGTGGTCGACCGAGCGCTGGAAGCCCACGACCTCGGCGAGCTGACGGCCGCGGACGCCGCCTCCGCCAAGCTGTTCTGCACCGAAACCGCCTCGCGCGTCATCGACCGCTGCCTGCAACTGCACGGCGGCTACGGGTACATCACCGAGTACCCGATCGCCCGGCTGTACGCCGACAGCCGGGTCAACCGGATCTATGGCGGCACCAGCGAAGTCATGAAGACGATCATCGCCAAGAACATGGGCCTGTAAATGGGTGGCTGCGTCTGCCCAGTCATCCGCCCGGTCCGCAATACCGCGTACGAACGCGGTCCTCGTCGTGCCGTCGCCACCCCGTGCGCCGGCCGGGTCGTCCTGCTCGAACGATAGGAATCACCATGAACGCGACACTGTCGCTGGCGAGCGTTCTCGCCGAACAAGCCTGGCGCCGACCGGATCACATCGCCCTGGTGGAAGGCGAGCAGCGGATCACCTTCGCCACCCTGTGGGAGCAGGCGCGGTCGCAGGCGGCCGCGCTGATCGAACTCGGGGTGCGGCCGGGCGACCGGGTGGCACTGCTGTGCCCGAACACCGCCGAATTCCCGCGCGCCTACTACGCCATCCTGGCCGCCGGAGCGGTAGTGGTGCCGGTGCATCTGCTGCTCACCGCCACCGAAGCGGAATACGTGCTGCGCGATACCCAGTCGCGGCTGCTGCTGTGCCACGCCCAGTTCGCGGAGGTGGGCAAGTCCGCGGCCGCGGGTGTCGGCATCGACTGTGTTGATCCGAATTCGCTTGCCGGTGAACCGATTCCGACGTTCGTCTCGCGTGGACCGCTCGATCCGGCGGTGGTGTTCTACACCAGTGGCACCACCGGCAGTCCGAAAGGCGCCGAGCTCAGCCATTTCAACCTGGTGATGAGCGCGACGGTGAACGCCTTCGACGCCAACGACGTCAGCTCGGCCGACGTCGCGCTGGGCGCGCTGCCGCTGTTCCACGTCTTCGGGCAGACGGTCTCGATGAACTCGACCTGGCGGGCCGGCGCACGGCTGGTGCTGCAACCGAGATTCGATGCCGCCGAAGCGATCCGGCTGATGGTGGCCGAAGGCGTGAACACCTTTCACGGTGTACCCACCATGTACCTCGGTCTGATCGAAGCCGCCCGGGCGGCCGTCGAGTTGCCCAGGTTGAAACTGTGTATCTCGGGAGCCGCCTCGCTTCCGCAACCGGTGCTGGAAGCCTTCGAGGACCTGTTCGGCGCGCAGATCCTGGAGGGCTACGGGCTGTCGGAGACCTCACCTACCGTGACGGTGAACCAGCCGCAACTGGGCCCCAAGCCAGGCACCGTCGGACACCCGGTGTGGGGTATCGAAGTCGGTATCGCCGACCCGTCCCACCAGGATCGGATCATGTTGCTACTCGACGGCGAGTCCGGTGAAGTGGTCATCCGTGGCCACAACCTGTTCAGCGGCTACCTGGGGCGGCCCGACGCCACCGCCGAAGTGATGGTCGACGGCTGGTTCCGCACCGGTGACCTCGGGGTCAAGGATCCCGACGGCTATCTGACGATCGTCGACCGCATCAAGGACGTGATCATCCGGGGCGGCTTCAACGTCTACCCGAGCGAGGTCGAATCGGTTTTGATCGGCCATCCCGGTATCGGCCGGGTCGCCGTGATCGGCCTGCCCGACGACACCTACGGCGAGGAGATCTGCGCGGTCATCGTCCCGGAGACCCCGCTCACCGCCGACGAGGTGATCGCCTACGGCCGGGAACGTCTCGGCAAGCACAAGTACCCGCGCCGCGTCGAGTTCGTCACCGAACTGCCGCTGGGCCCGAGCCACAAAGTCCTCAAACGGGAATTGCGGAAACAGCTCTCTTGATCGAAGCGCCGCGCTGGCGCTAGATCGCTGTCCGTTAGCTATCTGAAGCGGAGCGCAGGGTGCTCCGCCGGTTCATCGTGCACGCGAGGCGCTTCCGAGCGCCTCGCGTAGTGGCGTTTGTGTGGCGGCGATGGTCCGAACGCGAGCCCCGCCGCAGCCCTCGGGCGATCGGATGCCGAACGTTAGCCGAAAAGGACTGTCCACAGGAGACAAACTATCGGCACGAAGTTGGTCCTCCGCGCCCGATGTGCGCTTTCACCAGCGGTTTTACGCTTTGCAAGACCTAATCGGCCGCGCCGACGCCGCCGGCTTCACTGCTCGCCCGCTGTCCACGTTCCGAGACGCGGGCTGGAGGACATATGCTCGAAATTTCCCAGCTGACGCTCCGTTTCGGCGGCATCACCGCCCTGATGGACGTCGGATTCCATGTCGCACCGGGGGAACTGGTGGGGCTGATCGGCCCGAACGGGGCGGGCAAGACCAGCTTGTTCAACTGCCTCACCCGGCGCTACACCCCCGGCAGCGGCGCGATCAGCTACGAGGGCACCGATCTGCTGACGGCGCAACCGCACACGCTGGCCGGTCTGGGCATCGCGCGCACCTTCCAGAATCTCGGCTTGTTCAGCCGGATGTCCGTGCGGGACAACGTCCTGGTCGGCGCGCACCATCGCGCCCGGGCCGGATTCGGCACCTCCGGCCTGCACCTGCCCCGGGTGCGCCGGGAGGAGAAGAAGCTGCGCGCCGAAGCCGGCGAGCTGCTGGAGCGCCTCGACTTGGCGCGGGTCGCCGACCATCCCGCCGCCGGTCTCCCGTTCGGCACGTTGAAGCGGATCGAGCTGGCGCGCGCACTCGCGATCCACCCGAAGCTGCTGCTGCTGGACGAGCCGGTCAACGGGCTCAGTCACGGCGAGGTCGACGAATTCGCCGACCTGGTACGCACGCTGCGCGCCGATCTCGACCTCACCGTGGTCGTCGTCGAACACCACATGGGCTTCGTGATGGGTCTCTGTGACCGGGTGGTCTGCCTGGACTTCGGCCGCGTCATCGCCGAGGGCAATCCCGAACAGGTGCAACAACATCCGGATGTCATCGCCGCCTACCTGGGGACCGCCGCATGACCGAACCATTTCTCACCATCACCGACCTGCACGCCGGTTACGGGGAAGCGCGCGTGCTCCAGGGTCTGAGCTTCTCGGTGGACCGCGGTGAGATCTGCGCCATCCTCGGACCCAACGGCGCCGGAAAGACCACGCTGTTGCGCGCCGTCTCCGGCATGGTGCGCACCACCGGCACGGTCCGCCTGGACGGCGCCGACATCGCGGGCCGCAAACCCGAAACCATCGCCCGTCGCGGCGTGGCCCACGTCCCCGAGGGCCGGGGCACGTTCGCGCCGCTGACCGTCGAGGAGAACCTGCGCCTGGGTGCGTATCCGCGCCGTGATCGCCTCGGCGTGGAAGCCGACCTGGCGCGCATCTTCACCTTCTTCCCGGTGCTGAAGGACAAGCGCCGCGACGCCGCCGGCGGCCTGTCCGGTGGACAGCAGCAGATGCTGGCGATCGGCCGCGCGCTGATGCTGAGCCCGCAACTGCTGCTGCTCGACGAACCGTCGCTGGGCCTTTCGCCACTGGTCACCCAGGAGCTGTTCCACATCATCGCCACCATCAACGAACAGGAGCGGATCACCGTGCTCGTCGTCGAACAGAACGCGCATCTCGCGCTGGGCATATCCAGTCACGCCCACGTGCTGGAGACCGGGCGGATCGTGTTGTCCGGCACGGCCGCCGAGGTGCGCAAGGACGAGAAGGTCGTCCAGTCCTATCTCGGATACCGGGTGTAGCCGTGATCGGATTCCTACAGCAACTCATCGAAGGGCTCAGTGCCGGAGCGATTTACGCGGGTCTCGCGCTGGCGCTGGTACTGATCTACCGGTTCACCGGGATCGTGAATTTCGCGCAGGGTGAGCTCGCCATGTTCTCCGCGTTCCTGGCCTGGCAGTGCATCGAGAGCGGGATGCCGTTCTGGCTGGCGCTGCCGTTGACACTCGCGGTGTCCTTCGCGGGCGGCATGCTGATCGAGCGCGTGGTCATCCGGCCGGTGGAAGGCGGCGCGGAACTGACCCTGGTCATCGTCACCGTCGGCCTGTTCTTCTTCATCAACGCCGCGGCCGGGTGGATCTGGTCGTTTCAGGTCAAGTCCTTCCCGAACCCGTTCCCGGACGGCGCTTTACGCGCCGGCGGGGTGAGCGCCGGTTACGGCAGCCTCGGCGTGATCGCCGTGGTCGCGGTGGTCATGGGACTGCTCTACCTGATGTTCCGGTACACCCGGATCGGGCTGGCGATGCGCGCGGTCGCGTGCAACCCGGCCTCGGCGCGGCTGGTCGGCATCCGGGTGGGCGTGGTGCTCTCGCTCGGCTGGGGCCTGGCCGCGCTGGTCGGCGCGGTCTCGGGCGTGCTCTCCGCGCCGCTGTTGTTCCTGGAGCCGAACATGATGGGCGGTGTCCTGATCTACGCCTTCGCCGCGGCGACCCTCGGCGGATTCGACAGTCCCGGTGGGGCGGTGGCCGGTGGCGTGATCGTCGGCGTCGCCGAAACCCTCACCGGCGCGTATGTCGATTTCATCGGCACGGAACTCAAAATCGGTGTGCCACTGGCGATCATCCTCGGCGTGCTGCTGTTGCGGCCGCAGGGTCTCTTCGGGAAAGCGGCGGTGGAACGCGTATGAGCATCAAGGACACCCCCGCACCGGCCGTAGTGGACACACCGGAAGTGCCGGCGGCACAGTCACCATCGCTGCTGGGTCGAATTTCCACGCACCGGCGGGCAATCATCGTCGCGGTACTCTTCGCGATCGCTTGCTATGCCCCCTTCCAGCTGATGCCGTTCCACACCTTCCAGCTCAGCATGGCGCTGGTCTACACGATCGCCCTGCTCGGCTTGAATCTGCTGGTGGGTCAGGCCGGTCAGATCTCGCTCGGGCACGGGGCCTTCCTCGCCGTCGGGGCCTATACCACCGCGGTCCTGCTGGACCGCTGGGACGTACCGCATCTGGCGACCCTCCCGGTCGCCGCGGCGGTCTGCTTCCTGCTCGGTCTGGCACTCGGCGTGCCCGCGCTGCGACTACGCGGCCTGTATCTGGCGCTGGTCACCCTCGCCATCGCCATCTTCGTGGTGCCGCTGCTCAAACGCTTCGAATCGGTCACCGGCGGCTCGATGGGCCTCACGCTCGAGAAGCCGGCCCCGCCGCTGTGGACCGGGCTCGCCGAGGACCAGTGGCTGTACTTCCTCTGTCTGGCCACCGCGGTGCTCTGCGTGCTGGTGGTCGCCGGAATACAGCGCTCGCGAGTCGGGCGGGCGCTCAACGCGATTCGCGACAACGAGACCGCCGCCGAGATCATGGGCGTGCGCCCGGCCTACTACAAGACATTGGCCTTCGCCTGGAGCGCCATGCTCGCCGGTGTCGCCGGCTGTGTCTACACCTGGGTGATCGCCTACGTCTCCCCGGACTCCTTCGCGGTCGGACTGTCCATCACGCTGCTCGCGGGTCTGGTGGTGGGCGGCCTCGGGTCGCTGTGGGGTCCGCTGTTCGGCGGCCTGTTCGTCCTGTTCGTCCCCAGCCTCGCCCAAGACATCAACCAAGCCGCACCGGGCGCGGTCTTCGGACTGCTCATCATCGCGGTCATGTATCTCGCGCCCAGCGGCCTCGCCGGTCTCGGCGGGCGCGTAGCGACGTGGAGCCGACTGCTGCTCAGGAGAGGAAGAAGCGCTGTCTAGCCGGGCGCGCTGATCGCCCGATCGAAATCGCCTATCGCCCGCACCCCCGGGCGGTCACGGCTCCAGACTTCCGGTGTACGAGCTCAGCCCGACCGGAGGAGCCCTGGTGGCCCGGCTACACATCGACGCGATATCGAAAACCTATGGCGCGGACTACGCCGTTCGCGAGGTGAGTCTCGATATCGCCGACGGCGAATTCATGGTGCTGCTCGGCCCCAGCGGCTGCGGCAAATCCACCCTGCTGCGCATGATCGCGGGCCTGGAGGAGCCGTCCTCGGGCCGCATCCTGCTGGACGGCATCGACATCACGGGTTCCGCTCCGCAGCGGCGGGACCTGGCCATGGTGTTCCAGAGCTACGCGCTGTACCCGCACCTGACGGTGGCGAAGAACATCGGTTTCCCGCTGCGGGCGCGCCGCCGCCCGCGTGCCCACATCGCCGAACGGGTCGCCGAGGTGGCGAAGACGCTGGAACTCTCGGCGTTGCTCGACCGCCGTCCCGGTGCCCTGTCCGGCGGCCAACGGCAGCGAGTCGCGTTGGCGCGCGCCATGGTTCGTGATCCCGGCGCCTTCCTCATGGACGAACCGCTGTCCAACCTGGACGCCAAGCTGCGCAGTGCCACCCGCGCCGAACTCATCGCGCTGCACCGCCGCCTCGGCGCGACGTTCCTGTATGTGACCCACGATCAAGTGGAGGCCATGACCATGGCCAGCCGCATCGCGCTGCTCGACGCGGGTCGTCTCGAACAGGTCGGCACCCCCGAGGAGCTCTACGACCGGCCGCGCACGGCGTTCGTCGCGGGGTTTCTCGGCTCACCGCCCATGAACCTGTTTCCCGCCGTCGTCTCCCGGCGGGACGGCGGGTTGCGGGTGTTGTCCGACGGCATCGACGCCGCGCTGGGCATCACGGCGGATTCCGGCGACGACACCGCCGTCCTCGCCGGAATCCGCCCCGAACAGCTCCGCCTCGAGCACGCCGATGCCGCGGTGCGCGGGCGTGTGGCCATGGTCGAGAACCTCGGCAGCGAGGAACTGGTCCACATCGAGGCCGGAAAACTCACGCTGTGCGCTCGCATGTCTCGACCGGCGGGCGTGCGCGCCGGTGACGACGTCGGCTTCCGGGTCGACCCCGCGCACATCCATCTCTTTCATCCCGAGTCCGGCCTGCGCCTGTCCTGGCAAGAGCCGCAGGCGATTTCGCCGATGGCGGCTGTGGCGGCCGTGCCCGTCGCTTGAACCGTGCTGCACGACCCGATCAGGAGATTCCGTGAAACGCGTTACCCCCTTCCTTTGCCTGGTGTTCGCCGCCGTCGTCGCCGTGAGCGGCTGCGGGCTCGGCGGCACCACCGCCACAGACCCGGGATCTACCGCCCAGGTCCCGGAATTGGCGCCGGGACAGCAGGTTTCGATCGTGTTCGAGTCCTACAACTACGGCCTGGCCGGTGCGTGGACCGATACCTTCAATGCCTTGATCGCCGAGTTCGGCAAGAAGTACCCGCAGATCAAGGTCACCGCGCAGAAGCCACAGGGCAACAGCCCGAACCCGGCCACCGACACCATCTCCAGCATTCAGAACCAGATGATCGCGGGCAGTCCCCCCGATGTCGCCCAATTAGGCTTCAGCGACCTGGATTTCACGATCAACCAATTGCGGGCGAAGCCGTTGGACGTCCTGTTCGGTGCGGACGCGGTGCAGCGCAACTTCGACGGTCGCCTGCCCTATCATCCGCGTGCCCGCACGCTCGACGACTGGGCGGGCCACACCTACGGCGTCCCGTTCGTCTTCTCCACGCCGGTGCTGTATTACAACGCGAGCTTGTTCACCGCGGCCGGTCTGGATCCGAACCGGCCACCGGTCACCTGGCAGCAGGTCGCCGACGCGGCCCAGGCCATCACCAGCAAGACCGGCAAGGGCGGCGTCTATCTCGACTGCCTGACCAAGGCCGCGAAGGACTGGTGCTTCCAGTCATTGGTGCGCTCGAACGGCGGGCGGGTGCTGGCGGAGGACCGCCGCACGCTCACCTATGCCGAGGCGCCCGTCGTGGAGGTCACGCGCATGGCCCAGGATCTCGTCGACAGCGGCCGGATGCCCGAACTCGCGCAGAAGCAGGGCTACGAGTCGTTCGCCCGCGGCGAGATCGGCATGATTCTCGAAACCAGCGCTGTGCAAGGCACTTTCGTCGTCGGTGCCAAGGACAAGTGGGACCTGCGCTCGACTGTCATGCCGCGATTCGGTGACAAACCCGCCATCCCCACCAATTCCGGCGCCGGCCTGCACATCCTGTCCGCGGACCCGGCCCGGCAGCGCGCCGCCTGGGAATTGATCAAGTTCCTGACCAGCGAGGAGTCCTATATGAAGATCGCGCAGAACATCGGCTACCTGCCGCTGCGGACCGGATTGCTGAACGAGCCGGGTTCGCTCGGCGCGTGGGCGGCGGCGAATCCATTGCTCGCGCCCAATGTTTCCCAGCTGGACGCGATGGAGCCGTGGGTGGCCCTGCCGGGCAACAACTATCTGCAGATCCGGGACGGCATGATGGAGGCGGTCGAGGCCATCGTGTTCCAGGGCCGGGATCCGCAGTCCACACTGTCCGCCGCTCGCGCCGAGGGCGCGAAACTCCTTCCGGCCACATGATGTTCGCGCACCTGCGAGATCTGCGGATCGTGCAGCTCACCGACACCCATATCCGGCCCGCCGGTGAACTGCTCTACGACACGGTCGACACCTACGCCAATCTCACCCTCGTGCTGGATCGATTGCGGGCTTCCGGCCCGGTCGACGCCCTGGTCCTTTCCGGTGATCTCACCGACAACGGTGCGCCGGAGGGGTACCGCCGCCTGCGTGCGGCGGTCGAGCCGGTAGCGGCCGAACTCGGAGCGCGGGTGGTCTACGTCATGGGAAACCACGACGAACGCGTCAGCTTCGGCGTCGAACTCCTCGGCCACGCGCCGGGATCGGTGCTCGAGCCGCACGACCAGGCCGTCGAGGTCGCGGGCCTGCGGATCATCGCGCTGGACAGCACCACGCCCGGCCGGCACGGGGGCGCACTCGAGGACAGCCAGCTGACCTGGTTGGGCCGGAAGCTGCGCCGCCCCGCACCGCGTGGCACCCTGCTCGTCCTGCATCATCCGCCGTTGCCGTCCGGGATGGCGGCCGCCGAACTGTTGAATCTCGACCAGGCAGTCCGCCTCGCGGCGGTGGTGGCGAATACCGACGTGCGGCTGATCCTGTGCGGGCACAACCACATGACCGCGGCCGGGGCGCTGGCCGGGATTCCGGTGTGGGTCGGTCCGGCGCTGGCCTACCGTTTCGACGCCATGCCGCCGCCCGGCCGGATGCGCGCGCTGCGCGGATTCGGTTACAGCCGAATCGATGTGCTCGGCCTGGATTTCGTGGTGAGCGCGGTGGAGGCCACGCCCGCGCCGGAGGTCTATGAGCGAGACGAGAACGAGATGCTGGCCCATCTGCGCGCCATCGACCGAGCCGAGGCGCGGTGAGCCGGCGGTTCCGCGCGGGGAACGCGGCGCTCGTAGTGCGGAGGCCGTTCGATGTTCGTCGTCGCTGAGCGGCCGGAAGCGGTGCCGGGCAGCGCGCCGGCCGCGGCACCCGCGCGCCGGTCCTGGTCGCGCCGGATAGGTGCCTGCGTACCGTATCTGTATCTGTCGCCCGCTGTGTTTCTGCTCGTCGTGTGGACGTATCAACCACTGGCCCAGGCATTTCAACTGTCGACCTACTCGTGGAACCTGCTTCCGAGCGCACCTATGGTCCCGGTGGGAACCGCGAATTACGAACGGCTGCTCGAACTCCCGGCTTTCCGCGCGTCGCTGGGCCGGACCGCGGTGCTGATCGCAGGTCTGCTGCCGTTCACGGTACTGCTGCCAGTGCTCATCGCGCTGGCGAGCCGCCGCGTGCACGGCCGTGCCCGAACCGTCTATCACGCACTCATTTTCGCGCCTTTCCTGGTGGCTCCGGTCGCGGCGGCGGCCGTGTGGCGCTGGCTGCTGCACCCGGGCAGCGGGTTCGTCGACCGAGTTCTCGGCACGCACCGCAACTGGGTCTTCGACGCGGCCACCGCGCACGGCGTGATCATCGGGATCACCGGCTGGCAGCTGCTGGGTTTCGCGGTGCTGGTGGTGTGGGCCGGATTGGCCGGTATCAGCACGGATTACGAGGAGGCGGCGCGGGTCGACGGCGCCGACTCGGCGCAGATCCGCCGCTGGATCACGCTGCCCTTACTCCGGCCGACGCTGATGTTCCTGGTGCTGACCACCGTATTGCTCAGCCCCACGGTCACTTTCCCGCTGATCGACTCGATGACCCAGGGCGGCCCGGCGCAGGCCACCACCAATGTCTACTACCTGCTCTGGGATTACGCCTTCCACAGCTTCGACGCGGGGCTCAGTGCGGCGGCGGGGGTGCTGCTGTTCCTCGGTTTCGGAGTGATCGCCGGAATTCTGGTCTGGATCTCGGAAAAGGTCGCCTTCCATGATGATTGACCGGATCCGTGTCATCGGTGGACATCTGCTGCTCGCGGCCACCGCGCTGCTCTGCGCCTTTCCGATCTATTGGCTGTTCGCGACCGCGCTGCGCCGCCCCGAGGATGTCACCTCGCTCGCGCCGATCCCGTGGCCGCTGTCGGTCGCCAACTATGCCGACGCGGCGCACAAGGTGGACATCACCGGGCTGATCGCGAACACCTTCTTCGTAGCGGTGCTCTCGGCCGCCGGGCAACTTCTCATCGCGCTGCTGGCGTCCTACGCGTTCGCCATGTACACCTTCCCGCTGCGGCGAGTGCTGTATCTGGCTTTCGTCGGCACCTGGCTGGTCCCGTTCCAGGTGACCATGCTGCCCAACTACATCCTGCTCACTCGACTGGGCCTGATCAATTCCCTGATCGGCGTGGTACTTCCGACGCTCTGCTCCGCCCTGGCCGTGCTGCTGCTGCGCCAGCACATGTCGGCTTTTCCCAAGGAACTGATCGCCGCGGCCAAGATCGACGGGCGTTCCTCGTGGTCGATCCTGTGGACCGTGGTGGTGCCGAACCTGCGACCCGCGCTCGCGGCACTCGGCATTCTGCTGTTCATCAATGCCTGGAACGAATACTTCTGGCCCGCGGTGGTTTTGCGGCAATCCAACAGCGTCCTGCAATTGGGCCTGCGCAGTTTCATGGGGACCGAGGGCGACCAATGGGGGCCGTTGATGGCGCTGGCCGGCCTGGCCTGCCTGCCGGTGTTACTGCTCTATCTGGTGTTGCAACGCCACATCGTCAACGCCTTCGTCCGTTCGGGGCTGAAGTGATTCCATACAGTCCAGGAACAGCGCGGTCGCGGGATTGGACTCCTCGGCCCGCCACACCGCGTACAGGTCCAGCGTGGGCACCGGATTCGACAGCTTCACCGCGACCGGGCCGGCACCGGGCGCGCCCAGCCCCATCGACATCGCGCGCGTCACGGAGGCGAACCCGACCAGCGGGCGCACCGACACCATATGCGCGGTCGCGCCGGGATCGTCGGCATGGCGAGCAACCGTCAGCGAGATCCGATTCAACGCCGCGGCGCGGAAAATGGAGTCGTACATCGCCGGACACTGCTCGCGGGCGAACAGCACACACTCCTGCCCCTGCAACTCAGCGAACGGCACACTGGGCCGATCCGCCCAGCGATGCCGCCGCCCCACCACCGCTACCAGCGGCACACGATGCAGCAGCCGCCGGTACCGGAACTCGGAGGTGCTGGGATGCCCGTATACCAGCGCGATATCGAGCGAGCCCGCCGCCAGCGCCGCCAGCTGCGGTCCGGTGCGCTTCTCCCACAGCGAGACCGCGATGTCCGGGTGCCGATCGGTCATCCGCGCCAACGCGCCCGGCAGCACATGCCGGCTCGCCGGCAGGTTGTAACCGACGCTCAGCGTGCCGGCCCGGCCTTCGGCGGTGGCCTTCGCCGCCAGCGCCGCGCGCTCCAGCTGAGCGACGATCTGCCGGGCTTGCAGTTCGAATTCCCGCCCGGCCGGCGTCAGCCGCACCTCGTGCGAATTGCGTTCTACCAGCAGCACATCGAGCGTGGCTTCCAGCTTGCGCAGCTGCGCGCTCAGACTCGGCTGGCTCAGGTGCAATCGTTGCGCCGCCCGGCCGAAATGCAACTCTTCGGCGAGCGCCAGGAACGAAACGAGATGCCGGAATTCCATGCCGCCTCCTTCCGCGTACCCGTGAGGGTAACCACGGCAGGTAACACCGGATGAATCCGCGACGCACAGCGGCGGACGGTCCGGTAGCGGGGCAACGCGGTCCCGCTACCGGATCGAACCGCTACGCCTGAACTTCGGAGCGGTCACCGCTCCACAGGGTGTGGTATTTGCCCTCGGCGTCGACGCGTTCGTAGGTGTGGGCGCCGAAGAAATCCCGCTGGCCCTGGGTCAGGGCCGCGGGGAGGCGTTCGGCCCGCAGGGCGTCGTAGTAGGACAGCGAGGACGCGAAGGCGGGGACGGGGATGCCGAGCAGGGTGGCGGCGGAGACCACGCGCCGCCAGCTGTCGATGGCGGTTTCGATGGCCTCGCGGAAGTACGGGGCCAGGATCAGGCTGGGCAGTTCCGGGTTCTCCGCGTAGGCGTCCTTGATGCGGTTGAGGAAGCGGGCGCGGATGATGCAGCCGCCGCGCCAGATGGTGGCCAGGTCGCCGGGGCGCAGGTTCCAGTCGTATTCGGCGCTGCCCGCGGCGATCTGGTCGAAACCCTGGGCGTAGGCCACGATCTTCGAGGCGTAGAGCGCCTGGCGGATGTCCTCGGTGAACTGCGCGACATCGGTGGGCTTAGCGGCGAGGGTGCCCGAGGCCAGACCGACCGCGGCCTTGCGCTGGGCGCGCGAACCGGACAGGGCGCGCGCGAACACCGCCTCGGCGATACCGGTCACCGGCACACCCAGATCCAGTGCCGACTTGACCGTCCAGCGGCCGGTGCCCTTCTGCTCGGCGGCGTCGACGATCACATCGACCAGCGGCTTGCCGGTCTTGGCGTCGACCTGGTTGAGCACCTCGGCGGTGATCTCGATCAGGTAGGACTCCAGATCGCCGGAGTTCCAGTCGGTGAACACATCGGCGATCTGCTTGGCATCGAAACCGAGTGCGTCACGGAACAGGTGGTAGGCCTCGCCGATGAGCTGCATGTCGGCGTATTCGATGCCGTTGTGCACCATTTTCACGAAGTGCCCGGAACCGTCGGGGCCGATATGGGTGCAGCAGGGTACGCCGTCGACCTTGGCGGCGACCGATTCCAGCAGCGGTCCCAGCGACTCGTAGGACTCCTTCGGGCCGCCCGGCATGATCGCCGGACCGTTCAGCGCGCCTTCCTCGCCGCCGGAGATACCGGCGCCGACGAAGTTCAGGCCACGCTCGGACATGGCCTTCTCGCGGCGGATGGTGTCGGTGTAGAGGGCGTTGCCGCCGTCGATGATGATGTCGCCGGGTTCCATCGCCGCGGCCAGTTCCTCGATCACCGCGTCGGTGGGGTCACCCGCTTTGACCATGATCAGCACCCGGCGCGGCTTTTCCAGGGCGGCGACGAACTCTTCGATGGTCTCGGTGCGCACGAAATCGCCGTCGCCGCCGTGCGCCTCGAGCAGGGCGTCGGTCTTGCCGATGCTGCGGTTGTGCAGCGCGACGGTGTAGCCGTTGCGGGCGAAGTTGCGGGCGATATTGCTACCCATGACCGCCAGGCCGGTCACACCGATCTGTGCGCGCGCTTCAGAGGTCGCCATGAAGAGCCTCTCTCCTTCTCAGGGTGTCGTTGCGTGGCCGCGCGAACCGCGCCCGACCCCTTTTCTACCCCGTCGCCCCGGCGACCAGGACATCGGGCAGCCGGCCAGGGCGGCGACTCCGGCCTGCGCACCAGCACAGCGCGGTAGTTCAGCGTGGTGGCCGCACCGCGAGATAGACGCTGCTCCACAGTTGCGCGACATTGGATTCGGTGACATCGGCGGTGCGGGAGCCGAAGGGCACGACACGGAACGCGCCGTCTTGGAGACCCCAGCTCCACAGTTCGGAATTCCGCATCGTTTGTGCTCGCTCGATCGCGTCCCACAGTGTTCGCTGCGCGGCGCCCAGGCGGTCCCGGACCGGGTGGGGGAGGTCGGTGCGGGTCAGCTGCCGTTCGAGCCCGGCGGCGAACGCGGCCTGCACCCAAGACCACACCACGGTGCCGTGATAGTCGTGCGTGGTGAACTGCGCCTGCAATTCCGGGTCGGCGAACACCGGGTTCGCGACCACCATCCCGGCCCCGGTCATCAGACCGACCGGGAACGGCCGGATCAAGGTGGCGACCCGTTTGTCCAAGTCCTCGGGGGCGGGCCGCCCGAACAACAGCTCGAAGACATCGTCGGAATGCACGATCGGAATCGGGGCGCCGTCCGCGCCGAGCGAAATCGCCGGGAAGACAACCGGTTCCGGGCCGAGCGTCGCCGCCGGAACCCCGATTCGCCCGGCATACCCGGTGACCGCCTCCTGTGCCTGCCGCTGGTCCAGCGTCACGGTGAACAGGCGCGGCGCCTCGGCCCGCCACACCTTCGCGTGCGCGGCGGCGAACGAGAGCTCCAGCCGATCACTCTCGGTGAGATAGGGGTCGAGCACACCACTGTCCAGCAACCGGGCGGTCGCCTCGAGCGCGGCGGGCACCAGAATGGCGTTGACGTCGTAGGGATAGCGACCGCCGCCGATCCCGATATCGCTGTCGCGCCACTGCCCGGAATCGCGGCCCGCTTGCAGCCCGATCAGATTTTGATACCGCGGTTCACCGGCGAACGCCGCCGCACTCGACACCACCAGCCGCAGATTGCGCAGCAGCGCTGAACCCGCGTCGCCACGGAGATAGCCGGTCGCGCGCTCGGCGGCCGCCGCGTGGTCGAGCAGATAGGCGGCGGCGACCGGTGCGAGCAGATAGTTCTCGTCGACCATGGTGTAGTCGAGAATCGGCGCGTCGCTCGCCGGGCCGTTCTCCTGCTGCCGCGTCAACAACGCGAACTCCGACAGCGATTCCTCGTGCGCCACCGCCCCGTCCGGCCCCAGCCGTTCCAGCACCGAGCCGATCGCGGCTTCGGTCGCCTCCGGTGCCAGCACCGGCATCAGCAGCATCGTCGAGATCAACGTGTCCCGGCCGAAGTAGGTGAGGTACTGCCACGACCCACCCACGAACTTTTCCCGGTAGCTGAGGAACGTCAGCGTGTTCTTCGCGCTCTCGAGTGTCGCCTCCGCGCCGTTCAGCAACTCGGGGCCGGCCAGCGGAGTCAGGGGAGTGTCACCGGTGGACGCGGTGACCCGCAGCCGGATCCGGCCGTCGGCGTCCGCGGTGATGGTGCCGCCCGAGACTGTGCCGTCGACCACCTCCAAGCCGAGCCGATAGCCTGGGCCGCCGTCCAGCCGATCCCGTTCCCAGGTGATCGTGTTGCCCGAAACAGTGGGTGCCACAAGCACTTCCGCGGGCACAACACCCTTCTGGTTGTAGTCCCGCAGCACCCGCACATTCGACAGCACAGCCTCGCGCACCGTGAGCGTCGGCGTCCGCACCGAGGCGGTGAACTCGATCCCGGTTCGTGGCCGCCCGCGGGAATCCTTGTCCGCCTTCGCATCCGGCGCCGCGTCCAGCTCCCACTCCGCCGGCGCGGCCAACGGCTCGAACCAGGCCCCGGTCCCACTGTTCCCGGCCGGAAACGCCACCACGATCCGCGGCTGCGTGCCCGACCGCAACAGCAGATGCGCGGCGGTATTCCCCTCGCGCAGCAGATAGTTGAGGTTCTGCCCCTCCACCATCTGGAACCGGAAGGCTTGCGCGCCGCCCTCCGACCCGCAACCCAGGGCCGCGAGCATGATCACCGCTGCCCAGACCGCCACCAATTTCTTGCCGAACGAACGCCGCATACGAGCCTCCATCCCCGGCGGGACCGGCTTCCAATGTATCGCCCAGCATCGAGGCCAGGTCCACTTCCGACGTTTCACCGCCGTGTCCCGCGGTATCCGAAAAGCAACCGCACGGCCCGTCCAGCAGCCGTGCACGAGCCACAGGAGATGTCATGGCCGAGAAGAGCCACCGTTCCGCCGAAACCGGTGAATACGTCACCGAACAGACAGCCGCCGAAAACCCCAAGACAACCCTCAGCGAGAACGAACCCCACGACGGCACCAACCGCCGCGACCGCTCCGCCATCACCGGCCACTTCGTCAAGCCCGACACCAGCCGCCGCCACCCGGACACCACCGTCACCGAAAACGAGTGAAGGTAAATACCTGCGTATCAGCTGAAAGAACGCAGAGGGGATCGAACCGTTGCTTGTTCAGCAGCTGCGGTATCGCTACCCAGCGTTGACCTCGGGGGCCTTCCCGTGGCGATACCCGTTGCCGACTCCGTGCCGGTCTTACGAGGGTTTCCAGCGGGCTCGTTTTCCGTCGCGGCGCAACTCGCCGTGGACGTGCCGTCTGTCGGCACGGTCAGACCGGCCAGGTTTTGGGCTGCGTTGAGATCTCGATCCAGTACCAGCGGACACTGTCCGCATCGGTAGACGCGTTCACACAGACGCAGTTTGGCTTTCACTGCACCGCAGGAACTACAGGTTTTGGAGCTCGCGTAGAACCGATCAGCGACGAGCAGCTGGGTGCCGCTCCAGGCCGCCTTGTACTCGAGTTGGCGTCGCAACTCGCCCCACCCGACTCCGGCGATTTGCCGTGACAGTCTGCGATTGCGTAGGAGGCCTGCGACATGCAGGTCTTCGACGACGATCGCAGCGAAGGAGGCGACCAAGCCCGTGGTGAGCTTGTGCAGCATGTCGGCACGTGAACTGGCCACGCGGGTATGCAATCGGGCTATCTCGGCGCGAGTGACGGACCAGCGTCTGGACGGGGTCTCTCGGGTTCGCTTGTCGGGCGCGCGTCGGCGGGCTGCCTGACGCTGTAGCCGGCGAAGTTTTCGCTGAGCATGTTCGAGCCGCCTCGGGTTCGGCACCATGCCTTGTTCGTCGGATAAACCCGCCACGGGCTGGGACAGCACGGCCAAGTGCGTGATGCCGAGATCGACGCCGACGACTGGAAGCCGATGCCGAGTCGGGGCCGGGATGTGGTGATCGACTTCCACCGAAAACGACACATACCAACGCCCTCGCCGGAAGCTCACAGTTGCTGAGCGGATCCGAGCGGTGCCGCGCTCGATATGGCGAGCCAGTTTCCGGGTGGATTCCATGGTTCGCACGATGCCGATGCGCGGCAGTCTTATATGTCGGCGATCTGCGCTGGCGAGCCCCAACGCGCCAGTGGTGAACCGACAGGAGCGCCGCCCGCGCTTGGGCCGGAATCTGGGAAACCGTGGCCGCCTGTTGCTCGTGGCGGTCCTCGCTGCTGACCAATGTCGAAGTCCAGCAGCCAGATTCGCGAGCCCGCTGGCGTAGGCCTCCTTGGAGTTTTCCGGCCACCACGCAGCGACGCTCGGTTTGGCTTGGTTCCAAGCTCTCCGCAATCCGAAGGCCGACCAGTCCGAGCTCGGTGTCAGATCCGACTCGCGAATCCCGTACGTTCGCTCCGCTTCACGCTGCGCGAGATTGGCCTTCACCATCGCGAGTCCCCAGTTGAAGGCAAACCGTTGCGCACCGCAGTGCGAGTTCAGAGCTTGCTCTTGGGACGGGCTGGCAGGACCGTGGGAAGCATCCCGATGATCAAGGCCAGGCGGTACCTGGCCGGTAAGGGTGGGCGCACGCGGGATCGAACCGCGGACCGCTGGTGTGTAAAACCAGTGCTCTACCGCTGAGCTATACGCCCGTGCCTTCGGTCGGAACCGACGGCGCGGTTTATGAATCTAGCGCGGCGAGCGCTTTCTCCCAAGCCGCCTGGTCACGGGGCTCTCCGGGGCCGTTCATTTCGGAGAAGCGGATGTGGCCGGTCTTGTCGACGACGAAGGTGCCGCGGTTCGGACAGCCGGACTTCTCGTTGAAGACGCCGTAGGCCTGGGCGACGGCGCCGTGTGGCCAGAAATCGGAGAGCAGGGGGAAGACGTACCCCTGCTCGGAAGCCCAGATCTTGTGGGTGGGCGGCGGGCCCACGGAGATCGCCAGGATCTCGTGGTCCTCGTTCTGGAACTTGGGTAGCTCGTCGCGCACCTTGCACAGCTCGCCCTGGCAGATGCCGGTGAAGGCGAGCGGGTAGAAGACGATCAGCACGTTCTTCTTGCCGCGGAAAGACGAGAGCGTGACGTCCTGGTTGTTTTGGTCCTTCAGCGTGAAATCCGGTGCCACAGCACCGATTTCCAAGGGTCCATCCAGGGCCATCCGCGAGTCCTCCATCGTGTCGGGTTTCGCCGGGCGGTGTCGCACCGCCCGGCGAAAACCATAGCGAATGGATCAGCGTTGTCTGTACTCAGCGCTGCTTGATAGGCGCCTTGGGCTGAACAAGGCGGCTTCCGGTCCACGCACCCAGGCTGATCGCAGATGTCTGCGTCAGGCCCGCCGTGGGCGCGGCTTCGGCGATCTCGCTCGGATCGACATGGCCAGGTTTACCGGTCTTGGGGGTGAGGACCCAGATGACGCCGTCATCGGCCAGCGGGCTGATGACTTCCATCAGCTCGTCGGCCAAATCGCCGTCTCCTTCGCGCCACCAGAGCAAAACGGTATCGACCACCTCATCGGTGTCGTCGTCGACCATTTCACTGCCGATGGCTTCCTCGACATCGGCCCGCAGGTCGTCGTCGGTGTCCTCGTCCCATCCCAGTTCCTGGACAACCATGCCGTGTGTAATGCCAAGCTTCTGAGCGTAGTTCTGCGCGTCCGCCGCGGCGACCACGGTGGTGTCCTCCTCAACTCCCGAGACAATAGGTAGTTGCAAGCGAACATGGTTATCGCCCCGAGCGCAAGCCGATCGGTGGAATTACCACCGAATGTCGCGGGTGCATCTCGGGTTTTCGGTCGGTTTTCAGCGTTTCGGGCAAGCGTCCTTCACGGCGGTGCGCGCGTCGTTGACCTGCTTGCTTGCCTCGTTGAGGCCACCGACGGGCGCGGTATACGTCATTTTCCGGGTCTCTTCGGCGAGCAAACGAGCCGCGGAAATGTAGGCGGAAAATTTTCCGGCGAGATCTTCCGGCAGCGCGCCCCCGGCGACACTGTTCATGCCCGCTTCGACTTTGTTCGCGGCATCGTCGAGGGTCTGCGCGGCACCGTCCCGCTTGGCCGCGTAGTCCGGCGCGTTCGAGTCGTGCGCGTCCACGAAATCGTTGTAGGCCTTGACGCCGACACCGGTGGTAGTGGGAAACTGCGCGCAGTTCTCACTGATGGCCTGAGCCTGTGCGGCGGCCTTCCGGGAGGAGGTCGCCGCGGCCGAGGAGGCGGCGGCTTCGGTCTTGTACGCGGCCAGATCGGCGGCGTTCGGATTGGCGACTCCATCAACCCGATTCGCGCAGCCCGCGACGGTCAGACCGGCGGCGACGGCAATGGCCGCGCACGCCAGTCCGAATCGGCGTGGATCCAGCAGCTTCATCTCTCTCCCCGCTCTTGGGTTTGTCTGGGGTGTGTGCGGACATCACGCAGTTCGGGCTCGCGCCGGAAAACTATCGGGTAACCCGCTGCGGAGGAAACCGTACTGGATTTCCTGCTGACATGATGACCTGGGACGCACCTTCGGCAAGGATGGAGGGTGCGCCCGGACCTTACGTAGACGGGTGGTTCGCACAACCACAGCGGCCCGCCCGGGGATACAGACGCCAACAGCTTGTCCACCCCCTGTACGAGGAGCAGATTTGACCGACCTGATCCACTCTTCCGCTGCAGCGAAATCCGCTGCCCCGAACGCCGACCCCGCCGCCGATCGTGACGCCAAGCCGTCGCATGCGGCGGCCGCCCGGGTTCGGGTGATCCGCGAAGGGGTGGCGTCCTACCTACCTGACATCGACCCGGAGGAAACCAGCGAATGGCTCGAGTCGTTCGATGAGATGCTCGACCGGGAAGGCCCGGGTCGCGCGCGCTACCTCATGCTGCGCATGCTGGAGCGGGCCGGCGAACGCCGTGTCGCCATCCCGTCGCTGACTTCCACCGACTATGTCAACACCATCCCCACCGAGAACGAGCCGTGGTTCCCCGGCGACGAGGAGGTGGAACGGCGCTTCCGCGCCTGGATCCGCTGGAACGCCGCGATCATGGTGCATCGCGCGCAGCGCCCGGGTATCGGTGTGGGCGGCCATATCTCGACCTACGCGTCCTCGGCGGCGCTGTACGAGGTGGGTTTCAACCATTTCTTCCGCGGCAAGGATCACTCCGGCGGCGGCGATTCCATCTTCATCCAGGGCCACGCCTCGCCCGGCATCTATGCCCGCGCCTTCCTGGAGGGCCGCCTGTCCACCGATCAGATGGACGGCTTCCGTCAGGAATACAGCCACGGCGGCCCCGGGCGCGGCCTGCCGTCGTACCCGCACCCGCGGCTGCTGAACAACTTCTGGGAGTTCCCCACGGTGTCCATGGGCCTCGGCCCGATGAACGCCATCTATCAGGCCCGGTTCAACCACTACCTGAACGACCGCGGCATCAAGGACACCACCGATCAGCACGTGTGGGCCTTCCTCGGTGACGGTGAGATGGACGAGCCGGAGTCGCGCGGCCTGATCCAGGTGGCGGCCAACGAGGGCTTGGACAACCTGACCTTCGTCATCAACTGCAACCTGCAGCGCCTGGACGGCCCGGTTCGCGGTAACGGCAAGATCATTCAGGAGCTGGAGTCGTTCTTCCGCGGCGCCGGCTGGAACGTCATCAAGGTGATCTGGGGCCGGGAGTGGGACGCGCTGCTCGGCGCGGATCGCGACGGCGCGCTGGTGAACCTGATGAACACCACGCCCGACGGCGATTTCCAGACCTACAAGGCCAATGACGGCGCCTACGTCCGCGACCACTTCTTCGGTCGTGACCCGCGCACCAAGGCGCTGGTGCAGGATCTGTCCGACGAGGGCATCTGGAACCTCAAGCGCGGCGGCCACGACTACCGCAAGGTGTACGCGGCCTACGCGGCGGCGATGGCGCACAAGGGTCAGCCGACGGTGATCCTGGCCAAGACCATCAAGGGCTACACCCTCGGCAAGCACTTCGAGGGCCGCAACGCCACGCATCAGATGAAGAAGCTGACGCTGCAGGACCTCAAGGACTTCCGCGATCTGCAGCGCATCCCGATCTCCGATGCCGAGCTGGAGAAGGATCCGTACCTGCCCCCGTACTACCACCCCGGTATGGAGGCCCGCGAGATCCAGTACATGCTGGACCGGCGCAAGACCCTGGGCGGTTTCCTGCCCGAACGACGCACTGCGGCAAAGCCTCTGCAACTTCCGGGTGACGAGGCCTACAAGTCGGTGCGCAAGGGCTCGGGCAAGCAGCAGGTGGCCACCACGATGGCGCTGGTGCGCCTGATGAAGGAGCTGTTGCGGGACAAGGAGATCGGCAAGCGGATCGTGCCGATCATCCCCGACGAGGCCCGGACCTTCGGTATGGACTCGTGGTTCCCTTCGTTGAAGATCTACAACCGCAACGGTCAGTTGTATACGTCCGTGGACGCGGAATTGATGCTTGCCTACAAAGAGAGCACCGTCGGGCAGATCCTGCACGAGGGCATCAACGAGGCCGGTTCGACGGCGTCGTTCACCGCGGCGGGCACCTCGTACGCCACGCACGGCGAGCCGATGATCCCGCTCTACATCTTCTATTCGATGTTCGGGTTCCAGCGCACCGGCGACGGTCTGTGGGCCGCCACCGATCAGCTTGCGCGCGGTTTCGTCCTCGGAGCTACCGCCGGGCGAACCACGCTGACCGGTGAGGGCCTGCAGCACAACGACGGCCACTCGCTGTTGCTGGCGTCCACCAATCCGGCGGTCGTCACCTACGATCCGGCCTTCTCCTTCGAGCTTGCCCATATCGTGCGCGACGGCCTGCGCCGGATGTACGGCGGCGGCAAGCCACCGGCGCTGCCTTACGCGGTGCCGGGCACCGAGCCCCGGGAGCGTCCCTCGGACACCTTCGGCGGCGAGGACGTCTTCTACTACATCACCCTCTACAACGAGCCGTACCAGCAGCCGGCCGAGCCGGAGGGCCTCGATATCGAGGGTCTGCTCAAGGGCCTCTACCTCTACAAGCGTGGTGGTGAGGGGGACGTGCGCGCTCAGATCATGGTCTCGGGCGTCACGGTGCCCGACGGATTGCGCGCACAGGACATCCTCGCCGCGGACTGGGGTGTGCAGGCCGATGTCTGGTCGGTGACCTCGTGGGGCGAGCTGCGCAAGGAGGCGCTGGCCAAGGAGATCGCCCAGTTGCGTGACCCGGGTGCCGATATCCCGCAGCCGTACGTGACCGAAGCGCTCTCGCGTGTGCAGGGCCCGTATATCGCCGCGACCGACTGGATGCGCGCGGTGCCCGATCAGGTGCGCAAGTGGGTGCCCGGTGACTTCACCACGCTCGGCACCGACGGGTTCGGTTTCTCCGATACCCGGCCCGCCGCTCGGCGCGTGTTCAACGTCGACGCCCAGTCGATCGTGGTCGCGGCGCTGGACGGTTTGGCGCGTACGGGCCGGTTCGATCCCGCCAAGGTGGTCGAGGCAGCCAAGAAGTACCGCATCCACGACGTGGACGCCGCGCCGAAACCGGCCGTGGATTCCGCGGAAGATCTGGCGTAGCGGACTATTACACCGTGGACCGTAAACCGCCGCGGCCGAGAAGGATCTCCGAAGGCTCTTCCGAGCACGAGGTGTATCTGCCCACGGGCGCGCTCTCCCCGAACCGGCAAAACCGCGACCCGCTCCCGGACACGCTGCTCAAACGCGTGAAGCAGTTCTCCGGGCGCCTCTCCACCGAGGCGGTCGGGTCGATGCAGGATCGGTTGCCGTTCTTCGCCGATCTGGACGCCGCCCAGCGGGCCGGCGTCCAGATGCTGGTGCAGACCGCGGTGGTGAACTTCCTGGAGTGGTTGCAGGATCCGGAGAGCGATATCCGCTTCAGTCTGGATGCGTTCCAGGTGATTCCGCAGGATCTGGCGCGGCGGCTGACGCTGCGCCAGACCGTGGACATGGTCCGGGTGGCCATGGAGTTCTTCGAGCAGTGGCTGCCCGCGCTGGCGCGTAACGACCGCCAGCTGGTGGCGTTGACCGAGGCGGTGTTGCGATACGGGCGTGAGCTCGGTTTCGCGGCCGCCTCGGTGTATGCCAGCGCCGCGGAATCGCGCGGCGCGTGGGATACCCGTCTGGAAGCGCTCGTCGTCGACGCGGTGGTGCGCGGCGACACGGGCCCCGACATGCTGTCGCGGGCCGCCACGTTGAACTGGGACGCCACCGCGTTCGCCACGGTGCTGGTCGGCACTCCGCCCGGGGATCAGGGCGTCGGCATGGTCGGTTCGGTGCACACCATCGCCGCCCGGCACGGCCGCTCGGCGCTGGCCGTGGTGCAGGGCGCGCGCCTGGTGATGGTGGTGAGCGGCCATCTCGGCGAGAACGGTTACGCCTCGCCCTTCCTCGCCGATCTACTGGCCGAGGTGTTCTCCGATGGGCCGGTCGTGATCGGCCCGACGATGCGCACGCTCGGCGCCGCGCATGCCTCGGCGGTCGAGGCGCTGGCCGGAATGGAAGCTGTTGTCGGCTGGCGCGGCGCTCCTCGTCCGGTGTACGCGACGGAATTGTTGCCCGAACGCGCCTTGTTGGGCGATCGAGCTGCGATCGACGCGTTGAACGAGTATCTTGTGCTCCCGTTGGCCGCAGCAGGATCGTCGCTCGCGGACACCCTCGATGCCTATCTGGATTGTGGTGGCGCGGTCGAGACGTGTGCCCGTCAGCTGTACGTCCATCCAAATACGGTTCGCTACCGACTCAAACGGATCGCTGAGATCACGGGTCGCGATCCGATGAATCCCCGTGATGCCTACGTGCTCCGGATCGCGGCAACAGTGGGTCGATTGACACGAACTCGTAACGAACCGTCAACTTCCGCACCGGAAGCCCCACATCTACCAGTGGGTCCAGACGGCCTGTAACGCAATTGGGGGACCGGTCGATCGGGACATCCCACGTGGGCTTTTGTGGGACCCCCACAAAAGCCTTCTCAAACCTTCATTCGCGTCGACATCTCTTGCGAGGCACCACACAGTGTTTTCTTAGAGGCGTGATCGCTTTGTTCGCCCCTGGACAGGGGTCCCAGACACCCGGCATGCTCGCGCCTTGGCTCGACCTTCCTGGCGCGAACGACCGTCTCGCGCTCTGGTCCATGGCCTCCGGCCTGGATCTGGTCCGTCTCGGCACTACCGCGACGGCCGAGGAGATCACCGACACCGCCGTCACCCAGCCGCTGGTGGTCGCCGCCGCGCTGCTGGCGTTCTCCCGAATCGAGCCGGACGTGATTCCGGCCGACAGCATCATCGCCGGACATTCGGTCGGCGAGCTCGCCGCCGCCGCGGTCGCCGGAGTCATCTCCGCCGACGAAGCGGTGACCTTGGCCGCCATCCGTGGTGCGGCGATGGCCAAGGCGTGCGCGCTCGAACCGACCGGCATGTCGGCGGTGCTCGGTGGCGACGAGGCCACCGTGCTCCAGCGGCTCGCCGAACTCGACCTGATCCCGGCCAACCGCAACGCGGCCGGCCAGATCGTGGCGGCGGGCAAGCTCGAGGCCCTGGCCGAACTGGCCGCCAACCCGCCGGAGAAGGCGCGCGTGCGCGCCCTGCCCGTCGCGGGGGCTTTCCACACCGAGTTCATGGCTCCGGCCCAGGACGCGGTGGCCGAGGCGATCGCCAAGATCGTGCCCAACGAGCCGGTCCGGGTGCTGCTGTCGAACTTCGACGGCAAGCCGGTCGCGTCCGGCCGCGATGCGGTCGATAAGCTCGCGGCGCAGGTCACCCGGCCCGTCCGGTGGGATCTGTGCACTCAAACCGTCCGCGCCGCAGGAGTATCCGCGGTGTGGGAATTGCCGCCGGCGGGCACGCTGGTCGGCATCGCGAAGCGGGAACTGAAGGGCACGCCCACGCTGGCCCTGAAAACCCCCGAAGACCTCCCCGCGTTGGCCGGGTTCACCACTTCCGGTTAGCTTTCCTCCCGCGGCTGTGTTCGCACACAGTTGTGACCGAGTCGGTGCTAACCAATGCCGCACTCGATACGAAACACTCCAAGAGCCCTGCAAGAGAAAACAAGAAGGGAGCCACCAAGTGGCCGCTCTGACCCAGGAACAAATCGTCGAGGAACTCGGCAAGATCATCGAAGAGGTTACGGGTATCGAACCCTCCGAGGTGACCATCGAGAAGTCCTTCGTCGATGACCTGGACATCGATTCGCTGTCCATGGTGGAGATCGCCGTGCAGACCGAGGACAAGTACGGCGTCAAGATCCCGGACGAGGATCTGGCCAGCCTGAAGACCGTCGGCGACGCCGTCAACTACATCCAGAAGCTCGAGGCGGAGAACAGCGAAGCCGCCGCGGAGCTCAAGGCCAAGTTCGACGCCGAGTAGGGCCGAAACAGTGACCACTCCTTCCACCTTGAACGGGAATTTCCCCAACGTCGTCGTCACCAGCCTGGCGGCGACCACGTCGATCGCGGGTGACGTCGATGCGACGTGGAAGGGACTCCTCAACGGCGAGAGCGGCATCGACGTTCTCGAGGATTCCTTCGTCGAGGAATACGGCCTTCCGGTCCGCATCGGCGGACACCTGAAGGTCAACCCGGACACCCTGCTCGAACGAGTCGAGATCCGTCGCATGGCGTATGTCGAGCGGCTCGCGCTGGTGCTCGGCCGTGAGGTCTGGCGCAACGCGGGCTCCCCGGAGGTCGATCCGGAGCGGCTGGGTGTGGCTATCGGTACCGGACTCGGTGGCGGCGATGCCCTCATCGATTCGGTCGACAAGCTGAAAACCGGTGGCTACCGCAAGATTTCGCCGCTGGCTGTTCAGATGGTCATGCCGAACGGCCCGTCGGCCGTGGTCGGTCTCGAACTGAAGGCCCGGGCAGGAGTGGTCACTCCGGTCTCGGCATGCTCGTCCGGCTCCGAGGCCATCGCCAACGCATGGCGCATGATCGTCATGGGTGACGCGGACATGGTTGTCACCGGCGGCGTCGAGGGTTACATCGACTCGATTCCGATCGCGGCGTTCAGCATGATGCGCGCGATGAGCACCCGCAACGACGACCCGAAGGGCGCCTCGCGTCCGTTCGACCGGGATCGCGACGGGTTCGTGTTCGGTGAGGCCGGTGCGCTCATGGTCGTCGAGACCGAGGAAAGCGCCAAGGCCCGTGGAGCCACCATCCACGCGCGCTTGCTCGGTGCGGGTATCACTTCCGATGGTTTCCATCTCGTCGCTCCCGATCCGTCGGGCGACGGAGCAGCGCGCGCGATGACCCGGGCGATGCAGACCGCTGGTCTGACCAAGAAGGACATCACCCACGTCAACGCGCACGCGACCGCGACGCCGATCGGCGATACCGCCGAGGCGAACGCGATCAACAAGGCCGTGGGCAACCACGCGTCGGTTTACGCGCCGAAGTCGGCACTGGGCCACTCGATCGGCGCCGTCGGCGCACTCGAGTCCGTGCTCACCGTGCTCGCGATCCGGGACGGCATCGTTCCGCCGACCCTGAACCTGGAGAACCAGGATCCGGAGATCGATCTCGATGTGGTGCACGGGGAAGCCCGGCGCCAGGAAATCGAATACGCGATCAACAACTCCTTCGGTTTCGGTGGGCACAATGTCGCGCTCGCCTTCGGTCGCGCCTAGCCACGACTGCATATACAACGATCCCCGGTGGGGCCGAGCACGAAACTGCTCGAACCCACCGGGGATCGCCATACGCAGCCGCGGTAGCGGCGCATTCATCACTTAGGAGAAAACGCGATGACGATCATGGCGCCCGCGTTGCAACCGGACACCGCCGCCGACCCGCGCGATCCGCTGGGCCGGCTGCAGCGGTTCTTCGATCCTGGCACGGTCCTTCCGCTCCATCCGCGCGACAAGTCCGGCGTGCTCGCGGCGATCGGTGAGGTCGACGGTGTCCGCACCGTGGCCTACTGCTCGGACGCGACCGTGATGGGTGGCGCGATGGGTGTGGAGGGCTGCAAGCACATCGTCGACGCGATCGACACCGCCATCGATTCCGGCGTTCCCGTGGTCGGCATCTGGCATTCCGGCGGGGCTCGCCTGGCCGAGGGCGTCGAGGCCCTGCACGCGGTCGGCCTGGTCTTCGAGGCCATGGTTCGCGCGTCCGGCCTGGTACCGCAGATTTCCGTCGTGGTCGGCTTCGCCGCCGGCGGCGCCGCCTACGGCCCCGCGCTGACCGACATCGTGATCATGGCGCCCGAGGGCCGGATCTTCGTCACCGGGCCCGACGTGGTGCGTTCGGTGACCGGCGAGAACGTCGACATGGTCACCCTCGGTGGTCCGGAGACGCACGGCAAGAAGTCCGGCGTCACCCACATCGTGGCCGACGACGAGTCCGATGCCATGCATCGCGCCCGCCGCCTGGTGTCGATGTTCGCCGAGCAGGGCGAATTCGACCTGACCGCGGCCGCGCACGGCGACATCGACCTCAAGGCGATGATGCCGGAGTCGGCCAAGCGCGCCTACGACGTGAAGCCGATCATTCACGAACTGCTCGACAACGTCGATGGTGAGAGCTCCTTCGAGGAACTGCAGGGCGGTTACGCGCGCAGCATGGTCACCGGTCTCGGTCGCCTCGGTGGCCGCACCGTCGGTGTCCTGGCCAACAATCCGATCCGGCTCGGCGGCTGCCTGAATTCCGAAAGTGCCGAGAAGGCAGCGCGTTTCGTGCGTCTGTGCGATGCCTTCGGTATTCCGCTGGTCGTCGTCACCGACGTTCCGGGTTACCTGCCCGGTGTCGGCCAGGAATGGGAGGGCGTGGTGCGCCGCGGCGCGAAGCTGCTGCACGCTTTCGCCGAAGCCCGGGTCCCGCGCGTCACCTTGGTGACCCGCAAGATCTACGGCGGCGCCTACATCGCGATGAACGCCCGTTCGCTGGGCGCGACCGCGGTGTATGCCTGGCCCGGATCCGAGGTCGCCGTCATGGGCGCCAAGGCCGCGGTCGGCATCCTGCACAAGAAGGCGCTGGCCGCCGCGCCGGAGGACGAGCGCGAGGCACTGCACGAGCGCCTGACCGCCGAGCACGAACAGATCGCCGGCGGCGTCGACCGCGCCATCGCGATCGGGGTGGTGGACGAGGTCATCGACCCGGCCCGGACCCGCAGTGTCATCGCCGCCGCGCTGGCCGCCGCGCCCGCGCGCAAGAGCCACCACAAGAACATCCCGCTGTAGCACCGCGTGCACGGCTGGGCCCCTGGCATTGCCAGGGGCCCCTTTGTTTCGCGCGGTCAACACGCCTCGTCGCGCTGGGTAGCATCGTCTGCGTGCGCTACGAAGAACTTGCCGACGAGCCGTGCTCGATCACACGGCCGCTGGTGATCTTGGGCGACCGTTGGACGTTGCTGATCCTGAAGTACGCCTTCGCCGGTGTCCGGCGCTTCAACGCTTTTCACAGCGCGCTCGGCATTTCCCGGGGCCGGCTGCAGGATCGGCTGGATCGGCTGCTCGAGCACGGCATCCTGGTGAAGCAGAAGGCGGCCGTCGGCGCCTACGAGGAGTACCGGCTGACGCCGAAGGGCCACGACATCTACCCGATCCTGATGGCCATCCGGGATTGGGGCGACACCTACCTGGCGCCCGAGGGGCCGCCGGTGCGCTACCGGCATCGCGACTGCACTGGCGAAGCGCGGACTCGTCTCGAATGTGATTGTTGCGGAGACGAACTCGCCGCACGCGATGTCAGCCCCGAGCCGGGCCCGGGTCTCATCGCCAGGTGACGACTTCCGCCAGTTCGGCACGGGCAGTGCGGAATCCGTTGACCGGATGCTCGGGGTCGGGATAGCCGAAGGAGATGCCCGCGACCACTTTGCGCCCCGCCGGAAGGTCGAAGTGGTCGCGCAGGAACGGTGCGTAGGTCGCGAGGGCGGCTTGCGGGGCGGCCCCGAGCCCCAGCGCCTGCGCGGCGAGCAGGAAGTTGCCGAGGTAGAGCCCGCAGTCGACCGCGCCGTAGACGCCGAGGTCGTCGGCGGTGGTGATGATCGCGACGTGCGGTGCGTCGAAGAGTTCGAAGTTGCGCACCATCTGTCGCATCGTCCCCGCTTGGTCGCCCTTGACCACACCGACGCTCTCGTACAGCTGTAGCCCGCAGGCTTTCCGGCGGTCCCGGTACACGCCGGTGTACTGCGCGGGGAACTCGAAGTCCGGTTCGGCACCGGCGGTCCGGATGTGCTCGAGCAGTTCCTTGCGGAATCGGTCGGTGCTTTCGCCCTCGGTCACCACCACCTGCCAGGGCTGGGTATTGCACCAGGACGGGGAGCGCTGGGCCAGGCGCAGCAGTTGTTCGATCGTGGCGCGCGGCACCGGGTCGGGCCGGAACTGCCGGCAGGTCCAGCGATTGTCGAGAATCCGGGCCAGCGCGGTGTAGTCGCTCGGCGTCGCGGGCTGGTCGTGGCCGGTCATGGGCCCACCCCTCTGCTCATTCCGGGGCAGCGCCCGGACAGTCTCATTTCGAGACCGAACGCTAGCAGCTGTGGTCGGCTTCGGGAACCCTGAGTTGGCTTGGGTGACGGTCCTTTTCCTTGTGCTCTCTGTCCTAGAAACGGCTGGAATTGCGTAGGTGTAATTCCGTCGACTAATCGTCTGGGTCGCGCTAAACTCCGCCACCGGTAATTGCATCTCTGTAATTCGCGATCGTCCTGCAGAATCGGACTTTTCGGAATTTAGCCCGGTCGACCTCGCTTTTTCGTTTGTGTAGACACTGAATGGTGTACGCCCTGTTTTCCGGAAATGGTCTGCTCCCACCGAATTCGAGAGCACTATGTGTGATTCGAGAAGCACGACACAACATTCGGTTGCGTAATGGTGGCCAAAACGTTTCCTAGACAAAGATCATGTCTGTGTTTGAATGGCCAAGTGCGTAGCCAGTATTTCGCTATTTTCTCGAATGCCCGCCAGGGGAGCTACGGGTAGAGGCCGGGACACACTGATCAATGGAGGCATCATGGCCAACAGACAAGACCGTAAGCCGCTCGAGGAACCCGTGCATGTAGCCGACAAGGTGGTGGACCGTCCCTACACCGTGGAGCGATTGGTCGAGCACCCGGTGGAGCAGGTCATCGACAAGCCGGTGCAGATGGAGCGGGTGATCGAACGGTTGGTCGTCGACACCGTCGATCAGATCGTGGACAAGCCGGCCCGTGTATCCCGCATGGTGGAGCGCCCCGTGGTCACCGTGACCGATGAGGTCCGCGACAAGCCGGTCAAGGTCAGCCGGGTGGTGGAGAAGCCGAACGTCACCGTGACCGATCAGGTGGTGGACAAGCCGGTCTCGGTTACCCGCCGGGTCGAGAAGCCCGTGGTGAAGGTGACCGATCGGGTCGTCGACAAGCCGGTCACCGTGACGCGCACGACCGAGAAGCCCGTGGTCACGGTGACGGACAAGGTGATCGACAAGCCGGTCAACGTGACCCGGACGACCGAGAAGCCGGTCGTGACGGTGACGGACAAGGTGATCGACCGCCCGGTGAACCTGACGCGCACCATCGAGAAGCCGCGGGTGACCGTCACCGACCAGGTGATCGACAAGCCCGTGCGGGTCACGCGCACCACTGAGCGGCCGCGCGTCACGGTGACCGATGAGGTCATCGACAAGCCGGTCAAGGTGACTCGCACGACCGAGCGCCCGCGGGTGACCGTCACCGATCAGGTGGTGGACAAACCGATTTCGCTGTCGCGCCGGATCGAGAAGCCGATCGTGACGGTGACCGACCAGGTGGTGGACAAGCCGATGACGGTCGGTCGGCGGATCGAGAAGCCGATCGTGACGGTCACCGATCAGGTGGTGGACAAACCGGTTTCGCTGTCGCGCCGGATCGAGAAGCCGGTCGTGACGGTGACCGATCAGGTGGTGGACAAGCCGATGACGGTCGGCCGCCGGATCGAGAAGCCGGTCGTGACGGTCACCGATCAGGTGGTGGACAAGCCGGTCAACGTGCTCCGCAATATCGAGAAGCCGCGCGTTTCCGTGCAGGACCAGGTCGTGGACAAGCCGATGACGGTCGGCCGCCGGATCGAGAAGCCGGTCGTCACCGTGACCGATCAAGTTGTGGACAAGCCGGTTTCGCTGACGCGCCGGATCGAGAAGCCGATCGTCACCGTGACCGATCAGGTGATCGAGAAGCCGGTCAAGGTGACCCGCACGACCGAGCAGCCGCGCGTTTCGGTACAGGACCAGGTTGTCGACAAGCCGATGACCGCCACCCGCCGGATCGAGAAGCCGGTCGTCACCGTCACCGATCAGGTGGTGAACAAGCCGGTTTCGGTGCCACGGCGGATCGAGAAGCCGAACGTGACGGTGACCGATCAGGTGGTCGACAAGCCGACGACCGTGGGTCGCCGGATCGAGAAGCCCGTGGTCACCGTGCAGGACCAGGTCATCGACAAGCCGGTGACGGTGGGTCGCCGGATCGAGAAGCCGGTGGTGACGGTGACCGACAAGGTCATCGACAAGCCGGTCAGCATCACCCGCCACATCGAGAAGCCGACCGTCACGATGACCGACCAGGTCACCGACAAGCCGATCCGGCTGGAGCGGCACATCGAACAGCCGGTGGTCAGCATCGTCGACAAGATTTCGAATAAGCCCGTCGAGGTGCAGCGCCTGGTCGAGAAGCTGGTGGTCAACGTCGTCGACAACGTGCAGAACCGCCCGGTCGAGGTGCAGCGACTGGTGGAGAAGCTGATGGTCGACATCAAGGACAACGTGGTCGACAAACCGGTCACCATCGAGCGCCGGGTGGAGAAGCCCGTTGTCAACGTGGTCGACCAGGTCGTCGAGGTGCCCGTGCAGAAGTTCGTGGAGCGGGTCGTCGAGAAGCCGGTCGAGAAGATCATCGAGCGAGTGGTGGAGAAGCCGGTCGAGAAGGTAGTCGAAAAGATCATCGAGGTCCCGGTGGAGCGCATCGTCTACAAGACGGTGGAGAAGCCGGTGACCAAGACCGTCGAGCTCATGGTCGAGAAGCCGGTGATCAAGAACGTCGAAGTGCCGCGCGAGGTCGTGGTCGAGAACATCGTGCAGCGGCCGGTCGAGAAGGTCGTCGACCGTGTCGTGGAGAGCGTGATCGAGAAGCCGAACATCGTCGAGAAGACCGTCGAGCGCCCGGTGGACAAGGTCGTCGAGCGCGTTGTGGAGAAGCCGCACATTATCGAGAAGGTGGTCGAGCGCCCGGTCGACAAGGTGGTGGAACGTTTCGTCGAGAAGCCGAACATCATCGAGAAGGTGATCGATCGGCCCGTCGAGCGCATGGTGCAGAAGGTCGTCGAGAAGCTGAACGTGGTGGAGAAGGTCGTCGACCGTCCCGTGGACAAGGTGGTCGAGAAGGTGGTGGAGAAGCCGAACATCATCGAGCGCACCATCGACAAGGTCGTCGACCGCATTGTCGAACGGGTGGTGGAGAAGCCCAACATCATCGAGAAGACGATCGACCGTCCGGTGGACAAGGTGGTCGAGAAGGTGGTGGAGAAGCCCAACATTGTCGAGCGGACCGTTGACCGCCCGGTCGACAAGGTTGTCGAGCGCATGGTGGACAAGCCCAACATCATCGAGAAGACCATCGACCGTCCGGTCGACCACGTCGTGGAGAAGGTCGTCACGCACCCGAACATCGTCGAGAAGACGGTGAATCGTCAGGTCGATCAAGTGGTGGAGAAGGTTGTCACCAACCCGAACGTGATCGAGAAGACGGTGAACCGCGACGTCGATCAGGTGGTGGAGCGAGTAGTCGAGAAGCCGAACATCATCGAGAAGACCGTTGACCGTCCGGTGGACAAGGTGGTGGAGCGCGTCGTCGAGAAGCCGAACATTGTCGAGAAGACGGTCGAGCGTCCGGTGGACAAGGTGGTCGAGAAGGTGGTGGAGAAGCCGAACATCATCGAACGCACCGTCGATCGTCCGGTGGACAAGGTGGTCGAGCGGGTGATGGAAAAGCCGAACATTGTCGAGAAGACGGTCGAGCGGCCGGTGGACAAGGTGGTCGAGAAGGTGGTGGAGAAGCCCAACATCATCGAGAAGACCATCGATCGTCCGGTGGACAAGGTGGTGGAGCGGATGGTGGAGAAGCCGAACATCATCGAGCGCACTGTCGAGCGTCCCGTCGACAAGGTCGTCGAGCGCATGGTGGAGAAGCCCAACATCGTCGAGAAGACGGTGAATCGTCAGGTCGATCAGGTGGTGGAGAAGGTGGTCACCAACCCGAACGTGGTGGAGAAGACGGTGAACCGCGATGTCGATCAGGTGGTCGAGAAGGTGGTCACCAACCCGAACATCGTCGAGAAGACGGTGAACCGCGACGTCGACCAGGTGGTGGAAACCGTTGTCACGAGCCCGAACGTCGTCGAGAAGACGGTGAACCGCGATGTCGACCAAATCGTGGAGAAGGTGGTCACCAATCCCAATGTCGTGGAGAAGACGGTCGACAAGAAGGTCGACCACGTCGTGGAGAAGGTCGTCACCAATCCCAACGTGGTCGAGAAGACGGTGAACCGTCAGGTCGATCAGGTGGTGGAAAAGGTTGTGGAACAGCCGAACATCATCGAGAAGACCGTTGACCGTCCGGTGGACAAGGTGGTGGAGCGGATGGTGGAGAAGCCGAACATCATCGAGCGCACCATCGACCGCCCCGTCGACAAGGTCGTCGAAAAGGTGGTCGAGCGGCCCAAGATCGTGGAAAAGACCATCGAGAAGCCGGTCGAGAAGGTACTCGAGAAGACCGTCCAGGTCCCGCGTCTCGTCGAGAAAGTCGTCGAGAAGCCGGTCGACGTGCTGGCCGAGCGGATCGTCGAAAAGCCGGTGGAAAAGATCGTTGAGGTTGTCGTCGAAAAGCCGGTGCTGGTGCACAAATACGTGGAGAAGTCGGCCGAACGGGTCACCACGGTGGTGCACGAGGACCAGGGCCCGGCGAGGGATGTGCGGCCGGTGGTTCGCGAAACCGGTGAACCGGGCGACGTGGAGTTCATCGAGCGTCGCACCGGCGAGCATCCCAGCGGCGGCATCCTCGGCAAGGCGTCCGATGTCCTGCCGAGTGAGGAACTCGTCCAGGATCCGCGTTCGGAGCAGCAGGAACGCGGTCGTGACGACGCCGATCGGGATCATCGCCGGCGTCACTGACGATCCCTGCGGGTGGCGCCCATCCACCGGATTCCGGAAGGCCACCGCCCGCGGCAAGACCGACCAGAAGGCACATCCGTAACCCTGACAAAGGAGTTTGGTGATGTCAGATTTCACTCAGTTCGCCCCCGCGACAATGGTTCTCGGTGCTCGGAAGGATTGGCGTGCCCGCGGGTTCGCGCTCGGCAGCATGGTGCTGCTCAGTTCGGGCGCGATGCTCGGTGCGGCGCCGTTCGCCCACGCCCAGGTGTCGGAGGAGATCAACCAGCAGATCGACGCCCGCTACTCCGATTTCGGCGGCGCCGGGTCCTTCTGTGGCCAGCCCACCGGCGCGGCCAGCGAGGTAGCCGGTGGCGCCATGCGGGCCTACCAGGGCTGCAACATCTACTACTCGGCCGACACCGGCGCGAAGGTGATGTACGGCGACATCCTGGCGAAGTATCAGGCGATGGGCGGTCCGGAGGGTTCGCTGGGCTTCCCGACCAATGACGAGAGCGGCACCGGCGACAGTGTCGGCCGGTTCAACAACTTCGCCAAAGAAGGCGGCGCGGCGATCTATTGGAGCCCGCAGAACGGTTCGCACGTAGTGGAGGGCAGGGTCCTCGATGCCTGGCGTGCGAGCGGTGGGGTGGCGGGCCCGTTCGGTTATCCGACCGCGGACATGACCGATGTCAACGGCGTGATGACCGGCATGTTCGCCGGTCCCGCTGGTACCGAGATCCAGTGGTCCGAGGCGAACGGCACCACCACCGTGCCGGCCGATCTGGCCGCGACCCTGCCCGGGTTCAAGGCCGAGGCGCCGAATATGCAGGCCCCGGCCGTGCCGCCGGCTCCGCCCGCACCCAACATGCCCAACCCGGCGCCCGACGTGGCCGCTCCGACCGTCGACACGGACACGTCGTCGTCTTCGGGCATCAACCGGTGGTGGGGTGTCCCGATCGGTCTGGCCATCACCGCGGTCGTCGGTGCGCTGCTCGGTCTGATGGGTCGCCGTCCGGCGACCAACACCCGGGTGGATCACCCGGTGGCGACGCGGCCGGTGGCTCCCCGGACCACCACCACGACGCGGGCGCCGGAGCCGCCCCGGTACACCGCCCCGAGGACGGAGTTCAAGGGCCCGAACGCGCCCAATGTGCCCAGGACCCAGCCGTGGACCACGACGCGTCCGGCCTACGAAGCGCCCAAGCCGCCGACTCCGCCGCGCATGGTGGAACGCGAGCAGGACGCGCCGATGACCACCGGACGGCACGGGTTCGTCGACGACAAGGCCGCCGATGTCGGGATGTCCGTCACCTACGAGAACAACGCCGTCGGCGCGAATCAGCGCAGCCGGGAAGACAAGAGCGACTCCGATCCGAAGCACTAGCCGCTTCACCCACTGAGTAGGAGGGCACAGCAATGGAATGGATTCTTGGACTTCTCGCTGGACTGATCGGCGGTAACCTCGCCGGCGCCAGGAGCAACCTCGGTATGGCCGGCAACAGCGCTCTCGGCGCCGTCGGCGGTGGCATCACCGGCGCCATCATCCAAGCGGCGACCAGCAGCGGCCTGGACTTCGGCCAGGTGCTCGGTCAAGTCGCCGGTGGTGGTGTGGTCGGCGCGATCGTGACCGCGGTCGGTGCGATGGTCACCCGTGGCCGCGGTACCGGTACGCACACCCGCTGATCACTGTCGACGGCTTCGGCGCGCCCGGTTCAACGGGCGCGCCGACGCTTGTTCCGGGACCGCGAGGAGGGACGGCAGTCGTGAATAGCAACGGGCAGAACACTTTCGGTCCGCGGAGACGCCGACTGCATCCGCCACGAACTCGCGCCGCGGATCGTGCGTGCGTATCGCTCGCCGTCGGATATCCCGCGGATCGTGTCTCCGGATGATTGATATCGGAAGTGCGCACCCGCGTCCCTGGGGCACAATCCCACCCATGAGCGCGGCGCGGGAGCGCAAACGGCATGGGCGGCATTACACGCCGCCCGCGCTGGCGCGTTTTCTGGCGACTCGGTTGCTGGCGCATGTGCCGCCCGGTGACGTGCTGCGGGTACTGGATCCGGCATGCGGGGACGGGGAGTTGCTCCTGGCGGTGCGCCGGGAAGCGGCCGAGCGGTTACCCGGCGTGCGGCTGGAGCTGACCGGGTACGACCTCGACCCCGCAGCGGTCGAACTGGCCCGTTCCCGAGCCGACGACGAAATCGACTGGCACAGCGGCGATTTCCTCGTCGCCGAAGCGCACCTACCGGACGGGGCCTTCGACGCGATCATCACCAACCCGCCGTACGTGCGGACGCAGCAGCTGGGCGGCGCCACCGCGCGGCTGCTCAGCAAAAAGTTCGGACTGGCGGGCCGAATCGACCTCACTCACCCCTTCGTGGCGGTCGCGCCGCGCCTGCTCACCTCCGGTGGAGTGCTCGGATTACTTTGCGCGAACCGCTTTCTCACGACCAGGGCAGGTGCCAACATTCGCGCGATACTGCGCCGCGAACTGGCCCCGGTAGAGCTCTACGACCTGGGTGACACCAAACTTTTCGAGGCAGCGGTACTACCGGCGATCACCATCGCCAGACGTGATGTGGTGGTGGATGAATGCCGATACGCGTCGGCGTACCAGGTCGACGTCCCCGAAAGCGCTGGCGGGCACGACCTTTTCGAAGCGCTCGCACAGAACTATGGCAGCCTGGTCGGACACAACGGGCGAACTTTCGTCGTCGAGGTAGGGACGTTGTCGACAGGCGACTCGTTCTCCGCTGTCGCGAAACCCTCAGCGGACCAACCATCCACCGACCGGTCACCACATGGTTCTCCTGCCGGAACTTCCTGCCGCGCCGCCGTGCCCTGTCACCTTCCGGCGTTGCTTCCCGGCACAATCACTCCGGGTTCTGTAGTTCCGATGGTGCCTTCCGGCTCATTCACCGCGGGGCCTGTAGTTTCGGCGGTGCCTTCCGGCACGTCCACCCCTGGGCCTGCAATTCCGGCCGTGCCTCCCGACACATCCACTCCGGAATCTCTAGTTCCGGTGGTGCCGCCTGCTGCTCTTGTCCCGGCTCATGGCGAACCAGCCTCGTGTCCTCACCTATGTAAACCGGCTAATGGTGCTGCCGCTGCCGTTCAGATTTCGACCGACCGTCGGCATCTGAATTCCGGCGGCGGGCTGGGTGATTCGGCTGTCGCGGAGATCCCGTCGGCGGCGCAGGGTGCTGGGGTGTGGCGGATGTCGCGGCCCGCGTTGGAGGAATGGCTGGTAGGAGTTGAGGCGGGGACGTGGAAGACGTTCGGGGAGGTGGCGCGAATTCGGGTGGGGATCAAGACGACGGCGGATCGGGTGTTCATTTCTGATCGGTGGCGGCAGGTGGATCCGTGTCCGGAGCCGGAGTTGCTGTTCGATTTGATCACGCATCATGATCTGGAGCCGTGGCGGATCGCTCGGGCGCGCGATACCCGGGTGCTGTATCCGTACGACACCACCCAGTCACGCCGCATTCCAGTGGATTTGCGCGAATTCCCCAGGGCTGCGACGTATTTGCGAAGACATCGGGCCTTGCTGGCGGGTCGGAAGTATGTGATCGAGGGCGGCCGGGAGTGGTTCGAGATCTGGGTGCCGCAGCGGCCGCATTTGTGGCAAGTGCCGAAGCTGGTGTTTCCGGATATCAGTGTGCGGCCCCGTTTCGCGTTCGATCGGTCCGGGGCTGTGGTGAACGGGGACTGCTACTGGATGTCCCTTGCCGATATCGGTGCCGAGCGAATCGCGTATCTGCTGATGGGCGTGGCCAATTCGGGATTGGGTCTGCGGTTCTACGATGCGGTGTGCGGCAACCGGTTGTACTCGGGGCGGCGGCGCTGGATCACCCAGTATGTCTCGCGGTTGCCGGTGCCGGATCCCGGCTCGCGGGCGTCGTCCGACATCATCGGCCTGGTAGGCGAATTCGTGGACGGCCGCCCGCTGGACGCGGAGGCGCAGCGCACGCTCGACGAACGGGTCGACTTCGCCTTCGCGGGCTGACGGGCGTCAGGCGGTGACGTGCACGCCGACCATGGGAAGCAGAGTGCGGCGCGCGAATTCGCGCCCGGCCGCGGGGTCGGACAGGGGGATGAGGCCGTCGGGCGTCAGCGCCAGGGAGTGCGCGAGCCGGGCCATCACCTCGGCGACCAGGTCGGCGTCGAAATCCCCGTCCGCGGGGCGCAATTCGCGCAGTTTCGTGGCCAGGTAGGTGCGGCCGACGGCGAGGATGGGGCCGGCGTCGGTGGTGAGGCGGGGCAGGATCAGATCGGGTTCGGTGGTTACCAGGCGGCGCAGGAGTTTGTTGCCCGCGATGGCCGCGATGAACGCGACGAAGATCTCCACCAGTTGCTCGTCGGGACCGCCCTCGATGCCCTGGACGCGCTTGTCGATCTCGGCGACGAAGCGTTGCGCTTCGCGCACGCCGACCGCTTCGACCAGATCGTTCTTCGATTCGAAGCGCCGGTACAGCGTGGCGGGGCTGATGCCGGCCCGGCGCGCGACCTCGCCCATGCTGGTGCGCTTGATCCCGAAGTCCAGGAATGCCGACAGGGCGCTTTCCAGCAGCTTCTCGCCGTCGGTCACGGGCTTTTCGAGGATGCGCTGCAGGATGGACGGGACGTTCGGCATGGGGCTCCAGTCAGTGGCCGGATGGTGTGCCGCAGCGACGGTGCTGGTGCGGGGCATTCATTATTTCACCGGCACCGTCGATCGTGCGTCCGCTATCGCCCTAACCGCGCGGTAAATCGAAGGCGGCCATCTCCTGCTCGATCGCGTTGGCCGCGAAATCGATGCCGCTGGAACGCAATTCGTGCACACGGCGCTGGAGAGCTTCGATTCCTCCGGGCTGCGCCGCGATATCGGCCACGCTGAGTTTGCGCAGCCCGCCACTCGCGGCGACCGCCGCCCCCGTGGACCGCGTCTTCGATCGGTGCATAACGACCGGTTCCCCGTACGCCACCGTGATACCTCCTGCCATACACGCCTCGCCCAGATATGTCCCCGGGGCGGACGGTTCAACGTCTCGGCAAGAGCCCCCGGGACGCCGGGCACGCAGGCAAAATGTTATCAGTGGTTCTTACTGGACGATTGATCAGTGTGGGCTGTCTCACACCAATCTTCACAAGACCTTTGCGTCCCGGTGGCTCGCCATGTTGTGCAGGTAGACCGCGCAGTTGAGCCGGATGCGATCGAGCTCGGGTTCGGTCAACTCGCGGCGAACTTTGCCGGGAACGCCGGCCACCAGCGAGCCCGGCGGAATCTGCGCGCCCTCCGGGATCAGGGCGTTGGCCGCGATCAGGCTGCCCGCCCCGATCACCGCGCCGTTCAGCACCGTCGCGCCCATGCCGACCAGCACGTCGTCACCGATCGTGCACCCGTGCAGAATCGCGTTGTGCCCCACCGAAACTCCCGCGCCGACGGTCAGCGGCATCCCGGGATCGGCGTGCAGCACGCAGCCGTCCTGAATGTTGGTCTTGGCTCCGACGCTGATGTCCTCCAGATCGCCGCGCAACACCGCGTTGTACCAAATGCTCACCTCGGCGGCCAGGCGCACCCGCCCGATCACGGTCGCGGTCGGGGCCAGCCACGCCTGGTCGTCAATCTCCGGCGCCACTCCGCCGATCTCGATCATCATGCTTGGCAACCTATCGTGCCGCGGACTGCGGTCAGGCCACCGAGGTGCGGCGGAACAGGGCGCGATGGGCGGCGGGGCTGGTGCCGAGGATGCGGTGGAAGTGGTGCCGCAGGCTGACGGCGGTGCCGAAACCGGTATCGGCGGCGATGCGGTCTACGGTGTCGTCGGTGGTCTCCAGCAACAGGCGGGCGCGGTCGGTGCGCTGTAGCAGCAGCCACTGTTGTGGGCTGGTGCCGGTGCGATCGCGAAAGTGGCGAGTGAAGGTGCGGCGCGACAGCACGGCGACGGCGGCCCAGCTGTCCAGATCGATCGGATCGCCGAGATGCGTTCGGGCCCAGAGCATCGCGTGTTCGATGGGATCGTCGTCGGCGGCGTCGGGGACGGCGACGGGGATGTACTGGGCCTGCGAGCCGCTGCGGTGCGGTGCGGTGACCAGGGCGCGCGCGAGTTCGGTGGCGGCGCGGCTGCCCAGGTCGTGCCGGACCAGGTGCAGGCAGCAGTCCAGGGCGGCGGCGACGCCCGCGGAGGTGATGAGGTCGCCCAGATCGGACCAGAGTGTGTCGGCGCGGACCTCGATCGCGGGGTAGGCGCGGGCCAGCTCGTCCGCGGAGGCCCAGTGGGTGGTGATCTCGCGTCCGTCGGCCAAGCCGCTGGCCGCCACGGCCCAGGCGCCGAGGCACAGGCCGACGACGCGGGCACCGTTGGCGTGGGCCCGATTGAGCGCGGTGTGCAAGCCGGGGGAGATGCCCGCGCCGGGGATCCAGCTCGGGATGACAATAGTGTCCGCGTGCTCGAAGATCTCCAGGCCGTGTTGCACGTGGATATCGAAACCGGCTGGGGTGCTGAGATTTCCGGGGTTCTCGGCGCACACCTGAACTTCGTAGGGGCCGCTCGGATCACCGGCGCCGACGCGACCGAACACCAAGGTGGGCACGGACAGGTGGAACGGGCTGATGCCGTCGAAGGCGAGAACGGCCACGGAATGCATGGCCCGATCTTAGCGTAGCGTGACTCGCGGGCCACTGTTCCGTGGCCGCGCCGCCGCGCAGGATCGTTCTCATGACCGAGACGATCGAACGCACCAGCCTGCAAGCCCTGCACATCGGCGGCCCCACGCTGCGCTTCCGGTACGGCGGGCTGACCTGGCTCACCGACCCCACTTTCGACGAGCCGGGCGACTACCCCGGCCCGGTCACCTTGCACAAACTCACCGGTCCCGCGGTGCCGGTGCAGCAGCTCGGCCCCATCGACGTGGTGCTGCTGTCGCATGACCAGCACGCGGACAACCTCGACAATTCCGGCCGGGAACTGCTGCGTTCGGCGGGGACCGTCCTGTCCACGCCGGATGCCGCCGAGCGGATCGACGGTGTGCGCGGCATGACCAAATGGGAGACCGCGACGATCGGTCCGGTGACCGTGACGGCGGTACCGGCGCTGCACGGCCCCGAAGGCTGCGAACCGGTCACCGGTATCGTCACCGGTTTCGTGCTGCGGGCGGACGGGGAGCCGACGGTATACGTGTCCGGAGACAACGCCTCGGTCGAGCTGGTCGGCGAGATCGCCGAGCGGATCGGCCGGATCGATATCGCGATTCTGTTCGTCGGTGCGGCTAATCCGGGCCGCTTCGGTGATACCGACCTCACCTTGAACGCGCGCACCGCGGTACAGGCCGCGGCGAAGCTGGGCGATGCCGTGATCGTGCCGGTGCACGCCGAGGGCTGGGCGCACTTCAGCGAAACCCTCGACTACTTGGCCCGCACCTTCGGATACGCGGGCCGCGCAGCGCAGTTGCGGATTCCGCCGCTCGGACGCGAGGTCGAGATCTGAGGCGTGCCGCACCCGAATTCCCCCATTTCGCGGCCTGTCGGACCGCCGGGATCGAGCGACGTGGCGAAATCCGCGATGCGCGAGGACACTGAGGGCATGGCAAACAATGGACCGTTCGGGATCGATCCGGAAGACTTCGAACGCGCGCTGCGCGAGGTAGGCGGAGAATTCCGGGACAAGCTCGAACAGGCCAGTCAGTACATCGACCGCACCAGCTTCAACACGCTGGCCTCGCTGCTCGGCCAGTTCGTCCAGCCGGAGCGCCCGAGCGCGCCGAAACCGGAGGGGCCGACCACCGGGGAGACCGGCAGCGGGGCCTGGGTGATCTACACCCTCGACGATGACGGCGCGGCGCGGGTCGACCAGGTCTTCCCGAGCGAGCTGGAAGCACTGCGTGCCCATCGCGACAACACCGATGATCGGCGGCGCGTCCGTTTCCTGCCCTATGGGGTGCCCGCCAGCGTGCTCGACGCCGGCTGAACACTCACGGCAGCAGTTGCCGGGTAAGGGCGTCGATAGCCCAGGAGGTCCATTTCGCGGGCGACCATCCGCGTTCGTGGACAAGCAGGTGATAGGTCTCGGGGGCGAGCACGGCCGAGCCGATGTCGGCGGCGGTCTCGACATCGGTACGCAATGGGGTTTTCGCGGCCAAGGCCTCGGCGAGACGTTGCTGCACGAGGTGCCGCTGCGCGAGGTTGGTCTGCCAGAGCTCGGCGAGTTCGTGGTCGGTCGCGGCGGCCGAACGGATGACCTCCAGCAGCGGGCTGACGCGCCCGAGAATCGTTGCCGCCGCCTCGACTTGGAGCTTGATCTGCTCGGCCGGTGTGGCCGCGACGGCGGCGGCGAACCAGGGACGCTCCATGGTGGCGATCGGTTCGGTGTCGCCGGCGATTTCGATGTCCAGCAGTTCGGACAGGATGGCGCGCTTCGTAGCGAAGGTGAAGTAGAGCGTTTGCACCGCCATGCCCGCTTCCTCGGCGATGGCCTTCATGGTTGTGGCCGTGTAGCCGCGGCGGGCGAACAGGTCGCGTGCCGCCGTGAGCATTCGGGCGCGATTGGCCGTCGTCCGGGCCGCGCGGACGCCGGTTCCTTTCCCTGTCATGGCGCAGATGCTACTTGACTGGAGTGGCACTTCAGTGAAACTCTCACTGGAGTGCTGCTCTAGCGAAGGGTGAATCGATGAGGGTGCTGGTGCTGGGCGGGTACGGGGCGGTGGGTCGGCACCTGGTCCCTCGTTTACGGGCCGCCGGGGACACCGTCGTGGTGGCCGGGCGTGATCCGGAACGCGCCGATCTCGTGCTGGATCTGAATGACCCGCAGTCCTACCGATCCGCGCTCGGGAAGGTCGACGTTGTCGTCAATGCCGCCGGAACCGAGGACATCCAGCCGGCGCGGTTGGCGGGTGCTGCGGGCGCTGCTTTCATCGATATCACCGCGAATGCGGAATATGTTGCGCGACTACGTGATACCGAACGAGCGGGCCCCGTGATCGTCGATGTGGGGCTCGCTCCCGGGCTGACGAATCTGCTGGCCGTGGCGGTGCACGCGCAAACGAGCGGGCCGATCGACCTGGCGGTACTGCTCGGCGCCGGTGAACGGCACGGCGCGGCCGCGACGGCATGGACCTACGGCCTGCTCGGTCGCGAATTCCACGCCGACGACGGGAACATCCGAAACTTCAGCCGTCCCAAGACATTCCGGCTACCGGGCCACGGGCGGCGGCGGATGTACCGGGCCGACTTCTCCGATCAGCACACACTGACCCGCGAACTCGGCGTGCCGGTACACACCTACTTCGCCGTCGACTCCCGCCTCGCCACGACCGGACTGGCGGCATTGACCTGGTTACCAGGTGCGGCCCACATGCCGCGAGGCCTGCACTTCCCGGGCACCGATCAGTGGTTGGTGCTGGCACGTCCCGGATCCGGGCCCGCTCGGTGGGCGCGCGGCCGCAATCAGTCGCGTGCTACCGCCCTGCTGGCAGCCGAGGCGGTCCGGCGGGTGAGGAATTGCGGCGCGGGTGTGCGGCCATTGCACCGGTTGATGACGCTGTCGGATCTGGCTGACGTGGCGGACTTCGAGTTCGGGCAGGCCTGAGTTCAGCTACCGGACGGGAAGGGATCGGCGGGTGACCAGTTCTGGGCGCTCCGGAGCAGGGTGAGCGCGGTGTCGGGAACCAGTTCGCGCGGCAAGACGTAGCCGTTGGTGTTGACCGGCTGGAGGTACACCACGTCGTCGGCGGTGATGACCTTGCGGATATCGCGGTAACGGTGCGTGAGCGATTGGGTGACCAGGTTCAGCTCCATCGCGTCCCGGGTGTATTGCGCGGACATGCGGGCGCCGGAGAAGCTGTATGCCTTGATATTCGCCGTCGGCCGGTTCATCCGGACCGCGGTGAGGACGCCGACGGCGACCAGTTCGACCGCCAGCACGGCAAAGGCCGCGCCGGCGATTTCACCGGGTGTGGTACTGCCGCCTCGAGCGAGCCAGTGGATGGTGTTGCGGGTCAACAGGAAGACGGGGAGCACGAGCAGCAGGCCCCAGCGAACCGGCAGACGCCAGGCGATCAGCGCGGCGGCGCGGCTCAGGCGGGTGGCGGTGGCGCTGTCGCAGCGGAAGGTCGTCTCGATCAGCAGCGCGGTGTCGGGTCGCGGTGCAGACTGCTCCGGATAACTCTGCTGTCCCACCGGCTGCTGCTGTTGCATGAATCCCCGATCGTTGGTTGATGATTCGCCGCGATGGTAGACAAACCGCCGCTACCTGTCGAATCAACAGAATCAGCGGGCGCCGCCGGCGGCAGCGCCCGCTGATCCCGCGGGAAGCCCGAATTGTTCCCTGGGCCAGGGGGTTTCGAGACCTACTCGCCGCGCAGGAAGAAGTTGGGATCGCCTTCGGTGGGGAGATCGTGCAACTTGTCGGGGTTGCGGACGACGTCGATGGCCACGATGCGCCCGGCATCGACGGTGAAAGAGAAGACGCCGGTGTGGTTCCCGTCGAAGACGACCAGACCGGGGTGGCCGTTGACCAGCACCGCGCGGCCCCACGCACCGTGCGCGGACGGTGCGTGATACCAGCCGAGCAGCAGCTTCGCCACCAGTTCCGCGCCCTGCACCGGCTTGCGGATGGCGGGCACCTTGCCGCCGCCGTCGGCGGTGAGGCTGACCTTCGAATCCAATACTCCGAGTAAGGCACTCAGATCGCCGGAGCGCCAGGCCAGCGCGAACGCCGACACCACCTTCTCCTGCTCATCCGGTGAGGCGGGGAAGCGCGGGGTGCCGTTCTCTACGTGCTTGCGAGCACGAGATGCCAACTGCCGCACCGCGGCCGGGGTGCGGCCCACCACTTCGGCGACCTCCGGGCCGCTCATGCCGAACACGTCCTGCAGCACGAACGCGGTGCGCTCGGCGGGAGAGAGCGATTCCAGCACCACCAGCAGCGCGGTGGTGACCCGCTCGTCCTGCGAGAGCCGGTCGACCGGGTCGTCCCAGGTGGTGACCTCGGGCTCCGGCAGCCACTCACCGACGTACTGCTCGCGGCGGACCCGGGCCGACCCCAGGTAGTCGAGGGCGAGCCGTCCGGTGACGGTGGTGAGCCAGGCCCGCAGGCTGTCGATCTCGCCCGCCTTGCCCGCCTCGTGCTGGCGGTGCAGCCGCAACCACGCCTCCTGCACCACGTCGTCGGCGTCGGTGAGGCTGCCCAGCGTGCTGTAGGCCAGCCGCCGCAGATAAGGGCGATGCTCCTCGAACTGCCGCGCCAACTGGGCGGCGTCGATCGGTTCGGGAGTCGGTGCCTCGGTACTCACTGGTTCCTCGCCGTTCGGTCGGTCGGCCCCGGCGGGCCTGTCGTGTTCATCGTCATCGAGATGACGACGCACGGCCCGGAAGTGTGACATCCCGTCTTCTGGCGGCCGTAGCTACCTTTCATCTCAACCAACCGGTCGGTCTTTGGCAACTTCGCCGCGATCGTCATCGGCGGCACTATGCCGATGGAGCAGGTGCGATCGGGTCGGGGGCCGACAGGAATAGTCGGCGAGAGCTTCGGGGGTTGGGAGGGGCCAGGGGAGCGGTGGTCGTTACCCTCGGCAGGTGCGTAGGGGAACTGTGACCGCGGCCGGGCTGGTGCTCGGATTCGCGTTGGATCGTGCGCTGGGGGATCCGCAACGCTGGCATCCGGTGGCCGGGTTCGGTTCGGCGGCAAGCGCTTTGGAGTCGGTGACCTATGCCGATCGGCGGCTCAATGGGGTGGTGCACGAGGCTGTCGCGGTGGGGACGATCGTCGGGCTCGGGTATGCGCTGCGGCGCGGCGGGATAGTGGCGACGGCGCTCGCGACGTGGACGGTACTGGGCGGGCGGAGCCTCGCGCGCACCGGTCGGGACATGGCCGATCGGCTCGAATCCGGCGATATCGACGGTGCCCGCGCGCTGCTGCCCTCCCTGTGCGGCCGCGACCCCGCGGTGCTCGACGCCGACGGATTAGCCCGCGCCGCACTGGAATCCATCGCCGAGAACACCTCGGACGCGACCGTCGCCCCGCTGGTCTGGGGCGCGCTCGCCGGTGTCCCCGGCCTGCTCGGCTATCGCGCCGTCAACACCCTCGACGCGATGATCGGCTACCGCAACGACCGCTACCGCGCCTTCGGCTGGGCCGCCGCCCGCACCGACGACGTCGCCAACCTGCTGCCCGCCCGCGTCGCCGGAGTCCTCACCGCGGCGCTGGCTCCGATCGTCGGCGGCAGCCCCCGCGACGCCATCCGCGCCTGGCAACGCGACGCCGCCAAACACCCCAGCCCCAACGCCGGCGTCGCCGAAGCCACCATGGCCGGCGCCCTCGGCATCCAACTCGGCGGCCGCACCCAATACCGCTACGGCACCGAACTCCGCCCCACCCTCGGCGCAGGCCCACCCCCACATGTCCCCGACCTCCGCCGCGCCGTCCGCCTCTCGGAAGCCGTCCAACTCGCCGCCGCCCTCAGCGCGGCCGCAGCGGCGCTGCTTCGCACCGGCTGACAGCGGAGGTATCGGACTCGAGCTGCCGGTCCGAATTTTCGGCCGGCTAACTGCCGCTGCAACTCCACCCGGCGAGGGCCGGGGCGGCAGATCAGTCTTCGCGAATTGATCAGCGACGGCCGTAGCGGTCGGCTAGGCGAGCTTCGGTCGTAGGCTTCGCTGGGCCGGGATCGCTTGCGCGGGGCGAAGTTTCGGATTCCGCAGGATCAGTGGGGCTTGTCGTCGGCTCAGGTGAGGGGGCGCGTTCCCTGCGGCGTTCGCGCAGTTCGGCGTAGACGAAGTAGCCGAGGCCGAGGGGAGCCATCAGGCCGAAGGCGAGCCATTGCAGGCCGTAGGAGAGGTAGGGGCCCGCATCGAGTTGGGGGAGCGGGGTGGGGGTGAATGCGCCGGGCTGGTTCTCGGAGAGCTGGAGGTAACCGCCGCGGTCTTCGCCGGTGGGGATGGGCGTGATGGGCTGGGCGAGGACGGTGGCTTCCTGGGTGACGTCGATCGAATAGACCTGGCGGTAGCCGTCTTGGGTAAGTGGATCTCTGCCCGGGGTTACGCCCTCGGACGTGCGCACGCGGCCCTCGAGGCGCTGCGGTCCCGAGGGTGCGGCGGGGATCGGGGGCGGGGCGGAGGTGCCGTTCAGACCGGCGATCATCCCGCGGTCGACGAGCAGGATGTGGCCGTCGGTCAGTTTGAAGGCGGCGAGGACGGCGTAGGCGGGCGCGCCGTCGAGATGACGCAAGCGCACCAAGACCGTGGAGTCGGGGACGTAACTGCCCTCGGCGGTGACGCGCCGCCATTCGGTGTGGCCGTCCTGCTGGGTCAGGACGGTGGTGATGTCGACCGGATCGGCGCGCACCGAGTCGGCGATCAACTGGTTGCGGTGTTCGGTGGCGGTGTTCTTGCCGAGCTGCCACGGGGCGAGCACGGTGAAGCACAGGTAGGCGAAGGCGGCGACGATCACGCCCAGGATGACCCAGCTGGGGCGCAGTAGGAAGGTGAGTTTGCGCATCAGCGGGGCCCGTCGGGAAGTTCGGCGCGCACCCAGTCGAGCAGACCCGGGACGGCCGCTTCGATTTGGGTACGAACCATTTCGAAATCGGTGGTGTCGCCGTAGTAGGGGTCGGCCACGTCGGGGCTGTCGGCGTCGGGATCGAAACCGCGCAGCAGCGCCCGCTGCTCGGACGGGACGCCGAGGTGCGCGAGCGCGCGTTCATGGGTGCGATCGAGCGCGACGAGCAGGTCGGCCGACAGATGATCGGGACCGAGTACGGCGGCGACATGGCCGACCGGGTAGCCGTGGCGACGCAGGGTGGCGGTGGTGCGCGGGTCGGCGTCGTCACCGACGTGCCAGGAACCGGTGCCCGCGCTGCTCACCCGCACCCGGTCGTCCAGCCCGGCCCGGCGCAGATGGTGCGCGAACATCTTCTCCGCCATCGGCGAACGACAGATGTTGCCGGTACAGACGAACGATATGTGCAGCTCACCCACGACAGCCATTGTGTCGGGTCGGCGCCTGCCGCGCCCACCCCGGGGTGCCTCGTTGTGCCTCCGGCCACCACCGAGCGCTCCCGCTGAGCGATCGCGGCCGGCCATCGCGCCACTTCTCCGGTGTGTCACCGCGTGTCGCGGCTGCGGATGCATCGGTGCCGCGCCACGCCGCCGCGATGATTGCATTCCGAGCGGTCGTTACTCAGGCTTGGCACCCATGTCCCCCACGTGCCCGTCCTGCTCCTGGCCCTCACCGATGCACGTGTCCTCGCACCGTTCCGTTCGCTATCTCCGCTGTGTGTGCGGTGAATGGCTGATCGCGCGCGGTGACGCGGTGACCTTGATGGCCGGTCGCGGCTGCGCCACCGCCCCCGAGCACCTCGAATTGATTCCGCTCCCCGAGGAGTGACCTACTACGGTGAATCCGTGCCCGAAGAGAGCGTCGATCACCTGCGGTTGCGTCACCACGGTGACGTGGACGCCATGCCGGGCATGCTCGATTTCGCCGTAAACGTGCAGGGCAGCGCCCCGCCACCCTGGTTGCGGGAGCGGTTGGCCGCCCGGCTGGACGCGCTGGGCCGGTATCCGAGCGCCGCCGAGGACGCCGCCGCGCGGATCGCCGTGGCGGCTCGGCACGGTCGCGATCCGGACGAGGTGCTGCTGCTGGCCGGCGCCGCCGAGGGATTCGCGATGCTGCCGAAGCTGGCGTCGCGCTCGGCGGCCGTGGTGCATCCGTCGTTCACCGAGCCGGAGCTGGCGTTGCGCGAGGCGGGGGTGCCGGTGCATCGGGTGCTGCTGGCTCCGCCGTACCGGCTGGAGTCGGCGGTGGTTCTCGACGACGCCGATCTCGTTGTGCTCGGCAACCCCACCAATCCGACCTCGGTGCTGCATCCCGCGGCGGCGATTCACGCACTGCGCCGCCCGGGCCGCATCGTGGTCGTCGACGAAGCGTTCACCGATGCGATTGTCGGGGAACCGGAATCGCTGGCGAGCCTGCGAGCTCCCGACGTCCTGGTGCTGCGCAGCCTGACCAAGACGTGGGCACTGGCGGGGTTGCGCTGCGGGTATTTCCTCGGCGCGCCCGAGGTTTTGGCACGGTTGAATCATGGTCGCGCGCATTGGCCGCTCGGGACACTGCAATTGGAGGCGATCGTCGCCACCGCCGAACCCGGTGCGGTGGACGAAGCGCAGCGCCGGGCGGCGGTAATCGCGGTGGAGCGTGCTTCCATGATCGATCGGCTGACCGAGGCCGGGATAGCGGTGCACACCCCGGCCCACGGCCCGTTCCTGCTGCTGCGTGTCACCGATGGCGAGCTGCTGAGAAAGCATCTGGCAGCCCAAGGGATCGCTGTCCGCCGCGCCGACACCTTTCCCGGACTCGGCTCGGATCATCTCCGGGTTGCCGTGCGAGGCAGTGCCGAGGTGGATCGGCTAATCATGGCGATTCGGACGGCGGGTCTGTGAACAGCGGAACGCGATGCGGTTTCGCTGCACCCGGGGTGCTGCGCAGCCGGTCGTGCCGATCGGCACCTGAGCGAGGGTTGACCGGTTGGGTAGCGCGGCTGATATGGCAGGGTTCGAGTTCGGTGCCGACTGGCTGATGTTGCGCTAGTAGCTACCGGTGGAACGGCTCGGAGCTGTCGGGGTGTAAGCGAATCGACGAAAGGTGAACGGTGACGACGCTGGCGGAACTCATCGAGGTACTGGATGCGGCGTATCCGCCGAAGCTGGCGGAGGCGTGGGATTCGGTCGGGTTGGTGTGCGGGGACCCCGAGGACGAGGTGACCCGGGTGCTGTTCGCGGTGGACGCCACCGCCGACGTGGTCGACGAGGCGATCGGCTGGCGAGCCCAGGCGTTGGTGGTGCACCACCCGCTGTTGTTGCGCGGTGTGGACTCGGTGGCCGCGAACACGACGAAAGGCGCACTGCTGCACCGGCTTATCCGCTCGGGATGCGGACTGTTCTCGGCACACACCAACGCCGACTCCGCCGATCCGGGCGTATCGGATGCCCTCGCGGCAGCCCTCGGACTCACTGTGACCGGTCCGTTGGATCCGAAACCGACCGCCGCCGTGGACAGTTGGGTCATCCAAGTGCCCCGCACGCATACCGATCAGGTGCTGTCGGCGCTGTTCGACGCCGGTGCCGGCGGCCAAGGTGACTACCGCGAATGTGCTTCGCGGACAGCAAGTCTCGGACAGTTCCGGCCACTCGCGGGGGCGAACCCGGCGATCGGATCGGTCGGCGACCTGGAGCACGTGGAAGAAGATCGAATAGAGGTCATCGCGTCACCCTCGGCTCGCGCCGCCGTGCTGGCCGCCCTGCGTGCCGCGCATCCATACGAGGAGCCCGCTTATCACGTCACCGAACGGGCGGCCCTGCCCTCGGGGCTCGGTATCGGCCGCGTCGGCACACTCCCGCAACCGGAGACGTTGCGGGACTTCACCGCTCGGGTTGGCGCCGCACTGCCGCAGACCGTGTGGGGCGTCCGTGCGGCCGGTGACCCGGAGCGAATGATCCAGACCGTCGCCGTGTGCGGTGGTGCGGGAGACTCCTACCTGGGCAAGGTCGCAGCACTCGGTGTCGACGCGTACGTCACCTCCGATCTGCGTCATCACCCCGCCGACGAACACCTGCGCGCGGGCGGACCGGCCCTCGTCGATGCCGCCCACTGGGCCACCGAGTTCCCCTGGTGCGGTCAGGCCGAGGCGATCGTGCGGAATGCGTTACCGGGGTTGGAAACCCGGGTCAGTACGCTGCGCACCGATCCGTGGACGGTCAGCGCGGGCGACTGAGGGAAGTAGCGGGCAAAGGCGCGGACAGCCACCATCGTGTCCGGGTCCGTCCGCTGCCCGACGCATCGGAAGCGCTCGATGAGGTGTTGCGATGACCGTCTGAGCCCGCAGGCGCTATCGGAGGGAGCGGCATGCGTCAGCGTGTCGCGCTGAAAAGTGTAGCCGCGCCTGGTGTACGCGAAAGTCCACCGCGCTAGGTGCTCCGCGGTACCGATGCGATGGAATTCAGAAATCCTGAAATAGCTTCCGCCACTTCGCTAGGCGCTTCCTCGGCCATGTGATGAGCGGAGGGGATAGGGGTGCCGACCAAGGAAGTGGCCCAGGGACGCCAGACGTCGAGGACGTCGCCGTAGAGGTACTCCAGGTCGTCCTTGGTACTCCACAGGACCTGGGCGGGGCAGGTGACGCGACGACCCGCGGCTCGATCGGCGTCATCGTGGGCGCGGTCTATGCCGAGACCGGCGCGATAGTCCTCGAGCATGGCGCGCACCGTCGATGGGTCGTGGATGGCGCGATGGAAGTCGGCGTAGTTCTTGTCACCCATCGCTTCCGGGGTGTTGTGCGGTGAGGCGTACCAAGCGTCCGGATCGGCGTTGATGACGCGTTCGGGGGTTTCGGGCTGGGCGAAGAAGAACCAGTGGTACCAAGCCTGTGCGAATCTGGCGTCGCAGCGGGCAAGAGCCTCGGCGATCGGGACCGAGTCCATCACGGTCAGCGCGGTGACCGCGTCCGAATGGTCCAGGGCCAGGCGGAGTGCGACGTAGCTGCCGCGATCGTGCCCCGCGACAGCGAAACGTTCGTGTCCGAAGTGCCGCATGAGGGCGAGCATGTCGGCGGCCATCGCGCGTTTCGAGTAGGGCGCGTGGTCGGGCGTCGTAGGGACGACGGTGGATTCGCCATAGCCGCGCAGATCGGGACAGATGACGGTGCGGTGCCGCGCGAGCAGCGGGGCGACGCGGTGCCAGGTGGTGTGTGTCCGCGGGTGACCGTGTAAGAGCAACAGCGGCGAGCCGTGGCCACCGTGCCGCACGCGTAGGGTGACCTCGCCGACCGTGACGCGTTCCAGCGTGAATCTGTCGAACACGATCTTCGAATGTCCCGTTGGCCCCGGTTGAAACCCCCGAACGTCAGTCGCATGAAGTATCAAGTGGCGCTGGCGAGTTCGCCTTACCGCGATCGGGGGAATTGACCGCTCGGATGGGGGTATAACCAGCGCATGAACTTCTCTGTGGACTTCGGGGTCGTGCAGATCACGATGATCCTGCTCATCGTGCTGGGCCTGGCGCTACTGGTGTCCGCGCTGGTCAAGGTGCGCCGGGTCGGCGGCATGCGGATGCTGCTCGGCCGCGGGTCGGTCGGCCTGGTGCTGCTCGTGGTCGCGGTGGTGCTGCTGTGGTTCGCCACGCTCATGCAGACCTACCTCGGATTGAGCGGAGAGATCAAAGCCGCGCATGTGGTGGTGAACGAAGTTCCCGGACAAGAGCATCAGCTCGAAGTCGACCTCACCCTCTACGGTCAGGACGACGAACCGGACCGGCGGGAGAAGTACCTCGTCCAAGGCGACCAGTGGGCGATGCAGGCCAATATCGTGGAACTGGAACCCTGGGTCAACGCCCTCGGCTTCCACTCCGGGTACAAAGTGAGCCGACTCTACGGTCAGCGCACCGACGGCGAGCCGACCACCCAGCGCCACATCTTCCTCAACGGCAGCGACCAGGACTTCTTCGACGATATGCGCGAAGGTGACTGGTGGACAGATCCGTTCGTGCGTTCGGCCTACGCCAATGCCGTCATCGCGGTGCCCGGGGAGTGGGATGTCTACATCTCCCGCGACGCCATCAAGGTCCGCAAGCCCGACTGATCGGCGCTACCAGGCGTTGGTGCGGGAGCGCTGACAGGCTTCGATGCGGTACTGCAATTGGCGCAGCAACTCCTCGGTCGGGCCCGGCGTGACGCTGAGATCGTTGTCGTTGTGGTTGACCAGCAGATAGCGGCCGTCGTCCGGATAATCCAGCCAGTGGAAAGCGTGACCGTCCCGGGTCGGGCGGGCGTCGTAGGCGATGCTCGGGTAGACGGTGATCTCGCCGAGACTCGTGCGCGGGCGCCGGAAGAACCGGTTCAGTTGCTGGCCGGGAGAGGGGCGCATCGAATAGCCGGTGTAGTCCGTCTCCGCCAGATCGGAACGGCGCGCGCCGAACGGCGGATGCGAACCCGCTTGGCAGCGCGGCAATTTCGCGACGATCTCCGAGGTCAGCAGGTGCGCGCTACCCATCGTCAGCACGACATCACGGCCGTGCTGGGGATCGGGCCCCGGTTGCTGCACGGCCAGCACCGCGTCCCGGCCCACGATGCCCGCGTGCAGCCGCACCACCTGCGACAGCTCCGGACCGTAGAAGCCGTGGATCTCGATGCGAACCTGCGGCTCCAGCAGCACAACCATCGCCTGATACAGCCGTTCGCCGAACACCGCCTGCACCCGCCCGGCCGCCAGTTTGCGGGCGTACTCCCAATCGTCGTGGCATTCCATGAACGGTGGCTGGAAACTCAACGGGTACGGCCAGCGGTCGCGGCCCACCGACTCCAGCAGCACGTCGAACGCGAGTCCGTCCAGCTGCCAACGTAGTTCACTCATGTGTAGTTCTCGAACCTTCGCAGTGATCTGACTCAGCCGCCGATAACGCCGCCGGGCGGGAGCACGCGCGGCTGTATGCCGAGCAACTCGGTCTCGCGGTCCTGAATCAGATAGTCCGGGATCTTGTGCTCGTCGTCGTCCTGCCCTTGCCCGCCCCGATTACCCATGCCACCCATGCCCGGCATGCCATTGCGCCCAGCAGCGGACCCGGTGCCCTTGCTATTGGCGCCGGACCCGGCGCCCGTATTGGTGCCAGGGACAGCGGACACCGTTCTGGGAGTGCCCGGTGTCGCGGTGGTCGATGGAGTACCGGTCCCGCTCCTCGGGACACCCGAGCCAGGGGTGCCGGTCCTGGGGACGGCGGTAGTGGGGACGTTCGAACTCGGCACGTTGGTCGTGGCCGGAGTGGTGGGGACGCCGGTCGTCGGGACACCGGTGGTCGGGACGCCGGTGGTCGGGACGCCTGTCGACTGCGGGCTTGTCGGGGACTCGGTGTTCGCCGGGGTGGTGGGGGTGCCGACAGGCGAACCGGTCGGGGTGCCGGTCGGGCTGCCCGTGGGGCCGCCGGTTGGGCCGCCTGTGGGACCTGCGGTTGGGCCACCCGTGGGACCGCCTGAGGGGCCCTGGTTAGGGTTTTGGGTGACCGTGCTGTACGGCTCCGGGAGCTTCGGAGTCTGTCCATCGACCTTCTGCGCGCCCGGCTTGTAAATGGACTCCATGATGTCCTGGGCGTTGGCGGCGGCCTCGTTCGCGCGGTGCTTTTCTAGCTTCAGCACGCCGTTGCCGGGAATGTGGCCGACGATCTCGCCGACAGTAGAGACTTCTTTCGGCTGTGTGACGGACTGCTGAGCTTGGACGATATAGCCCTGGAAGAGATCGATACTATTGGCGACCTGTTGGAACGCGGTTGACAGCTTTTCGGTTTCGGTGATGTAGGTCTTGGTGCTTTCCATGGCGGCATTCGCCGCCTTACCCGCCCACTTCTCGTTGATGTCCTTTTCGACGCCTTGCTTGAATGCCGCGACCGCCTCGTTGGTGCCAGTTACAAGGTTGCGCCAGCCGTCAGCACCAGCATTGATGTCGGATGACTTAACACCCTTCTCATTGTTGAGTGCATCCCAAATTTTTTGATGATCCCAGGTCTTGAACGCCTCGTTCGCATCGCCGACGAGCACCTTGATGTTGTCCGGAACGTTGTAGGTGCCCGTCAGCTTGCTGTACTCGTTATTGATGATGCTCCGGTCGCCACTCCACTCCTGGTTGGCTTTGGAACGTTCGCCTCGTTCGCCGTCGTTCTGGCTGTCCGACTGTTGGTGGCCGTCTATACCGACACCGATGCCGGTGATCCCCGCAATCGCGGCGCCAGCGGCGATGAAGGGAATCATTACTTCACCTCTTCGGTCTGCTGCTTTGTGGCCAACGCGGCGGATTGATCTGCCTGAGTGATCTTGCCGATCGCGGCAGCGTACGCGTCGTGCATCAACGCGACGACTTCGATGTGCTGCTCGATCCGCTTCACGGCGGAGTCTTGTCCGGCAGCTTTCTGCTCGAACTTTCCCTGCAATGCGATGGCAGAGGGGAGGGTGCCGTAACCCGAAAGGTGATCGAGTGCCTTAGCCTTGTCCTTGAGCTGCTCGAGCGCGGTCGCAAAGGTTTCACAGCGTTTTCTCAATGCCTCCCCTATATCGCTGTCCATTTTGAATTCGCCCGCGAGGCCCTGTGTCTTTAGTGTCTGCCAGTTGTTCTTCTGGCTCTGGAGATCTGTATCTCCCACTGGTTTCCCTCCCATTGGGTTGAGCCAAGGCAGCGTAGGCTCACAACTAGTTACTTCGGTAGATATGGTTCGAGATTCTTTGCATGGCCGACCGCGAGGTCACACGGATCCGCCGCTATCGGCTTCGTCTGCCGCTTGCCGGTTCTTACCTCGACCATGCCCTGCTCGGCAGGAAGGCTGACGTAACATCCATCGGCACTTGGTTCGGATTTCTCCTGGTAGATCAGGGCTTTCCGAGGTCCGATTGTGACGTCACGGAAATTCTTCAGTTTCGGATTCGCGCGGGACTCATCCTGGGTGTGACTGGTCGACAACACTGACACGAAATACGGGAGCTCGGTCGCCTGCCATTGGCAGGCGCGCCATGAAGTCGGCCCCTGCGCAGCGTCGGTGATAACGCTCTTTGTGGTCGGATCTACCCGCGCGGACCGCAGAGCTTCGTCAGTCAGCTGTGTGCACGGGTTCCACACTTCGATCTTGTCGATGTCCCGGGTGGTCGGCTGGGCCGTCCCCTCCACAGACTTCCCCGACCCGCACCCAACAGCCAGCCCCACCACAGCGGCTCCAGCCAGTACGGTCCGTAGGACGTAGGCGATACGCATGTCTCTCCTGGCGTAGGCGTTGATTGTTCCCCTCCGTAACTATATGACGCACCCGCCCCGCACCCGGTTCCAGTATTTCGGCCGAAGCGGGTGCGTAACGTCAGCTGTTGCGGGCGCTGTGGTCAGCGCAGTGCGACCAGGCCACGGTTAACCCCCTAGAAGTCGATCCAGTGCTGATCGTAAACCGAAATCCGGCCGCTGACCGGCATCGGACGCATTCCCGCAGCTGATCGCCGCTTGGTCGGGGGCGGGGGTGGCCGGGCTGGGCACGGGCAATGGCCGTCAACCCGTTCGCACCGGGGTACCGTGGAGCCTTGGCATTCGCCGCCTGCGGCGTCCGGATGCCGCCCACCCGTCCATAGCGTTCAGGAGTTTCCCCGCGTTGAATGTCGAACCACCGGTCCAGGCCAAGCTCCTCCAGCTCGCCGCTGTCGACGCCGAGCTGACGCGGATCGCGCATCGGCGCACCGTTCTGCCCGAGCAGCAGGAGGTGGCGCGGCTGGAGGCGGAGCGGAACAAGCACAAGGACGCCGCGGTGGCGGTGGAAATCCAGATCGACGATCTCGACCGGGATATCCGCAAGCTGGAAGGCGAGGTCGACGCCGTCCGTAAGCGGGAGGAACGCGACCGGGCCATGCTGAGCTCGGGAAACGTTGCCGCTAAGCAGCTTTCGGAGATCCAGCACGAGCTGGGCAGCCTCGAGCGGCGTCGTTCGGTGCTGGAGGACGAACTGCTCGAGGTGATGGAGCGCCGTGAAGCCTCGGCGTCGGACCATGACCACGCCGGCGCGCGCCTCAGCAAGACCGAACAGGAACTGTCCGACGCCCAGCGCCTGCGTGACGAGGCGCTCGCGGACCTCGATGTGGCGCAAGCCCGTTGCGACCAGGACCGAACCGCACTGGTGCAGCTGTTCCCGGCCGAACTCCTGACCGTCTACGACAAGCAGCGCATCCAGAACGGCGTCGGCGCGGCCCTCTTGCAGGCCCGCAAATGCGGCGCCTGCCGCATCGAACTGGACCGCGGCGAGATCGCCCGCATCGCCAAGGCCGCCCCCGAATCGGTGGTTCGCTGCCCGGAGTGCGGCGCGATCATGGTGCGTACGAAGGAATCCGGCCTCTGACCTGACCCGGGCCTCCGCTGGATTGCCGGGAGTGCGGCGTGATCATGGGGCGTACGAACGTAACGAATCCAGCCCCTGATCTGACCCGCGCTTCGGGCCGACTGCCGGAGCACGCTGCGATTGTGGTGCAGACAGATGCATTCGAGTCTGACCCGTGCCTTGGCCGATTGCCCGGCGAGTAACGTGCGGCGTGATTATGGTGCCGACCGAGAGATCCGGCCTCTAGCCTGCGTCCGATTGCCGGGAGTGCGGCGCGATTACGGTGTGTACCGAGGAATCCGGCCCTGACCCGATCCGCGCCCAACGAAACCTTGGGCCGAGCGCGCGCAAGCAGCAGACCTGCGGTGGGTAGTGCGGCTTTTCATGCGGCCGCTCGGCCGGTGACTGCGGGCCCTGGAGAGCGTCCGATACGCGGCCGAGGAGTGGGTGCCGGGTCGGTGGTGGCGACTGTGGTTGGCTCTACTGGGGTCGACATCGGTAGGTGTATGGGACGGCGAGGAGGCTTGGTGAACAACGCGCATGTGATCGTGGAGGCCGACGGCGGGTCGCGCGGCAATCCTGGGCCGGCGGGTTACGGGGCTGTTGTTTTCGCCGCCGATCATGTGACTGTGCTGGCCGAGCGGCGCGAAAGCCTGGGCGTCGCAACGAACAATGTCGCCGAGTATCGCGGGCTGATCGCGGGTTTGGAAGCCGCGGCCGAATTGGGGGCGCGCACCGTGGAGGTGCGGATGGACTCCAAGCTGGTCGTGGAGCAGATGGCCGGGCGTTGGAAGGTCAAGCACGCGGCCATGATTCCGCTGGCTGATCGGGCTCGGCGGTTGGTGGCCGGTTTCGAGCGGGTGAGCTTTCAATGGATTCCGCGGGCCGAGAATTCGTATGCCGACCGGCTGGCCAACCAGGCTATGGATGACGCGCCACTGATCGATGAGGTGCACGCGGCACGCGCTGCCGGGCACAGCGGTTCAGCTGACGAGTACCGGGTGTCCGGACGCACACCGGCCGCAGCGCCGAGCCCAGTCGAGGCGGTCGAGTCGAAACCGGCAGTGGCCGACCGTGTTTCGCCATCTGTACCGGACGAACTCGACACGGGCGTGAACGCACCCGATCCCGACGAACTCGAAATGGCCGTGAACCCACCCGAACCGGCGACTGCCAGCCCCGGTTGGACCGGAGCCGTCGGCCGCCCCACCCGGATGCTGCTGTTGCGGCACGGGCAGACGGAACTCTCGGTGCAGCGCAGGTATTCGGGTCGCGGCAATCCGCCGCTGACCGCGTTGGGCCGGGAGCAGGCCGCGCGAGCCGCGAAAATGCTTGCGGCCAAAGGTGGTATCGCCGCCGTGGTCAGCTCGCCGCTCGGGCGGGCCCGCGAAACCGCCGAGGCGGCCGCGGCCGCGTTGGATGTCCCGGTGCGCGTCCTGGACGGACTGATCGAAACCGATTTCGGTGACTGGGAAGGGCTCACGTTTTCCGAAGCGTCGCAACAGGATCCGGAACGGCATGCCCGCTGGCTCGGTGATACCTCGGTGACCCCACCGGGCGGGGAGAGCTTCGACTTGGTCCGCGAGCGTGTCGAAGCCGTCCGCCGGGACTTGGTGGCGGCGTACCCCGGACAGAACATCGTGGTCGTCAGCCACGTCACCCCGATCAAGACGCTGCTGCAATTGGCGCTCGGTGTCGGACCGTCGCTGCTCTATCGCCTGCATCTGGATTTGGCCTCGCTGTCCATCGCCGAGTTCTACCCCGACGGCGGCGCCTCCGTCCGCTTGGTCAACGACACTTCCTATCTCGCCTGACGGTCGCTGTCCGGGGTCGCGCGTGACCGAGAGGCAGTGCGGAGCGAACCCCTGTCGGAGTGGTGCTCCATGATGTGTGGGTGTGGCAGGCGGATCGAGAAATCGGACGCCTGCCGGTGTTTCTAGAGAAAGAGTTCTACGTGAAGTTCAGAGGCGCGGCGGCCGTTGCTGCCGTCATCGCGGGTGTGGGCGCTGCTCTGGCCGGTGCCGCGCAAGCCGATCCGGGGAGTGTGGTGCTGGGCGGGAGCTCGGGGCTGGTCTTCGAAAACAATCGCGCGTGTTCGCTGGCCGCCATCGGCTACGACAACGCCGGACGGCTGGTCGGTCTGACCGCCGGCCATTGCGCGCCCACCGGTTCGCTGGTCGGCTCGGAGACGCAGTTGCGGGCGGGTGCGGTCGGCCTCGTCGCCTACTCCGACAACGGGGCGGGTCTGGATTTCGCGGTCCTGGTCTTCGACAAGGAGCGCGTCACTCCCGTGCGCACGGTCGGCGCGACCACCATCAGCGGCATCGGGGCGCGTCCGGCGCCGGGCAGCACCGTCTGCTCGAACGGCCGCAGCAGCGGCCCGGGTTGCGGTCTGGTCTGGGGCAGCCTCGACCCGATCACCACACTCAACCAGGCCTGCTCCAAGCCGGGCGATTCCGGCGGCCCGGTCACCGTGGGCGACCGTTTGGTCGGCATGAACCTCGGCCGCCTTACCGGCCTCGCGGGCATCGGCTTCGACATCCCGTGTGCCACCGCCGCCAACCCGATCCACTCGCCGGCGTACTTCGCGCCGATCGATCAGATCCTGGCGGCCGTGGACGAAATGGGCGGCCCGGGAGCCGGTTTCCGCCCGGTGTAACCGCACCCAGGTCACCGCCGCATCCAAGATCGTGTGCGGCGGTGACTTGTGTAGCGGTCCTGGCACCACAGTCTCGCGCGAATGGTTGCGGCAAGCTGGCGTGATGAAATCTCAGCTCTATCCGGAGCGGCGCCCGCTGCTGTTCCTGGTTGTGGTCACCGCGATTTCGCTGCCGTTCTTCGTAGTGGGCGCTGTGGTCGACAGTGTGCGGATCGGCGCGTTGCGCCTGCCCGCCAGTGCGGTGATGTTCCTGGTGCCGGTGGTTGCCGCGGCCATCCTGGTCTATCAGGAAGCAGGCCGGGGTGGCGTTCTCGGGTTGTTGAGTCGGGCATTCGACTATTCGGCCGCACCTCGCAAGGTGTGGTATCTCGCCGCGGCGGGCTTGCCGGTCCTGGTGGCGGCAGGTGCATACGGAATCGCGTGGGGGCTGGGCGAGGTCGGCACGCGGATCCCGATCTCGCTGGTGGCGGTACCGCTCGTGGTCGTCGCGACGTTGTTCGCCGCGGCCTGTGAGGAATTGGGCTGGACCGCCTATGCCACCGATCCCTTGCGGCAACGCTGGGGAACGACTTGGACCGGCATCGGGCTCGGGATCTATTGGGCGCTCTGGCATCTGGTGCCGCTCATGCAGGTAGGCCACGGATTCGCTTGGATCGCAGGCTGGTTCACCGGGACGGTAGCTGCCCGTGTGCTCATCGTGTGGCTGCACAACAACACCGGACGCGGTGTGTTCGCGGCGATCTTGTTTCACGCCATGCTCAACGTGACCGCGGTGCTGACTCCGGATTACGACCTGCCGATCGTGCAGATCCTCGCGGCGTCGCTACTGCTGGCACTCGCCGCGACCGTACTGCTGTCGGCGAGGCCTTCCGGGCCGCGGCCAAAGGGGTGATCTGCGTGAGAGTTTGGGGCAGGTAGCGACGGGTATTGCGGCCTTCGATCGGGAGGTGACGTGATGCGCGGCTTGGCTCACAAACAGAGGCCCACGACAGATTGGTCGGTGGGCCCGACCCAGTTGAAGTGGCGGTCCTGGTGGGGCGTATTGCGACGCACCGTCGCCGAATTCCAAGACGACAATCTGATGGACTGGGCAGCGGCGCTCACCTATTACTCGATGCTGTCGATCTTCCCCGCGATCATCGTCTGTACCGCCCTGCTCGGTTTGCTGGGTGATTCGCAGACCCAGACGCTGATCCAGACCGTCGAGGATATGGGTGCGGGCAGTGCCACCGCGCTGCTGGTCGACGCCATCAAGGAACTGCAGGGCTCGCAACAGATCGCGGGCCCGCTCGCCATCATCGGTCTCCTGACCGCACTGTGGACGGCCTCCGGCTACATCGGCGCGTTCATGCGGGCCGCGAACGCGGTCTACGACGTCGACGAAGGACGGCCGATCTGGAAGACGGTGCCGGTCCGCGTGGGCCTGACCGCGCTCATGGTGGTGTTGCTCGCGGTCTGCGCTGTGGGGGTGGTCGCCACCGGCGGTATCGCGGATCGGGTGGGTCAGTGGCTCGGTGTCGGGTCGGCCGGTGTGATGGCCTGGGACATTGTCAAATGGCCGGTGCTGGCGATTTTGATCAGTCTGGCGTTCGCCATGCTGTATTGGGTGGCACCGAACGCGAAGCAACCCGGGTTCCGCTGGCTCAGTCCGGGCAGCGTGCTCGCGGTCGTGGTGTGGATCGCGGCCTCGGCCGGATTCGCCGTCTACGTCGCTAATTTCGGGTCATACAACAAAACCTACGGCTCCCTCGGTGGTGTCGCGGTGTTCCTGGTCTGGCTGTGGATCTCGAATATCGCGGTGCTGCTCGGTGCGGAGTTCGACGCGGAACTGGCGCGGGGGCGGCGGATCGAGGAAGGTATGCCGCCCGATGAGGAGCCGTTCCTGCCGCCGCGGCAGGAGGCGACCGACGATTCCGACGCATCGAGAGAATCCTTGGACGAGCCAAGAGGTTCCGACCGCCCAAAAGAATCCATGACGAAGAGGAGAGGCGTATGAGCCCACGAAAATCGACAGCCGACATCGATCGGCTACCCGGGTTCGCCGGAGCCACCCGGGATAAAGCGGCCGAGGTGAAGCACCGTGCGGATGACGGGGCGGTACAGGCCGCCTACACGGCGACGGACGCGGTGGATCGCGTGCGCACCAAGGCCCGGGATCTGGTGCAGCGCGCGGAGGCGAACGCGCCGGCCGGCCGGAAGAGCAAAGCCGTTCCGGCACTCGGACTCGCGGGAGTTCTTGCGGGCGTAGTTCTTTGGCGTCGACTGCGGAGGCGATGATGCGTACTTTGTACAAGCCCCTGGAAATGCTGATCAGTGTGCTGGGCGGGTTACTCGCGGGCGCGGTGTTCAGCAAAGTGTGGGGACTACTGACCGGAGAAGACGAAGCGCCGGACGCCACCGCGAAAGACCATGGCTGGCAAGAGGTTCTGGCTGCCGCGGCGTTGCAGGGCGCCATTTTCGGGCTGGTCCGGGCCGCCCTGAACCGGGCTGGTGCGACCGGATACAAATCCGTCACCGGCACCTGGCCGGACTAGTCTCTTCGCTTGTGGCCGGGACCAGCCGGGTTCCGGCCACAAGCGTATCTAACACAGCCCCGCGAGTTTGTAGAGGACGAGCGACCCGGCCACCGCGACATTGAGACTGTGCCCGGTGCCGACCATCGGGATCTCCACTGCCACATCGAGATATTCGAGCCCCTCCGGCGGAATCCCGTCGGACTCGTGACCCAGCACCATGATGGTGCGTTTCCGGGCGGGTGGCAGGTCGGCGAGCCGGATGGATTCGTCGGTGAGCTCGACCCCGACGATCGCCGAGCCGCCGGATCGCTGACGTTGCAGCCAGCGGTCCACCCGTCCGTCGACCCAATGCACGCACTGGCGCTTACGCAGGGTGTTGCCGTGCTCGAGCGCATCGGGCACCCACGGTTTGCGCGGCACCACCAGGCAGGCCCCGACCGCGTCGCAGGTGCGCAGCAGAGTGCCCAGATTGACGCCGTGCTTGGGCCACAGCGGTGCGGCGAGGATGTGGTTCCAGCAGCCGTGCGCGCGTTGGCGGCGCTGGCGGCGTAGTTCGGGGCGGGTACGGACCCGCGCGGCCGTCACAGCGGAGTGGGAAAGCCCTTCCCCAGGGAGAGAACACAATTCATATCAATGATGCTTCGCGGCGCATCGAGCCATCGACAGGGGTGCGTGCACACCCGGCAGAGATTGTCGATCAACGATACCGCACGCCGCTGACCCGCGATCAGGGCCGCAGCACCGAAACCAGGAATTCCGTCTGGTCGTATACCGCCTGTTCGAAGACATCGTCGAAATACACGTCGAAGTGCCCCACCGGATATCGTTTCACCACCGCGTGTTTCGTGCGCTCGGCCGCCTTCAAGGTCGGCTTGGCCGGAGCGATCGAATCGTGGTCGGCGACGGCGTAGAACACCGGCACCTTCAAACCCTTGGTGCGCCGGCCCGGCGAGTCGAACAATGCCGAAAACGCGAACCGCGCCGCGACTTTCGGTTCATAAGTCAGGCTCTCCTCGGCCAGCCGGCCGTGTCCCTCCGGCACGTCCGACGCCGACATCAGCGCGGCCGAGCGCTTGCGCCCCGCCAGCTTCACCCGAATCGGCTTTCTGCGGATCGGGCCGAGCAGCAGGTCGGTGGTCGCGAGAGTGGCGACTTTGGTCAGGCTGATCGGTCCCTTCGCCAGCCCGGAGGCCAGTCCGCTGGTGAACGGCACCTGGGCGACGACAGCGGCCAGATAGTCGTCCTCGGGCGCCACCGAGAGTACGTGCCCCCCACCGAATGACGTGCCCCACAACGCGATTCGCGTCTTGTCGATGCCGCGCAGGGTGCGCGCGTAGGCGATGGCGTTACGCCAGTCCTCGCGCTGCTTGGCAATGCTGATCACCTGCCGCGGTGTACCGGCGCTGGCGCCGAAGTGCCGGTAGTCGAAGACCAGCACCGCCATGCCCGCGGCGGCGAAACGCCGGGCGTAGCGGTCCAGCCCCATATCCCGTGTGCCCCCCAGACCGTGCCCCATCACCACGAGCGGGCGGGGCTTGGGGACGCCTGCGGGAGGATACAGCCAGCCGGCGCAATGCTCGTTACCCGACGGGAAACTGACCTCGAGACGTTCCATGGGCCATTACCGTACTGTGCTCGGCCGCCGCTCACGCGGCGTGGTTGGGTCGGCCGCTACACACCGGCTACGCTGGGCACGCGGACGAGTTGGCCGGGCGACCGCGGCGAAGGGAACGGGCACCGCTGTGCCGCCGCCCGTCGCCGAGGAAAGTCCGGACTCCACAGAGCAGGGCGGTTGCTAACGGCAACCCGGGGTGACCCGCGGGACAGTGCCACAGAAAACAGACCGCCGGCCCAACAGCCGGTAAGGGTGAAACGGTGCGGTAAGAGCGCACCAGCGCCCCGGGTGACCGGGGCGGCTAGGTAAACCCCGCCCGGAGCAAGGTCGAAGGTCGCATCGCTCGCGGTGCGGCTGCGCAGGTGTTCGAGGGCTGCTCGCCCGAGCCTGCGGGTGGACCGCTCGAGGCACCCGGCAACGGTGTGTCCAGATGGATGGTCGTCACCCGGCGTCAGCCGGGGACAGGATCCGGCTTACAGGCCAACTCGCCCGCCAGCAGTACGAGAAACGCCGGCGCTGTCCGAACAGCACCGGCGTTTTCGCGCTGCGGCCGAAATCAGCCGCACATGATCTTGGCCATTTGATAGACCGACTGCGCCTCTTCCTTCGAAGCCTCGACCGAACCATTCTTGGCCAGCTCGACGATATGGCCCACGATCGCGTCCTCGGACTTGGCGGCCTTTACGTCTTTGCACGTCTCGGTGAGGATTTCGGCGATTTGGGCATCGGTGCGGCCCGTCGCGAGCTTCGGGAAAGCGGACTTGTAACTGACCACGAAGGTACCGGCGCGGGCACTGTCGATGATCTGAGCGGCGGAGGCCCCGGCGGCACTGGAGGCCGACGCGGCGGGCTCGGCCGCCTTGTCCTCGCCGCCACAGCCCGCGAGCAGCAGAGCGGCGAAAACGGTGGTGCTGGCCGCGATGGCGGCGGTAGTTCTGGTCACGCTGCGGGATGCTAGCGGCATCCGGCGAAAGCCGCCTCCCGTGCGGTTAACGGGAGGCGGCCACCGCATGGACGGAAACCGTGAGGTCAGGTCGGGTTGCTCATGAAGACCGAGGCCCAGTACGCGGCCTGGTCCGGACCGAGCACCGGCATCAGGTAATCGAAGAGGATCGTTGACATGACTGCGTTTTCTCCCAATTGTCGACGTACACGGACACTTTGCGAGCACTGCGCGCCGAGTAACGCGCGCATTGCCGGGGAACCCTAACAGTCGGGGCCCGTTTGGCCGGTCCGGCACGGCGTTTCGGCGGTGGCTGGCCATTCGAGTGATCGACGTCATAGAGTGGTCGCCGTTGGTAAGACCCGTTTGCGGGGTGGTCTGACGGGTGCTTTTCATTCTCCGAGTGCAGGAAGCAGGTCTCAAAACATATGCGGGTAGTTCGTTCACTGGTCGCCGGCGCGCTTATCGCCGGGGCCGCATCGGTTTTCGCAGTGCTGGGCGCCGGGTCCGCCAACGCGGTCGCGGTGACCCCGCTGCCGGGTGGGTTGCGGGTCGACCTCAGCCCTGCGGATACCCAGTGGGTCAGTCAGTCCAACGTCGGACTGGCCCTCGCCGGTCTGCCGCATCCGTCGGCGGCGTCCTTCGGCCAGGCGCTCGACGCCGCGGCCGAGGTGTCCGCCGCGGTACCGAACGGCCGGGTCACCTTCACCGTGTTCGGTCCGCTCAATGAGCTGAACGGCACCATGCTGGCGCTGCAGTAGTAGCGAGCGGCTCTCACACTGTGGAACTGCACCAGCGGATTGTCTCGGCTCCGGTTGATTTCGGAGCCATCAGATCCGAATTCGGTTTGGCCTCGGCGTATCCCGCCGAGGCCACCGCGGAAGCCCGCGACGCGTCCGACGCGTTCGCGGGCTTTCGGATCGATCGCACCGATCTCGAATTCGTGACGATCGACCCGCCCGGCGCCATGGACCTCGATCAAGCGGTTCATCTGGAACGCACCGGCACCGGCTTCATCGTGCACTATGCGATCGCCGACGTAGCCGCGGTGATCGACCCCGCCGGCGCTCTCGCGCGCGAATCGGGTGCGCGGGGGCAAACCTTCTACCTACCCGACGGCACCGTGCCGCTGCATCCGCCGGAGCTGTCCGAGGGCTCGGCCAGCCTGCTGCCCGACCAGACCCGCCCCGCCGTGCTGTGGACCATCGAATGTGACGGCGCCGGGGAGCCTTTGACATACGCGGTCGAGCGGGCGCTGATCCGCTCCCGCGCCCGCCTGGACTACGCGGGCGTCCAAGCCGACGCCGACGCGGGCCGCCTGCACCCGTCGATCGCGGCCCTGCCGGAATTCGGTCGGCGGCGCATCGAAGCCGGTCTGGCGCGCGGGGCGATCGGCCTGCGCTTGCCGTCGCAGAGCATCATCCGGCACGAGGGGACCGACGGGCATTGGCAACTCATCGTGGAACCCCGCACCGCCGCCGACGACTGGAATGAACAGATATCGCTGCTGACCGGGATGATCGCCGCTCGGATCATGCTGGCGGGCAAGGAATCCGGTGAGGTGATCGCCCTGCTCCGGACCATGCCGCCACCGGCGGAATCCGCCATCGCGGCAATGCGCCGCACCGCGGCCGCGGTGGGTGTGGACTGGCCCGCGGACCAGTCGGTCGGGCGGATGCTGGCCATGCTGGATCCGAATACGCCTGCGGCACTGGTACTCATGTCCGAGGCCACCGGCTTGTTGCGCGGCGCGGGCTACACGGTGCTGAACGGCGACACCGGCACGACGCAGGAGACGGCCCGTGCGAACGGACAGGTGAGCTCCGAGTCCGCCGATGCGGATACCCGACGACCAGACCTGTTGCAGCACAGCGCTATCGGTGCCCCATACGCGCATGTCACCGCCCCGCTGCGTCGCCTCGGTGACCGATTCGCGACCGAGATCTGCCTCGCCCGCTCCGCGAGAACCGAAGTGCCGCAGTGGGTTCGCGACGGTCTCGCCGACGTGGTGAGCACACTCCGCCGGACCGACGCCATGGCGAACAAGATTGAACGCGCCTGCATCGACCTCACCGAGTCGACCCTCCTGTCCGAGCGCGTAGGCCAGGCCTTCGAGGCGGTGGTGATCCGCGAAGCCAACGGCAACCGTCCCGCCGAGATCTTCATCGCCGACCCACCCGTCCTCGGCCCCTGCGCCGGCCAACCCCCAGAGGGCAGCACGGTGCGCGTCCTCCTGACCTCCGCCGACCCCACTACCCGCAAGATCGCCTTCACCTACCCGGCCTGAACGGTCGATCGCGGGCTGTCGCACCACAGATCGCTTGGCGGGCAACGGATGTCGTTTCGCGGGTCAGGCAGTGAGGATGGTCTTGCCGATCGCCGTGCGGGTCTCGAACGCGCGATGCGCGGCTGCCGCCTCGGCCAGCGGCAGGACCGTCCCGATGACCGGCGTGAGTTCACCCCGCACGGTCAACTCCTCGGCTCGGCGAGCGAACTCGGACCAGCGTTCCGGGCGATAGCCGAGGCTGAACGGAATCAGTGCGGCACCGACCGGAAGCAGCTGCTGCGAGGTGATCTCGACCGGCACACCACTGGCCGAGCCGAAAATCACCATCCGCGCCCGGGACCCGGCGAGCAGGCTGTAAGCCTCGCGGGCCGTCTGCCCGCCCACTGTCTCGAGCACAACCGACACCGGACCCACCGCCTCGGTCCAGCCCGGTCGGGTGTAATCCACGGTCACGTCGGCGCCGAGGTCGGCGGCCAACTGCCGCTTCGCGGTTCCGCTCGCACCGGCTACGACCCGGGCGCCTGCCCGTTTGGCCAACTGGACCAGCAGGGTTCCGATTCCGCCGCCCGCCGCCTCGACCAGAACCGTATCCCCGGGTGCGATGTCCGCCGCTTCGATTACTCCTACCGCTGTCGCGCCCTGCCCGAGCAACGCGAGCGCCTGATGCTCGCCCAGGCGCTCGTCGAGCGGGATGGCGGCCGCTGCCGGGACGACCACCAGCTCGGCGTAGCTGCCGGAAGCGACGGTGCCGACGACCCGCTCGCCGATCCGGCCGGAGTCGACACCGGGGCCGACCGCGACCACTGTCCCGGCTACTTCGATACCCGGTGTGTGCGGCAATGGTTGGCCGAGCGGGTCGGGAACCACTCCGGCACGTACCTGCACCTCGAAGTAGTTGACTCCGGTCGCCGTCGTCTGGACGAGGACCTCGTCCGCGCCCGGCGTGGGATCGTCGACTTCCTCGGCCCGCAGGACCTCCGGGGCACCGTACTCGTGGTAGCGGACTGCACGCATGGGACTCCACCTCTCAAAACGGACTAACGGTCCGATTAATAGGCGATATGATACGGACCGACAGTCCGTCTTTGTCAAGAGGAGGATTCCCGGCATGCGCGCCGACGCCGAACGCAATCGGGCCACCATCCTCGCCGTCGCCGGGCGCCTGATCTGCGAGGACAAGCTCGACAACGTCTCCATGGACGACATCGCGGCAGCCGCCGGCGTCGGCAAAGGCACCCTGTTCCGCCGATTCACCGATCGCGAAGGACTCGTCCGCGCGCTGTTCGACGACCGGACCAGCCGGGCCTGGGCAACCGTGCGCGAACTGGCCGGGAATGCGTCCGTGCCGGTGGGTGAGCGGATACTGGCGTTCGTGAGCGCGGTGTTCGACCTCACCGTCGTCGAATTGCAACCGCTGGTGCGCATCCTGCCCGATGGCTGTCAAGCGGAAACCTGGGCGCCCTGGCGTGCACTGCTCACGGAGTTGATCTCGCAGGTCGACCCGGACGCCGACGCGGAATTTCTCACCATGGCGATCTTTGCCGGCATGCGTCCGGAATTCACCGACATGATCTCTCGGCAACGCCATCGGGACGGCGTCCTGGCGTTGACCACACGCATCCTCGGCATCGGCTAGCTGCGACACCGTGGCGGAAGGTCGCGGCAACCCGTTGGTCTCGAACGCCAGAGACGACACACCGGATACCTAAGCGGCTGCGCAGACGGCTGTTGGGCGCGCTAAGAGGCCGGTTGTGACGTTCGGGTGATCAAAGCCTCGGCGGCCGCCGGGTACCGCTCGAGTTCATCGTGCGCCGCCCGGTCTTCGGCTGCCGCCAGTAGGTGATAGAGCGCCGAGTTCTCGCCTGCCGCTTCGGCTTCGGCGGCGCGGGCGACGATCGCCGCATGCGATTCGATGGCGTCGCGGTGATCGCCGAGGACAGATTGCAGGTGCTTGGCGTGGTGTCCCAGGCCGGTGGCTTCCTCGCCCAGCACCTCGGCGGCGGCTTCGCAGGAGTAGCGCAGGCGTTTGGCGCTTTTACGGATGTCGTGCAGCATTTCGATGCGGTCGTCCGGGGCCGTGCTGGGTTCGGCGCGGAGGAAGGCTTCGATGCGTTCGTGGTCGCGTCGCAGGACCACGCGGAAGAAGTCGGCGGCGGGGACGGCGGCGCGGGAGGGGCGCAGCGGAAGCTCGGATTTCCAGCTGGACAACGTGTTTCGCAAGGTGCGGTAGCGGTCGCTGTCGAGGGCGGCGAGGATTTGGGCGTGGGCGCCGTCGTAGCGGGCGTGTTCGGCGGTCACCAGGCGCGCGGTGATCTCCGCGAGGTCGTCGGCGGTGGCGATGGGCGCGGCGACGCGGGTGCTGTCATCGCTGGCGGACTCAGCCGGAGCGTCCACCGTTTTCCCTGTGACAGTGTCGATTTCGGCGGTGCCGGTGAACGCCTCGGCATGCTCGGCCAGCAGCTTCGCGAAGCGGTCGGCCCGGACCTCGGCGTCGCGGGCCACGCCGAGCAGGCTCGCGAGCCACTTGAGTTCTTGCCGGATCTCGTCGGCCTGATCGCGGGGCAGCAGCATGCGGTAGGAGCGCAGCACGCTGCGCAGGCGGCGAGTGGCCACCCGCATCTGGTGCACCGAATCGTCCGCGTCGGAACGGACTTCGGGTTCGGCGGCCAGCAGCCGGTCGATATCGCTGGACAGGGCCGCGATGAATGCCGTACCGGCGCTGACCTCCATGCGCTCAACTCACTTTCGCGAAGCCGTCTGTCGCCTCGACCAATCGGTCGACGATGCCGGGTTCGTTCGAGGCGTGCCCCGCGTCGTCGACGATGTGCAGTACCGAACCGGGCCAGGCGCGGTGCAGGTCCCACGCACTGACCGCCGGGCAGACGACGTCGTAGCGGCCCTGCACGATCACCACTGGGATATGCGTGATCTTAGCGATGTCGCGCAGTAGTTGGCCCTCGTCGAGGAAACCGCCGTGCCGGAAATAGTGGTTCTCGATACGCGCGAAGGCGAGCGCGAACCGGGGGTCACCGAACTCGGCGACCCGATCCGGGTTCGGCAGCAGGGACGCGGTCGCACCTTCCCAAGTGGTCCAGGCGATGGCGGCGGCGGTCGCGACCTCGGGGTCGGGGGAGTGCAGCAGCCGGTGGTAGACCTCGACCAGATCGCCGGCGCGTTCCTCGGCGGGCACCGGAGCGAGAAACTTCTCCCACAGGTCCGGGTACAGATTGCCCGCGGCCCCGTTGTAGTACCAGTCGATCTCCTTGCGCCGCAACAGGAATATGCCACGCAGCACCAGTTCGGTGACCCGCTCGGAATGCTGTTGCGCGTAGGCGAGGGCGAGGGTGGAACCCCACGATCCGCCGAACACCTGCCAGCGGTCGATTCCCAAATGCGTTCGCAGCGCCTCGATATCGGCGATCAGGTGCGGCGTGGTGTTGTTCTCCAAGCCCGCGCCGTCGGCGATATGCGGTGTGCTGCGGCCGCATCCGCGCTGATCGAACAGCACGATGCGGTAGGCGGCCGGGTCGAAGAAGCGGCGGTAGTTGGGTTCGGTGCCGCCGCCGGGGCCGCCGTGCAGGAACACCACCGGCTTTCCCGCGGGGTTGCCGCTGACCTCCCAGTAGATGGACTGCCCGTCGTCGACATCGAGCATGCCGGTGTCGAAAGGCTCGATCGCGGGGTAGAGGGTGCGCCGCGTCATCAGAAGGCGATCCCCGCGGCGAGATTCGGCAGTTCCAAAGCCTCGATGGCCTGCTGGCGGACATCGGGACAGGACTTCGTGGTGACCGTGTCGAGGATCGACTTGTCGTGCAGGATATGGCCGTTGATGCCGCCCTGCTGCAGGCCCCACTGGTGCACCAGCGCGTTCAACCCGATCTTGCCGAGCGTCGGCCCCTGCACCCGCCAGTTGGACAACTCCGGCTTGATCAGCTCACACAACTGCGTGGCGCTCGCATCGGAGATCTCCAGCGTGGTGGTCGGCGCGGCCGTCGTCTTCGATCCCTGCGCCGAGGAGGTGGTGGGCGCGGAGGTCCCGGCTGACTGCGGGTCGCCCGTGGTGGTGCAGGCGGTCAGCGCAGCGGCGGTGCACAATCCCGCCACCAGCAGGGTGCTGCGTGAAATCCAACGGCTCTGCGGCATTCGATACCTCGTAACTCGTGTCGGTTTATCGCCCACGAGTCTGCCACTGCTCGCTGCGGCCGCTCCGGTGGAACCCGGTGGGTATCGATGAGAAAAGGGACATGACCGTGATAGACGGCACGGTCATGTCCCCCTGGCCGACTGGGCTCAGAAGCTGTGCTCCGGGCCGGGGAAGGTCCCGCGGCGGACCTCGTCGGCGTAGTTGGCGGCGGCCGTCCGCAGATCCAGGCCGATGCTGGCGAACCGCTTGACGAACTTCGCCGTCTTACCGCTGGTGTAACCGGCCATGTCCTGCCAGACCAGCACCTGGGCGTCGCAATCCGGGCCGGCGCCGATGCCGACGGTCGGAATGGTCAGCTTGTGCGTGACCTGACCGGCGATCTCGGCGGGCACCATCTCCATCACCACGGCGAACGCGCCCGCCTCCTGGACGGCCATCGCGTCGTGGATGAGCTGTTCGGCGGCGTCGCCCCGGCCCTGCACCCGGAAACCACCGAGCGTGTTCACGCTCTGCGGAGTGAATCCGACGTGCGCCATGACCGGGATGCCGGCCGCGGTGATCAGCGCGATCTGCTCGGCCACGCGCTCGCCACCCTCCAGCTTCACCGCGTGCGCCTGGCCCTCTTTCATGAACCGGGTCGCGGTGGCCAGCGCCTGCGCGGGGGAGGCCTCGTAGGTGCCGAACGGCAGATCGGCCACCACCAGTGCGTTCGGCGCGCCCCGGACCACGCCGCGGACCAGCGGGATCAGCTCGTCGACGGTGATCGGCACGGTGGTGTCGTAGCCATAGACCACGTTGGCCGCCGAGTCGCCGACCAGCAGCACGGGAATGCCGGCTTCTTCGAAGAGACGAGCCGAGGAGTAGTCGTAGGCGGTGAGCATGGCCCACTTCTCGCCGTCGGCCTTCATCTGCTGTAGATGGGTGACGCGGGTCTTGCGCCGCTTCTTCGGTTCGGCCGGAGCCGCGCCGTAGGCAGGGGTTTCCGAATCGGATACGGACATCATCGTCCCTTCGTTGGGTGTCGCCTCGAGGCCCATGCCGGGTCCCCGGGTCTTCTGACTCCTCCAGTCTGCCACCGTCGTCCAACGGTGAATAAGAGTCCTCTCCGGTGCGATCGATCACACCGCCCGGGTACCCCGGTTTGCCCGGGGACGGCTGAGTCCGGTGGTACTGGCAGGATCGTGCCCATGGGCTTGCGACGGGGCGTGCTGGGTATGGCGGTGCTGGCATCGATCGCGAGCGGGTGCTCGGCACAGGAGGACGCGAAGCCCAGTGCGCCGATGCCGGCGACTCCGGTGGCGCTGGAGAAGTTTTACGCGCAAACGGTGCGGTGGGGGTCGTGCGCCGACATCAGCGGCGAACGGCTGCCGCCCGCCGCCGAATGCGCGAAGGTCACCGTGCCCGTGGACTACGCGAAACCCGAGGGGGCGACCGCCCAGATCGCGTTGTCTCGAATCCCGGCTTCCGGCAAAAAGATCGGGTCGCTGCTGCTGAATCCGGGTGGTCCCGGCGTGTCCGGGCTCTCGATCGTGAGCTTGGCGGGCGGGTCGCCGCTGGCGGAACGGTTCGATCGGGTCGGGTTCGATCCGCGGGGTGTGGGTTCTTCGACACCGTCGATCGCCTGCCTGAACCCCAGGGAAGCGGACGCCGAGCGCGCCGAGCCGCCGGTGGACAACACGCCGGAGGGTATCGCCGAACAAGAGGCGGAGAACAGGGAATACGTCGGCAAGTGCGTGGAACGGACCGGGGCGGAAGTGCTTTCGCATGTCGGCACCCGGGAAGTGGTGCAGGACATGGATATCATCCGCGCGGTGCTCGGCGACCCGAAGCTCAACTATCTCGGTTACTCGTACGGCACCAAACTTGGTTCGGCCTATGCCGAGAAATACCCCGACCGCGTGCGCGCGCTAGTTCTGGACGGCGCCATCGATTCCTCCCAGGACCCGGTCGAGGAATCGCTGCGGCAGGCCGCCGGTTTCCAGAAAGCCTTCGACGCCTTCAGCGCCGACTGCGCGAAACAGCCCGACTGCCCCCTCGGCGCCGACCCCGCGCAGGCCGTCGCCCGTTTCCGCGACCTGGTGGAACCGTTGCGCGACAAGCCCGCCGCCACCACCGACGCGCGCGGACTCTCCTACGGCGACGCCATCACCGGCGTCCAGCAGGCGCTGTACTCCGACTCGCTGTGGCGCGTGCTGTTTACGGGCCTGGCCGAACTGCGAGCGGGTCGCGGCGACACTCTGTTGCAGTTGGCCGATATGTACGACGGCCGCAAGGACGACGGTTCCTACGTGAACACCCAGGACGCCTTCAACGCCATCCGCTGCGTCGACGATCCGCGCATCACCGATCCGGCCGTCGCCTCCCGCCAGGACGCCGAATACCGCAAGGCCGCACCGTTTCTCGACGACGGCAAGGGCACCGGCGCGGCCGCCCTGGAACTGTGCGCGTTCTGGCCGGTGCCGAACAGCTCCGAACCGCACCGGATCTCGGTGCGGGGCCTGCCGAAGGTGGTCGTCGTGTCCACCACCGAGGACCCGGCCACCCCTTATCAGGCCGGTGTCGAACTGGCTCAGCAGCTGGGGGCGTCGCTGATCACCTTTCAGGGCACCCGTCACACTGCGGCCCTGGTCGCCGGGGACGAATGCCTGGACAGCGCGGTCATCGCCTATCTGACGGACTTGACGGAACCGGGCAGTCAACTCACCTGTGGTCAGTCGAGCTGAAACTATCGCATAGCTGATTATGCTGTGGCATACCAGAGGGTAAGCCGATCCCGTTACGAAGTCACAAGCCGGCGTGCGAACCCCTCACGGGTCGGCCGAGACGCACTGTTCAGTCGCCTAACGATGCCGAAATCCGCCTCGGCGGACGGCGCTGTCTGAGTAGCGTTCGGAGCGCAAACCTGTTCGCACACAAGGAGTTTCTGTGACGTCCTCCTTCACCACTCGACTATCCGCGCTACTGGCCGCGACCGGCGCGGCCCTCGCACTCGCGATAACCGCCGGCCCCGCCGCGGCCGACGAAGAGACCTTCGAAGATCCGGAAGGGATGGCCGCCGCGTGCTCGACGACGCCGGTCAACGACGACAAGGTCACTCTCGACGGCCGGTACTACCGCATCCACGTGCCCGCCGGGATCTCCGCGGCCGGCGCGCCGCTGCTGGTCGCGATCCACGGCGGCCACTCCAGCCCCGAGCGCCACGCCTCGGAGACGGGCTGGAACGGGTTCGTCGACCAGAAGAAGGCGATCGTCGTCTACCCGCGCGGCAGCAAAGACGGTGAGACCCAGGACAACGGGCAACCGGGCTGGGGCTGGCACGCCGATGACACCGACGTCGCGCACATCATGAAGGTGGTGGCGAACGTCCGCGCCAAGTACTGCGTGGACCCACGGCGCATTCACCTCTCCGGGCACTCCAACGGCGGCCAGATGGCTTCGCGCGCCGGGTGTGTCCAGGCGGGCTTCTTCGCCTCGGGCGCGGTGTACGCGCCCGCGCCGCCGCCGACCGGCTGCAATCCGTCGCGCGCGATCTCCTGGGGCGTCTTCGCCTCGGCCGGCGACACCACGGTGCTCGAGCCCGTCGCCTACGGCCACCTCATGTACTGGAACTGGGAGAACCGCCCGTGCGGTAACGAGCAGAACGACGGCGGCACCGACGTCAAGGACTCCAACCGCTGGAGCTGCGATGCCGGAACCCAGACGCTGTGGCGGGTCTACAACGGCGGTAGCCATCAGTGGCCGACCGGCGCGCGACGCACCGAGATGATGAACCGTATGTGGCAGTTGTTCCAGGCCTATCCACGGCCCTGACATCGCCTGATCTGACCCGAGATCCCACCGTCGCGGACACGCCGGTGGGATCTCGCCTTTCCGGCAAAACCACGCCGTTCGCAATCTTCAGCGCTGACGTAACACGGATTTAACGCCAGGTGCCTACGCTCGCGGACATGGATCGCCAGAAGGAATTCGTGCTGCGGACGCTCGAAGAACGGGACATCCGCTTCGTGCGGCTCTGGTTCACCGACGTCTTGGGTTATCTGAAGTCCGTCGCGATCGCTCCGGCCGAGCTCGAGGGGGCGTTCGAGGAGGGCATCGGGTTCGATGGCTCGGCCATCGAGGGCTTCGCCCGCGTGTCGGAGGCCGACATGGTCGCGCGGCCGGATCCGTCGACGTTCCAGGTGCTGCCGTGGGCGACTTCCAAGGGCCATCAGCACTCGGCGCGCATGTTCTGCGACATCACCATGCCCGACGGCTCGCCGTCCTGGGCCGACCCGCGCCACGTGCTGCGCCGTCAGCTCAACAAGGCCGGCGATGTCGGGTTCAGCTGCTACGTGCACCCGGAGATCGAATTCTTCCTGCTGGAGAACAGCCCGCAGGACGGCTCCAAGCCCGTCCCGGCCGACCGCGGCGGCTTCTTCGATCAGGCCGTACACGATTCCGCGCCGAACTTCCGCCGGCACGCGATCGACGCGCTGGAGTCCATGGGTATCTCGGTGGAGTTCAGCCACCACGAGGGCGCCCCGGGCCAGCAGGAGATCGACCTGCGCTACGCCGACGCGCTGTCCATGGCCGACAACGTGATGACCTTCCGCTACCTGATCAAGGAAGTGGCCATCGACGAGGGCGTGCGGGCCACCTTCATGCCCAAGCCGTTCGCGGAGTACCCCGGCTCGGCGATGCACACCCACATGAGCCTGTTCGAGGGTGAGGCCAACGCCTTCGCCGATCCCGACGATCCGGACAACCTCTCCGGCACCGCCCGCGCGTTCATCGCGGGCATCCTGGAGCACGCCCCGGAGATCTCGGCGATCACCAACCAGTGGGTGAACTCCTACAAGCGCCTGATCCACGGTGGCGAGGCCCCGACCGCCGCCTCGTGGGGCCGGTCGAACCGTTCCGCGCTGGTGCGCGTGCCGATGTACACGCCGAACAAGTCCTCCTCGCGCCGCGTCGAGATCCGCAGCCCCGATTCGGCCTGCAACCCGTACCTGACCTTCGCGGTGCTGCTCGCGGCCGGTCTGCGCGGTATCGAGAAGGGGTACACGCTCCCGCCGGAGGCCGAGGACGACGTCTGGTCGCTGACCACGGCGGAGCGCCGCGCGATGGGCTTCCGGGAACTGCCGGGCACCCTGGACGAGGCGCTGCAGGCGATGGAGCGTTCCGAGCTGGTGGCGGAGACGTTGGGCGAGCATGTGTTCGACTTCTTCCTGCGCAACAAGCGCCGGGAATGGGCCGATTACCGCAGCCAGGTCACGCCGTACGAGCTCAAGGAATACCTCGGTTTGTAGTCCTGGCCCGCAAAGTACCGTTTGCGTGTCTTTCCGTGCCCCGCGCTGGAAAGCGTTGTCGAGACAACTAAGTTGGGAACTATGGTTCGGCCCCCGACTGCGCGCTCAGCTGTCCCCGGTGTCGGCCGGCTCGGGTTGCTCGAGCCGAACGCCGCCGAGTCGTTGCGTGAGCTGGCTTGGGACAATGTCGACAGCATCCCGGTGCTGTGGGCGCTGTCGCGGGCGCCCGACGCCGACCTGGCGCTGTGCACACTGATCCGGTTGCGTGAGGCGCTGGATGGTGACTGGGCCGAACTCGATTCGCTGCTGCGCACCGATACCTCGTTGCGCGGCAGGCTGTTCGCGCTGATCGGCTCGTCGAGCGCGTTCGCCGATCATCTGGTGGCGGAGCCGTCGGCGTGGAAGTTGCTGCGGCGCAAGAACTTGCCGGACCGGGACGAGTTGATCGCCGATCTGCTCGCCGCGGTCGAGGCGGTGCCGGAGGAGGGGCCGCACGCGGGCCCGATGCTGTACCGCGCCGGGATCACCGGGCCGGAGACGGTGTCGTTGCTGCGCCGGCGCTACCGCGATCAGTTGATGTTCCTGGCAGCGCTGGACTTGGCGGCCACCGTGGAGAACGAGCCGGTGCTGCCGTATCAGGTGGTGGGCAAACACCTCACGGCCCTGGCCGACGCGGCGTTGACGGCGGCGCTGTCGGTCGCGGTGGCGCGCGTCTGCAAGGACGGCCCGTGCCCGGTGCGCCTGGCGGTGATCGCCATGGGCAAGAGCGGCGCGTGCGAACTGAATTATGTCAGCGATGTCGACGTGGTGTTCGTCGCCGAACCCGCCGACGCCACCGCTACCCGGCTGGCCGCGGAGATGATGAGCGTGGGCAGCCAGGCCTTCTTCGAGGTCGACGCGGCGCTGCGGCCCGAAGGCAAAGCGGGCGCGCTGGTCCGGACGCTGGAATCGCATGTCGCGTACTACAAGCGGTGGGCGCGGACCTGGGAATTCCAGGCGCTGCTGAAGAACCGGCCGATGACCGGCGACCTGGATCTCGGCCTGGCCTATCGCGACGCGTTGATGCCGATGGTCTGGAATGCCTCCGAGCGTGCGGATTTCGTCGCCGACGTGCAGGCGATGCGGCGGCGAGTGGAAGATCTGGTGCCCGCCGACCTGCGGGAACGGGAACTGAAGCTCGGGCACGGCAGCCTGCGTGACGTCGAATTCGCGGTCCAGCTCCTGCAATTGGTGCACGGGCGGGTCGACGACACGCTGCACGTGCAGGGCACCGTCGAGGCGTTGACGGCGCTGGCGGCCGGTGGGTACGTCGGTCGCGACGACGCCGCGAACCTCACCGCGTCCTATGAGTTCCTGCGGCTGCTCGAGCACCGCTTGCAGTTGCAGCGCTTGAAGCGCACGCATACGCTGCCCGCCGCCGACGACGAGGAAGGCATGCGCTGGCTGGCGCGCGCCGCGCATATCCGGCCCGACGGCCGCCAGGACGCGGTCGGCGTGCTCGGCGCCGAGATCCGGCGGAATGCCGTGCGGGTCAGGCGATTACACGCCAAGCTCTTCTACCGGCCGCTGCTGGACTCGGTGGCCCGGCTGGATTCGGACGCGCTGCGACTGAGTCCGAGCGCCGCGGTCCGCCAGTTGAAGGCGCTCGGTTACACCTCCCCGGAGCACGCGCTCGGACATCTGAAAGCGCTCACCGGCGGGGTGTCGCGCAAGGGCCGGATCCAGGCGCTGCTACTGCCGACATTGCTCGAATGGCTCGGGGAGACACCGAATCCCGACGCCGGCCTGCTCGCCTACCGGCGGGTGTCGGAAGGGCTCGACGACCAGATCTGGTTCCTGCGGGAACTGCGCGACGAAGGCGCGATCGCGCAGCGCCTGATGATCGTGCTCGGGTCCTCGGAGTACCTGCCCGACCTGCTGATCAACGCGCCCGACACGATCCGCATGTACGCCGACGGGCCCAGCGGTCCGCTGCTGTTGAGTCAGCAGCCCGAAGATGTCGCGCGCGGCATTCTCACCGCCGCCGCTCGCTACGACGACTCCAAACGCGCTGTCGCGGCGGCCCGTTCGCTGCGTCGCCACGAATTGGCCCGCGTCGCTTCGGCCGACCTGCTCGGCATGCTCGATGTGCGGCAGGTGTGCCGGGCGTTGTCCGCGGTATGGGTCGCCACGCTGGAAGCCGCGCTGCTGGCGGTGATCCGGGCCAGCGAAGCCGAACTCGGCGAACCCGCGCCCGCCGACTTCGCGGTGATCGGCATGGGCCGCCTCGGCGGCATGGAACTCGGCTACGGTTCCGACGCCGACGTCCTGTTCGTCTGCGATCCGCGGCCCGGCGTCGACGAGACCAAAGCCGTGAAGTGGTCCATCTCGGTCGCCGAGAAGGTGCAGCGGCTGTTGGGCGCGCCGAGCACCGACCCGCCGCTGCACGTGGACGCGGGGCTGCGCCCGGAGGGCCGCAACGGTGCTCTGGTCCGCACGCTCGCCGCCTATGCCGCCTACTACGAGCAGTGGGCTCAGCCCTGGGAGATGCAGGCCCTGCTGCGTGCGCACCAGGTCGCCGGCGACGACGCGCTCGGCGTTCGATTCCTGCGCACCATCGACAAGGTCCGCTACCCGGTGGGCGGCGTCTCGGCGGAAGCGGTCCGCGAAATCCGCCGGATCAAGGCCCGCATCGATGCCGAACGGCTGCCGCGCGGCGCCAACCCGGCCACGCACACCAAACTCGGCCGCGGCGGTCTCGCCGACATCGAGTGGACCGTTCAGCTGCTCCAGCTCCGGCACGCCCACCAGATCCCGGGCTTGCACAACACGTCCACGCTGGACTGCCTCGAGGTCATCGAGGAAGCCGAACTGCTGGAGCCCGCCGACGTGGCCCTGCTGCGCGACGCCTGGCTGACCGCTACCAAGGCGCGCAATGCCCTGGTCCTGGTCCGCGGCAAACCCGCCGATCAGCTTCCGGCCCCGGGCCGGCTGCTCTCCGCGGTCGCGCGCGTCGCGGGCTGGCCGAACGATGACGGCAGCGAGTTCCTCGACAACTACATGCGCGTCACCCGCCGCGCGAAAGCGGTGGTGGAACGCGTCTTCGGCGGCGAGTAGCCGGTCAGGCCGCGAAGCGACGCGCGGGGCCCGCGTGGCGCGACGGGATTGGGGCCGCGTCGCGGTTCGGCCAATCGGAGTCGCACACCTAGAGTGGCCGGTATGGATCCCCTCCTACCCAAGGAAAACTCTGAGCTGAGTGAGCTCGCGCAGACATTGCGGGCGTTGCCGCCGTCGTGTGGGCGGGTCCGCTTGGTGGGGGTGGACGGGCACGCGGGGGCCGGTAAGAGCACATTCGCCGCACGGCTGGCCGAGGCGCTCGGCGGTGCTCCGGTGCTGCACTTGGACGACCTGGCTACGCACAGCGAGTTCTTCCAATGGACCGATCGGTTGCGGGAACAGGTGCTGACGCCGTTCAAGTGGGGACACACGGCCTTCTATCGGGCCTATGACTGGGAGCGGTGCGAATTCGGCGGCGAGCGGGCGTTGCTGGCGGAGCCGGTGGTGCTGGTCGAGGGGGTCGGAGCCGGGCGGCGAAGCTTGCGGCCGCAGCTGGCGCGGCTGTTGTGGATGGAGTGCGCGGCCGAGGAGGCCTGGGCGCGCGGGCGGCAGCGGGACGGGGACGCGCTGGCGGCGTTCTGGGACGAGTGGACCGCGGAGGAGCGCGCGCACTTCGCGGAGGATCCGTCCCGGCCGCACGCGGATCTCCTTGTGCTGCAACAGCCCTCGGGCTATGCCGTGGTGCCGGGACCGCGCACGACGGCGTCCTGAGCGGTTCTACACCGAATCCGCACAAGGGCCGCGCGGCTGGTCCATCTCGGCCGCATAGGGTGCAGGGATGCGTAAATGGTTGGACCGGGCGCTGCTCGGGGTGGGGTGGGCCGCCGTGCTCGCGGGAATCGCCGGGGTAGTGCTGCACTTGGGATCGTGGCGCTGGGAGCTGTTCGTACTGGGGGCCTCGGGGGCGTCATATCTGATGGTCGGTGCGCTGCTGGGTTTGGTGCTGGTATTGATCGCACGGGGCTGGCGGAGCGCGGCGTTCGCGGGAGTTGTGGTGGCGGTGGCGTTGTGGACGCAGCTGCCGATCTTCGTGCCGAACGGACACGCCGCCTCGGGGCCGAGAATAACTGTGCTGCAATCGAATATCCTCTTCGGCGGTGCCGACATCGGCGCTGTGGTGCGCACAGTGCGCGACGAGCGGGTCGACCTGCTGACGGTGGACGAGCTGACGCAGGAGGCGGTCGATCGCTTCGCGGCGGCGGGAATCAGCGACGAGCTGCCGCACCAGTTCCTGATTCCCGGCCCCGGCGGCGGCGGTACCGGCATCTACAGCCGGTATCCGTTGCGCGACACCCAGCGGTTCGACGGCTTCCAGATCAACAACCTCGGCGCGACCATGGAGCATCCCGAGCGCGGCGATATCGCGGTGTTCGCCCTGCACCCGATCCCGCCGAACCTGAACTTCGCGGCGTGGAGCTGGGAAATGCCGCGGATCCGCGAAATCCTCGATGCCCGAACCGGACCCGCGATCGTCGGCGCGGACTTCAACGCCACCCGCGACCACGCCGCCTTCCGCGCCCTGGTGGCCGGGCGCTACGATTCGGCCGCCGATCTCGTCGGCGCCGGGCCCATGCTCACCTGGCCGGACAGCGAGCGCTGGGGTCCGGTTCTGGGCATCGACCACATCCTGGTCGCCGACGGCACCGCCGAGGACCTCCGATCCCTGTCCATCCCCGGTTCGGACCACCGCGCGCTGCTGGCCCATCTGCGCATGAACGCCTGACCGGTTCACCGCCCTGCTTCGGGTTCCGGCGATTACGATGAGAACGCTCGGCGGGTGGCCCGGGAACAGCTCTGCGGTGTAACCGGGAGGTACGTCACATGAGACTCTGGCGTTTCGGCGTGGTCGCGGTGGTGCTGGCGGTGGGGGCCGCACTGTCCGGATGCGCGGAGGTAGTGAATAACGCTACGGGAAAAGGGGTTTCGGACTCCGGGAATCCGTGGGTGCTGGCGGGCGCCGCGAAAGCGGAGGGTCCGAGTGGCCCACGCGAAGGCGTCCCGGACACCGCGCTGCGGGCGGAGAACAGCGACGGGGGAGCGGTCGACAAACTCGCACTCAACGCCATCGCCGATATCGAAGCGTTCTGGAAATCCGAGTACGCCAAGACCTTCCCCGGAATCTTCCAGCCGGTCACCGCATACGTTTCCTGGGATGCCAAGGCCGCCAAGCAAAGTTCGCCCACCTTCTGTAGATCTTCGACTTACCAACTGGTGAACGCGGCCTACTGCGGCCTCGACCACACCATCGGCTGGGACCGAGGAATCTTGTTCCCCCTCCTGGAGCAGAAATACAACTCGCTGGCCATCGTCATGGTGCTGGCTCACGAATACGGGCACGCCATCCAGGGCCAAGCCAAAATCGCGGGATTCTTCACCAACACCCTGGTGCAGGAGCAGCAGGCCGACTGCCTTGCCGGTGTCTTCCTCCGCCATGTGGCCGAGGGCGATTCGCCGCATTTCACCATGAACCTGACCGACGGCCTCGACGGTGTGCTCGGGGCCACCATCGCGGTGCGCGACACCGACCCTGGCAGCAAGCAGAACATGCACGGCTCCGCGTTCGAACGCGTGACCGCGGTACAGCTCGGCTATACCGACGGTGCGAGTGCGTGCAAGCAGATCAACCGGTCCGAGCTGAACAAGCGGCGCGGCAGCCTGCCCACCTCCTTCGAGTTCGAGGACGAGGAGCAGAGACAGCTCCCGATCGACCGGGAGTCGCTGGCCAGCGTCGCGCAAGCCCTGTCCAAGGCCTTCCCGGTGTCGAAGCCGCCGGTGTTCGACTACCGGGGCGTGGTGCGCGATTGCGCGAAAGTCAGTCCCACCGAGCCGGTTTCGTACTGTCCCAGTTCGAATACCATAGGTACCGACGTCGTCGCACTGGCCGAACGAGGCGAGAAGCAGAACGCGGAGGACGTTCTGTCCGCCGACGTGGACGGCGACTACAACGCTTTCATCGTCTTCATCTCCCGCTACATGCTCGCGGTGCAGCATGATCGCCGACTAGGGCTTACCGGCGCGGAAACCGCCGGGCTGCGCACCGTCTGCTTGAGCGGGGCCTTCACCACGAAACTCAGTGCGCCCAACAGCGATCCGCGTCTGTCCGCCAAGGACCTCGACGAAGCGGTCTCCGGCTTGCTGGCCGACGGACTCGCCGCCGCCGATGTGGACGGCAAGATCGTCAAGAGCGGCTATCAGCGGCTGGAGGCCTTCCGCCACGGCGTGCTCGATGGTGAGCGGGCCTGCCTGACCAAGTTCGAATAGGTTCCGCTAGCGCTTGTTTCGGACCGAGCGCACCATGGTTCGAATCAACTGGACCACAGCCAGTACCGAAACCAGGCCCAGCCCGCCGCCGATGAGCAGGAACATCAGGCCCACCGCCCACAGGCCGGTGGAATCCTGTGCGGCGTTGCCCGCCCACGGCACCGCGAAGCCGAGCACCGCGGCGGCGGCAACCGCCGGGATCGCGGTCGGGCGGCGCAGATACAGGAACGCGGCGATGCTCGCGAGGACAACGCAAGCGCCGCAACCGATTACCTGCACCGGACGATACGGCCCCTGCTCGACGCCATCGGCGTAGTAGTAGTCGTTGTCCCAGCCGAGCCAGGCCGCCCACATCACCGCGCAGAAAACGGCCAGCACCGCGAGGACCGCGATCCGATGCCGGCCGGACTCCGCCTCAGTCAACGGGCAAGGCGCGCAAGGAGTTCAGTGTGGTCGCCAGCGCGCGGGCCGCCTCCGCGCCCTTCGTCACGAAATGTTCGGTGTAGTAGTTCACGTGCTCGCTGTGCTCGTGGAAATGATGCGGAGTCAGCACCACCGAGAACACCGGCACGTCGGAGTCGAGTTGCACCCGCATCAGGCCGTCGATCACCGCGGACGCGACGAAATCGTGCCGGTAGATGCCGCCGTCGACGACCAGCGCCGAAGCCACGATCGCCGAGTAGCGGCCGGACTGGGCGAGGCGCTTGGCGTGCAGCGGGATCTCGAAGGCCCCCGGCACCTCGAACACGTCGATCGCGGCCGGGTCGAAGCCGAGATCGCGGTATTCCGCGGTGAAGCCCTCGAGAGCCTTTCCGACGATGGAGCTGTGCCACATGGCGCGGATGAAGGCGACCTTGTTGTTCATGACCGGAGTCTACTGCTGAGTAACATGGGCTTGCAGCCAGTCCACGACATCGCCGAGCACCTTGTCCTGCTCCGGCTCGTTGAAAACCTCGTGGTAGAGGCCCTCGTAGCGCAACACCGTCAGATCCTCCGCGCCCGCGCCGCGTTCGATCAGATCGGAACTCGACGGCGCGGCCAGCGAGTCGGCGGTGCCGTGCAGCACCAGCGTCGGCACGGTCAGTTTGTCCAGACGGCCCTTGACGATCTCGGTGGCCTGCAGGATTTCGGTGCCGGTGCGGGCGGGAACCTTGCCGCGATACACCAGCGGGTCGGCGTCGTAGGCCGCCACAACCGCCGGGTCACGGCTGATCATCGACGAGTCCAGTTTCAGCACACCGAGATTCGGGGTCAATCGGCTCAGTACCGGAGCAAGCATTTTCTGCACCGGATTGCCGACCGGGATGTCCAGCGGCGGCGCGGACACCACGATGCCGTCCACCTGCAACGGCGCGCGAGTAGCCAGATACAGCACGATCAGGCTGCCCATCGAATGCCCCAGCAGAAACCGCGGCACACCCGGCTGTTCCCGGCCGGCGAGGTCGAGCATGCCCTCGACATTGTCGGCCGACCCCGACATCGACCCGATATTCGCCTTGCCGCCCTCGGACTTTCCATGCCCCACATGGTCGAGCGCGTACACCGCGAAACCGGCATCCGCCAACCGCGCACCGACGTGCGCGTACCGCCCCGAATGCTCGGCGATTCCGTGCACCAGCACCACCACCGCCCGCGTCGGCCCATCGGGAAGCCAAGCGCGCCAAGCGATCCGGCTACCGACGCCCTCGAAATTGCCATCCTCGGTGCGGGTCACGTGCACTCCTTACAGAAGGTCCTCGGTGGGTGCCGACGCCGCACCCGTGTCATCAAACTAGCGGCTCGGCATCGGTCACCGGCGGAGAACCGGCGCTGGACGGGAACCTTGCTCGCTGTTCGCCGGTGCGCGGTCGTGCCGGTCCTTGCGGCCCACCAGCAGATCGGCGACGGCTGCTATAACCCCCGCCGCGACTGCGTCGCACCAGCGTGCCGCGCCGTGAGCAGCACCCCTGCCCTGCGAACGCTGAACGGGATGTTCGGCACTCGAGATTCGATCAGCGAGGTCACACGGCACTGGAAGAGCAATCGAGATTGTGCCCAACTTCGGCGTGAGTGAAGTTGCTGGTCTACGGGGAGACGACTTCGCTGTGGGGATCGGTCACGATAGGTTCCGATCGGAGGCGGTCGATCAGCGCTCGCTGGCCGGTCCGACGAGTCGGCGCTGCGTCAGATCACTGCTCAGGCTTATCGGGCTGGATCGAGCGCGGTTGCTGCACGTGGAGGGCCGGGCCGGTGTCTCGGGCGAGTTCGGTGAGGAGCAGCCGGTTGAACTCGATGAGCCGGGCATAGTTCAGGCGGGATATGCGCTCGTCGGTGCCGTGGATCGACCCGATGTCGGCTTGGGTGAGCATGATCGGCGCGAAATTGCAGCGGGTGACGGCCAGGTCGTCGTAGTGGCGGGAATCGGTGGCGCCGGGGACGAGGCCGGTGGTCACCGCGATGCCCGGGACGACGGCTTGGGCGAGGCGGGCGACGAGGTCGAAGCTGGGGCCGACACGAGGGTCGAGGGAAGGTTCGGAGGCGGTGCCGATGATCTCGATATGGACGCCGTCGTCGCGCACCACCTTCCGGCAGTGCTCCAGCACCTTCGCGACCGAATCACCCGGCAGGATACGAAAATTCACCAGCGCCTCGGCTCGCTGCGGCAGCACATTGGCCTTGACGCCGCCCCGGATGACAGTCGGCGCGGTGGTGGTGCGCACCAGCGCCTCGGTAGTCGGGCCGGCGGCCATGATGCGGGTGATCAACGGCGCGACCACGCTTTTCCCGGACAACTTGAGCAAGCTGCGCCGCGGCTCCGCCATGGTGTGCCGCAACCGTTCCAGCATGTCGGCGATCACCGGGATCAGTCGCATCGGCATCGGATTGTCTTGCAGCCGGGCGACCGCGCGAGCCAACCGGCCGACCGCGGTCTGACGGCCGGGCATCGAGGAATGCCCGCCGGCCTCCCACACCGAAAGGCGCACGGTGACATAGCCTTTCTCGCCGACCATGATCGTGGCCACCGGGATGTCCACCCCGTCCGCGACCCCCTGGGTGATCACGCCGCCCTCGTCGAGCAGCAGGTCGGCCCGCACGTTCCGATCACGCAGATGCCGCGCCATCAGCACCGCGCCGTGGTCGCCGAACACCTCCTCGTCGTGTCCGAAGGCCAGGTAGATGGTGCGCGTGGGCCGCACCCCCGCGGTCAGCGCCATCTCCAGTGCTTCCAGGATCGCGAGCACGCGACTCTTGTCGTCGATCGCCCCCCGCCCCCAGATGAACTCGTCGTCGACGACCCCCGCGAACGGGGGATGAGTCCAGCGTTCCGCGTCGTCCACCGGCACCACGTCCTGGTGGGCGAGCAGCACCGCGGCTACCTTCTCGGGTTCCGTGCCCGCCCAGCGATAGAGCCTGCTGCGCCCGAAGGTCTGCAACTCCAGTTCGGCGTGCACGCGCGGGAAGGAGTGCTCCAGGTGTGCGGCGAGTTTCGCGAACTCGGCGTCCGATGTGTCGGCCGATTCCATGTCGCCTCCGGCATCGAGATGTGCACCGCCCCCGCGCGCTCCGAAGCTTTCCGATGCGGATCCCATGACGTCGCCGGAGATGGTGACACACCGAATCGCCACGGCCAGCCGCTCGGCGACCACGTCATCAACGGGCACCGATACCGGCTCGGTCCTGCTGCTCATCGGGCATTCATTTCGAGCGGTGTCACGAACATCCCTGCATTCTTCAACACTCGTGCCCCCTCGAGCACACTCTGCCGTACGTCGGCTTGTCGAGACCGGTCGTGTGGCCGCCGCTCGAGCCGTGCCACTCGGAGTGATTGCGATCAGGTATAACCGGCCCGAACCGACCCGTCTCCCAATGAGATTGGGGCTGGTGTCGCAGGCACGGCGGCGTATGATCGGGCCAGTGCGGACACCCGGGGGAAGAATGAGCGAGCCGGTGACCACGAATTGGGAAGAATTCGTGCAGGAACTGGCACAATGCCTCTCGAAGCTGCCGTCGCGGGCCACCCTGATCATCGCCGCCCCCGGCAACCGATACGTCCAGTTCGTGCAATACGACATCAAACTCTCCGCCGAGCTGGCGGGCAATCAATTCCTCGCCCAGCCCATTTCGCTCGACGCCGCCGACTCACTGCGGGATATGGGTTGGGAAGAGCCCATCATGCGGCGCGAAATCGACAACTGGCATCGCATCCTGTTCTGGCCGCTGTCCTGGAACGGGCTGGTCGAATTCGCTCGTTCCGTCGCCTTCGGCCTGCACGACGCGCTCGGTGTCGACACACCGCAGGATCTGCGCGCCATGGGCTGGACCGAAGCCTCCGGTGATCTGGATCTCACCGTCCTCGGCTCCATCGCCCGCCGCAACAGCAACTGAACCGGCCCGTATCCCGCCCGTCGTAGCTATCATTCGGCAGACGATCGGGAGGTCTGATGCTGGACAGGGGAGATGTCTTCGCCGGCTACCGCATCGAAGGCGCACTCGGGCGCGGCGGCATGGGGGCCGTCTACCTCGCCCGCCGCCCCGGCATGCCCCGGGCCGTCGCCCTCAAACTGCTCAACCCCGATGTCTCCGCCGACCCGGAGATCCGCGCCCGCTTCGAAGATGAAGCGGAAGTCGTTGCCCGCCTGCACCATCCGGGCATCGTCGCGGTATACGACAGCGGCATCGACGACGCCAGACTCTGGATGGCGATGCAGTACGTCGACGGCCGCGACGCCACCGTCGTGTCCCCGCACAGCCTGCCACCGGAGCGCGTCATCGCCCTCGCCGGCAGCACCGCCGCCGCCCTCGACTACGCCCACCACGCCGGCGTCCTGCACCGCGACGTGAAACCCGCGAACATCCTCCTGGCTCGCCCCACCCGCACCAGCCCCGAAGCCGCCCTGCTCACCGACTTCGGTATCGCCCGCCTCCGCGACGAACCCGGCTGCCCCACTCCCACCGGGACCGTCCTTGCCACCCTCGCCTACGCCGCCCCCGAACAACTCCGCGGCCTCCCCCTCGACCACCGCTCCGACCAATACTCCCTGGCCTGCACCCTCTTCCGCATGCTCACCGGCACCCTCCCGCACGCCGCCACCAACCCCGCCGCCATGATCAAAGGCCACCTCCACGACCCGCCGCACCCCGTCGCGACCCTCCGCCCCGACCTCCCCACCACCTTGGACAAGGTCATGACCCGCGCCTTGGCCAAACAACCCACCGACCGTTATCCCACCTGCACAGATTTCATCGCCGCGATCCGCCAAGCCTTCACCGGCACTAAACACCCGCGCACCCTCGCGGAATTCCCTGCACCCGATGTCGCTCCGCCGGTCAGCGAATGGCGACCCTCCGCCACCGATTCGCACCCCAGCAATGCTGCTTCAGATTTGCCTGCCCCCTCATCACAGCGAGCTCTACCAGTAGGCAATCAGCGCTTAGACGACGAATCACCCACTACCAGAATCCCGATTACCGCGGAACTGTCCGCCGCCGCAACGTTTCCGGCAGTGTCTGCGGAGCGACGGTCGCCGGGGGAGTCGAGCGTGCCGGTGTGGGTCGGCGCGAGTCAACCAAGGGAAGAGTTCGGTGCGCTGCGGGTTCCGTTATTCGATGAAACGGTCTCTGCCGCAGGCGGTTTGCCGCCAAGCATTGTGACGTCATCGACTGAGGCGGGTGCGTCCAGCGACGAGTCGAATTCGATCGGTCGGTCGGACATGCGGTGGTCGCTGGATGAATTCCAAACCACGGACGAATTCGAGTCGCCAACCGCCAGGATAGGACTCGCTGCAGAAGAATTGGCGTTTTCAGTCGCGTTCGAGTCTTCCGATGAAGAGCTGTCACCGGAGAAGCGACCTCATCTGATTCCGGCATCGGCCCAGCTGTCCGCCAGTACGCCTCTCGGTTCGGAGGCGTTACTGCCGAAGGAATCAAGGCCTTTGGGTACTGGAGTGCCGCGGATGAAAGTAGTTCCCCGCGTGGTCTCCGCCGAAGAGATTCGCTCGCCTGCGGTATCCCGGCCGCCGTCGCGGCAACGGACAACGGCCGCTTATAGGTCGCGATGGGGCTACATCGCGATCATCCTCGCCGCGCTCCTGATCGTTCTCATCTCCATCTTCGGATAGACGCTCGCCCGTGAGGCCGTCAATACAAAACTCGACCCCTCGAGAGTGGCTCTGAGGGGGTCGAGTTGTTTTGCGGGACAGTTCAGCTGACGAGGTTGCGTCGCAGTTGGAGGATGGTGCCGGGGTCCAGACCCAGCCCCTGGGTGAGGAACTTGCCGAAGTCGCCGTACTTGGTCTCCATTTCGCGGATGGCGGTGTCGAGGTAGGCGTCGCGGACTTCCTGCAGCGGGATGAGCAGATCCGGGTTCTGCATGTATCCCGCCTGCTTCACCTGTTCGCGGAGTTTCGCGTCGGCGGCGGCGCGGTACTGGTTGGACAGCAGGTAATCCTGGCGCGCAGTGCGTTCCGGGACACCGACCGCGCGCAGCAGTACGTAGCTGAGCCAACCGGTGCGGTCCTTGCCCGCGGTGCAGTGGTACAGCGTCGGGCGGTCGGTGGCGGCGAGATCCTTGATCGTCTGGCCGAACGCGGCGCGCGAGGCATCGGTGAGGAAACTCTTGTACACCCCGCCCATGAACTGCTCGGCCTTGCCGCCGCCGAGCATCTGCTCCTGCTTCACCGGGTCTCGCGACTGGATGACTTGCAGCATCGTGGTGAACAACCCGGTGTCATCGATCGGGCGCGCCACCAGCGGCACCCCGCTCGGCAACTTGTCCGGCCCGCTGAACTGGATCTCGGGCTGCGTCCGCAGATCGATGACCTGCTTCAGGTTGTATCCGGCCAGCACCTGAATATCGGAGTCCGTCAGCTTTTCCAGCGAATCCGCCCGAATAGCCTTCTTGGACTTCACTCTCGCGCCGTCATAGGTCCGGTAGCCGCCGATGTCACGGACATTGACCGCGCCTTGCAGCTCGATCTTGGCGAGCGTCGTCACCTCCTCGTCAGCGGTAGCGGTCGGCGCCGAGAGCAGCGCTAAAGCGGTGAGCGGCGCGGCTAGCAGAGAAATTAGGGAAATCTTCATGGCGCGGGACGTTAGGAGCCGAACCAGCGGGCTGCCAAGGGTTCTCGCGATTACGCCGCCGTAGCCCCGCTCACCGGAACCGACCAGCCGGTCATTGGGATCTCCTTGCCGCTCAACGAGATTGGGCCGTTTAGCAGACTGAACCGAGCCGTGTGATCTCGAGTGCACCCTATCGAAATATGCCGATTCGGCACTGATTACTGCCTTTTCGGCATAGATCCGGAAACCCGCACCGGGAGCTCCAGCAACCCAAGGGGTTTCGAGTGAGCCGACAGTCAACCGTTGGCTACGAATCCGGTCATTCCTGTCAGCTATGAAAGGTAGGGTGGTGCCACCTCCAATCGAGGGGCGGTGGACATGGTCCAGACACTGCGCCCAGATTGGAGGTGGTGAGCATGGCGAAACATCGCCGGAGAAAACGAGAAGCCCCGGTCGACTACGGCCTGCTGCTGCTGGTAGCTGCCGTAGCCGCCGGGGTACTCGTAGCGGTCCGCCGAGTGCGGGCTAGCTGAGCTCACCAGGTGGGGATCGTCTATACGGGGCGGTCCCCACCGCTCGGCATCACTTGCGTGACGCCCTCATCTTACTCGAACGCCCCCAATTCGGGTCGATGTCTCCACAGCTGTCCGAAATGGGCAAAGCCCCAGCTGCCAGACAGCTGGGGCTTCACGAGCACGAACGCAGGAGCGAAACCCGCGCCGGGCCTTTACACGTCGAAGTAGAGCTCGAACTCGTACGGGTGCGGACGCAGGTTGACCGGAGCGATCTCCTGGGTGCGCTTGATGTCGATCCAGGTCTCGATCAGGTCCTCGGTGAACACGCCGCCCTCGGTGAGGTAGTCGTGGTCTTCCTCGAGCCGGTCGATGACCGAAGCCAGGGAGGTGGGGGCCTGCGGGATGTTCTTGGCTTCCTCCGGCGGGAGCTCGTAGAGGTCCTTGTCGACGGGGGCCAGCGGCTCGATCTTCTTCTTGATGCCGTCGATGCCGGCCATCAGCATGGCGGAGAACGCCAGGTACGGGTTGCCCGAGGAGTCCGGCGCGCGGAACTCGATGCGCTTGGCCTTCGGGTTGGAACCGGTCACCGGGATACGCACGGCAGCCGAGCGGTTGCGCTGCGAGTACACCAGGTTGATGGGGGCTTCGTAGCCCGGCACCAGGCGGTGGTAGGAGTTGATGGTCGGGTTGGTGAACGCCAGCAGCGACGGCGCGTGGTGCAGGATGCCGCCGATGTAGTGCCGCGCCAGATCCGACAGGCCCGCGTAGCCGGACTCGTCGTGGAACAGCGGCTTGCCGTCCTTCCACAGCGACTGGTGGGCGTGCATGCCCGAGCCGTTGTCGCCGAAGAGCGGCTTCGGCATGAAGGTGACAGTCTTGCCTTCCTGCCACGCGGTGTTCTTCACGATGTACTTGAACAGCTGCAGGTCGTCAGCGGCGCCCAGCAGGGTGTTGAAGCGGTAGTTGATCTCGGCCTGACCGGCGGTGCCGACCTCGTGATGGCCGCGCTCCAACTCGAAGCCCGCGTTCTGCAGGTTGGTCGAGATCTTGTCGCGCAGGTCGACGTAGTGGTCGTACGGGGCGACCGGGAAGTAACCACCCTTGTTGCGAACCTTGTAGCCACGGTTCGGGGTGCCGTCCGGGTTGAACTCCGCACCGGTGTTCCAGGAGCCCGAGATCGATTCGATCTCGTAGAAGGCGCCGTTCATGCCCGAGTCGTACCGGATGGAGTCGAAGATGTAGAACTCCGCCTCGGCACCGAAGTAGCAGGTGTCGGCGATACCGGTCGAGCGCAGGTACTCCTCCGCCTTCCGCGCGATGTTGCGCGGGTCGCGGGAGTAGGCCTCGCGGGTGAACGGGTCGTGCACGAAGAAGTTCAGGTTCAGCGTCTTGGCGGCGCGGAACGGGTCGATCCGCGCGGTGCTGAAGTCGGGGAGCAGCAGCATGTCCGACTCGTCGATGGACTGGAAGCCGCGGACGGAGGAGCCGTCGAACGCGAGTCCTTCCTCGGCGAGGTCGGCGGTGAACGCCTTGGCCGGGATGGAGAAGTGCTGCTGCACACCGGGAAGATCGGTGAAGCGGATGTCGACGTATTCGACATCCTCTTCCTTGATGTGCTTGATGACCTCGTCGGCCGTGCTGAACGTCACTTGTTCTCCTTACGGATCGGTTCCCAGCCTGTGTCGATTGCATGGGTTCGTCGCGCCAGACGCTATGGATGCGAAGTTTCCCGGCAGTCAAGGCTGTGTTTCGCCAGTGTTACACGTGCGGCTGAACGGGTGAGGATCGCCACCCGGGCTAGACCAGCACCGTAATCCTGCCATCTGCCCTGCTGGCTCCGGCGTAGGAGGGGGCTCGACAGCCCCTTATTGTGGGTGCATGGCACGCATGACCGGCTCCTGGCTGTCCGGACCTTCTCCCGAGCCGGGCGACCCGGCAACCCCGGAGTTTCCGGGCGAGCATTTGGGTCTGCCGCGCGACGGTGTCGGGTCACTGGTGGGCATGGGGCGCCGGATCGCGGCGTTGTTCGTGGACTGGATTCTGTCGATCGGTATCGCCGCGATGATCGTCCGGCCGAACGGTGCGCAGATCGTGTCGGACCTCAATGTCCCGGCCGGTCAGACGCCGCCGTCGGAAATGGAAGCGGTGATCAACGCGCTGAGCACCCCGACCTGGGGGGTCTGGTTCGTGATCGGGGTGCTCGCGGTGACGCTGTTCGGGTTCACGCCGGGGCAGTACTTCTTGAAGATCCGGGTGATCCGTGTGGACGCGCCCGCGCCGGTCGGATTCCTGCGGGCGCTGGGCCGGCAAGTGCTGCTGGTGTTCGTGGTTCCGGCGCTGTTCACCGACGCCGATGGCCGCGGTATGCACGATCGCGCGACCGGAACAGGTTTGGCGCGCGCTCGGTAGGTTGTTCATTTAGAGAAGGCCCGCAGTACCGGCATGGGGTGCGGGCCTTTTCACATGCTCAGCGCAGTGCGCGACCCAGAAAGTCCCGGATGAGCCCCGCGATCTCGGGACCATGGGTCTCCAGCGCGAAGTGGCCCGCGTCGAGCAGATGCAGTTCCGCGTCGGGCAGGTCGCGCAGGTAGGCGCGGGCGCCGTCCGCGCCGAAGATCTCGTCGTGCGCACCCCAGGTGATCAGTACGGGAGGCCGGTGTTCGGCGAAGTACTTCTGGAATTCGGGGTAGCCGTCGAGGTTGAACTGGTAGTCCCAGAACAGTTGGAGCTGGATCTCCTTGTTGCCGGGCCGATCCAGGTAGGCCTGATCCAGCGTCCAGGTGTCGGGGCTGATCAGCGCGAGCCGATCCGCCGGGACGCCGTGCCGGTACTGCCAGATGGTGGCGTCGAGTTCGAGCAGTTCGCGGACTTCGGCTTCGTTGGCCGCGCGGTCCTTGGCGTGTGCGAACAGCAGGTCCCAGAAGGGGGTGAAGCCCTCGAGGTAGGCGTTGCCGCTCTGAGTGATGATCGCGGTGACCCGCTCCGGATTTCTGCTGGCGATGCGCAGTCCGATGGGAGCACCGTAGTCCTGAAGGTAGAGGGCGAATTCGTCGATGCCGAGGGTGTCGAGCAGTTCGGCGGTGATCTCGGTGAGTTTGTCGAAGCTGTAGTCGAATTCGTGCACCGGCGGCATCGCGGACTGTCCGAAGCCGAGGTGGTCCGGCGCGATCAGGTGGTAGCTGTCGCTCAGGTCGCGCAGCAGGTTGCGGAACATCGCCGAGCTGCTCGGAAAGCCGTGCAGCAGGACGATGGTCGGGTTCGCCGGGTCGCCCGCTTCGCGATAGAAGACGTTGTGGCCCTGGATCTGCACGGTGTGGTGCTGCACTGCGGTCATGGGTTCTCCTTGCTCGAACGATAGAGCGGTATAACCGCTCATATGTCTTTAAGGGTTATATTGCGACGCGTTGTTCCCAAGCGGCCGAACTTTTTTCAGCCTGCCTGACCGCGAACGCGCGGAGCTGGCGATATGTCTTGTGGCTATCGCGGATACACGAAGGCCCGCGTCCCGATCAGTGGGACGCGGGCCTTCGGTGGAACAGAATCAGCGGCGGCGAATCGTGCGCTGCACGCCGCGCATCTTGGCCCCGGCGGGCATCGGACCCTTCGGCAGCGCCGGACCGGTGCGCGCGCTGAGCGCGGCCAGCCGGCCCTCGATATTGTCCATCCGCTTGGTGTCGATATTGCGCGGGAGCTTGGTCAGCCAGCGCTGCAGATCCTTGAGCGCGATCTGCCCTTCCTCGTTACCGATGGTGACGTCGTAGATCGGGGTGTCGCCGATGAGGCGGGCGGTGCGCTTCTTCTCCTGCGCGATCAGACTCTTCAACCGCTGCGGATTGCCCTCACCGACCAGGATGACGCCCGGCAGGCCGATCACACGATGCACCGCGTCCAGCTGCGTGGTGGCGGCGACACCCTGCTTGACCCGCCACTTGCCCTGCAAATTGTCCAGCACCCAGGCACCCGCCCCGGCCTGTCCCTCCGCCTTGGCGAACACGTTCTTCTGCACCCGGCGGCCGAAGATGATGAACGCCGCCAGCACGCCGAGCAGAATGCCCAGCGGCAGCAGGAACCACTGCAGGCCGGTGAGCAGGCCGATCACCAGGGCGATCGCGGTCAGGCCGAGCAGCGCGCCGATCATCAGCGGCAACAGCCACTTGTCTTCCTTGCGCTGCATCTGGAACGCCTGCCACAGCTGCTGGCGACGCTCTTTCGAGGCCTGCTTGCGGGCCGCTTTCGCCGCGGCCTTCGCTTCCTTCGACGGCGTGCCGCCCTTACCTGGTGCCATGCGTCTCAGGATAGTGGCTGGGTATGTCCGACTGGGCAGCGGATCAATTCCGTGTCTCAGTCTTTCGCCTGCGCTCGGACAGCCGCCGCGAGCTGGGACGGCATGGGTTCGTGCCGGGTGTAGGTGCGGCTGAAGTCGCCGGTGCCGTGCGAGACCGAGCGCAGGTCGATGGCGTAGCGGCTGAGTTCCAGTTCGGGGACTTCGGCATGGACGCGCGTGCGTCCGCTGCCGTGCGGTTCCGTGCCGAGGACACGGCCGCGTCGACTGGACAGGTCGCTGAGCACCGGACCGACATAGTCGTCGGTGACAACCACCCAGACATCGGCGATCGGTTCCAGGAGATCGATGCCCGCGCTGCTCGCGGCTTCCCGTAGCGCGAGCGCGCCCGCGGTCTGGAAGGCGGCGTCGGAGGAGTCGACGGAGTGCGCTTTGCCGTCGAAGAGCGTGACTCGAATATCGACCAGGGGATAACCGGCGGCCACGCCTTTCGATGCCTGTGCCCGCACGCCTTTCTCGACGGACGGAATGAATTGCCGCGGAACGACACCGCCCACCACCTTGTCGACGAACTCGATGCCGGACCCGCCCGGCAGCGGTTCCACCTCGATCTCGCAGACCGCGTACTGGCCGTGGCCGCCGGACTGTTTCACATGCCGCCCACGCGCTTTCGCTGTACCCGCGAAGGTTTCCCGCAGTGCCACCTTGTGCTCGGTCACATCGACCTGCACGCCGAATCGGGTGCGCAGTCGCTCCAGGGCCACATCGCGGTGCGCTTCACCCAGGCACCACAGCACCAGCTGATGAGTCTGCGCGTTGTGCTCGACCCGGACGGCCGGGTCCTCGGCGGCCAACCGGCTCAGACCCTGCGAGAGCTTGTCCTCATCGGCCTTGCTGTGTGCGCGAATCGCGATGGGCAGCAAAGGCTCCGGCATCGGCCATGGATCGATGATCAGGGGAGTGCCGGTGCCGGAGAGAGTGTCACCGGTCTCCGCGTGACTCAGTTTGGTGACGTAGGCGATGTCGCCCGCGATGACAAGGCCCTGCGGGCGTTGCTGTTTGCCGAACGGCGCCGTCACTCCGCCGACTCGTTCGTCGGCGTCGTGATCCGGGCGGCCGCGCGCGGCCAGACCGTGCCCGCAGACGTGCACCGTGTCATCCGCGCGCAGCGTGCCGGAGAAGACGCGGACCAGCGAGACCCGCCCGACGTAAGGATCGGAAGCGGTGCGGATCACCTCGGCGGCGAGTTCGGCCTCCGGATCGCAGGGCAGTGGACGGGTTTTCGCGCCGGTCCCCAGCGGTGCGGCCGAGACGACGTGCTCGGCGGGCGTGGGGAAGCCGCCGGTGATCAAGTCCAGCAGCTCGATCGTGCCGAGTCCTTGCCGGGCGCCTTCGGGTGCGGGCGCGCCGAACAACACCGGATGAAAGCTGCCACGCGCCACCGCGCGCTCCAAATCAATGACAAGAGTGGACAATTCGATGTCTTCACCGCCGAGATAGCGGTCCATCAGCGATTCGTCTTCGCTCTCGGCGATAATGCCCTCGATGAGGCGGTTCCGCGCCTCCTCCAGCAATTCCCGCTGCTCCCCGGTGGGTTCGTGCCGCACGCCTTCCCCGGAGGAGTAGTCGACCACGCAATTCGGCAACAATTCCACCAACCCGGTCACCGGGCGATGACCGTCCGGGCTCTTCGGTCCGTACACCGGAAGATGCAGCGGCAGAATACTTTCCGAGGACCCACCGCCGAGCACCGCCTGACAGGTCGCCACCATCTCGTCGAAATCCCCACGCGCGGTGTCCAAATGCGTGATCACGATGGCCCGCGGCATCCCGACCGCGGCGCACTCCTCCCACAGCGCCCGCGTCGTACCGCTCACCCCCTCCGGCCCCTCCGCCGCCGACACAACGAACAGGGCGGCATCCGCCGCCCTGAGTCCCGCCCGCAGTTCCCCGACGAAATCCGCGTACCCCGGTGTATCCACCAGGTTGACCTTCATGTCCGCCCACGCCATCGGCACCACCGACAACTGCACAGACCGGTGCTGCCGATGCTCGATCTCGTCATAATCCGACAGCGACGTCCCGTCCTCCACCCGCCCCGCCCGATTCACCGCCCCCGCGGTCAGCGCCATCGCCTCCACCAACGTCGTCTTCCCCGACCCACTGTGCCCGACCAGCACCACATTCCGGATCCGCTCCGGCCGGTCCACCGTGAATACTCTGCCGTTGCCCCCCGCAGAGCCACCCGTCTTGTCCGCCATGGTCTTGATCCCTCGCGTCGACACGTACCTTCGAGCTTCCCACTGTGGTGTGGGTCACGTCCATGGTTCGGGGAAAGGCGGGGTGCGGCGCCGACGACTGGGGACCCGATGGAACCGAATCTGCCCAGGCAGCGTCGAACCATGTAACGCGACTTGCGTCACGGCATCCGTGCAGCGAGAGTGTCTCGGGCAGTGCACAGCGAAGGGAGCGGAGGGCCCACATGGCGGAAGAGTTGAAGGTGACACCGGAAGAGGTGGACAAGTTCGCTACATCGATGCGAGAGCTGTCAACCCAAGCTGGTTCCGCCAAAGACTATGCGACCAAGTGGTTCGCGTTCGACGACAACGACGGGCGGATCTATATGGGAGTCAAGGACAAGCTCGATGCGATTCGCCAGAACCTGGAAGCCAATTACGAGAAGTTGAAGACCCTCAGTGAGAATTCGGCTACCGAGTTGGGCAAGACCGCCGAGATGTATCGGACGACCGATTTCGAAACGGCAAAGCACATGGACACCAAATACACTCAGGCGATCAAGTGACCAAGCCATCCGAATCGCTGCAAGAGCCGCAAGCCGAAGACCCATTGGCCAGCTGGATCCCTTTCTTTGTAGGCGGGAACTTCATATCGCCCGCGTACTACATCAACGCAGGGATCAAATCCCTCACCGGGGTCGATGCCTTCGGCTGGGCTTCCCAGCAGGTGGCCGGGGATTGGGAAGCGGTGAAGAAGGCAGCGGAAGCCGCAGGTAAACTCGCTGACTTCAACACCGCATACAGCGCCACGATCACGAATGACTGGCAGGGCATGCTGGAGCAATCCTGGCGCGGCAACGCGGCCGAGCAGGCCGATGCCTTTTTCAAGAGTCTTTCGGGTGCGGTCAAGTGGCAGGTGAGTGCGCTCGACGAGATCGAGCGGACCTTGAACAACATCAGTAATTCGATGGTGAACCTGGCCCGCGTGCTCGGCGATATTCTGCAGACGCTCGTCGACATGGTTATTCTCTGGCTGGCGCAGATCGCGGCGGCGAATATTGCCGCGTCCTCCCTCGTCGCTTCTGGTGCCGCTCCGGCCATGTACGCCCTCGCTGCTGCGCAAGCGGTCGCGATCTTCATGAAGTTCGAGGTGGCGGTCGGCAAGGTCGCGATGGTTTTCCAGGCCGTGGTCGGGCTCGGCGCGGCCGCGCTGCAGCTGTCGAGCGGGGACTTGGGGGAGTTTCCGACGCTGGGCGATAAGAACTACGACCATCCGGGAGCATGATGTCGAACCAACCAGAGGTCGTCTTCGATGTGGCAGGAGGCGATCTCGGAGTATCTCGGGGCCTGCGCAGGTCCCTGGAGATCCTCAAATCTGCCACGCCGGATCCGGAAGTGCGCAGGCGGCTGGAAGATGTCCTGGCGGGGCGAGCAAGTATGCGAGAGTTCGGATTGTCCGATGCCTTCGCGAAATTGCTCGACGGGGTCCCGAAGCACGCCTTCGAACAGGCCGCATCGATGTCGGAGGAGGAGCGCAGTCGCTTAGCTGCGCAAGGAGAAGCGGAACTCGAGCGGCTCCGAAATCTGGATTCGGAAGCGGCCTCATCGGTGCGGTCCGATCCGCCCCCGCCAGCCGATGTCGGACTCACCGTGCAGGGCACCCGGAAGCCGAATCGTGATCTGATAGTGACACCTGACGAGCCGGATGACGACGATCTGTATTTCCAGGAACGGCGGAGCCGGGGTTGGCTCGAATGATCGGGTATCGGACTTCATCCGAATTGCCGCTGCCGGCGGAATGGGACCGAAAGGCGTTCTACGCATATAGGTATGCACTGGTCACGCTGTGCGGTTTTCTGGTGCTGCTGCTGGTACTTGCGGGCTCATTGTTCGGCATCCTGTTCGATGACGAACGTCCCCCACTCGTCGTTACTGTGGGCTTCCTCCCGGTTCTCACCGCGATGACGCTCGGTTACCTGGTCAACGGCTGGTCACTGTGGCCACGAACCGCCGTCGCCGCCGCCCGCCTCGATGGCTCTGCGGTGCAGCTTCCGATTCGTCAGCAGTCGAGACTTGGTTTGATTGCCGCTGTTGCTGGTGGTCTCTACTGCCTCGCGCTCGGTGTGTTCGTGCTGATCGCCATGGTCAGAGCGAACCCTCAAACCGGCTTCCTGATCTTCGTGGTTCTCGCGGGCGTCGGCGCGCTGGCGATCTACCTTGCCTATATCAGTCACGAGCCAGGGGTAGCCGCAAATAACACCGGCATCTTCCTCACCCCGGATCGCATCATCACCGAGTTCGGTTCCGGACCGATAACTGTTGCGTGGCAAGATATCGCGGCTATCCGTGCCGGCAGTCACAAGCGGGCCGGTGGGATCGTCTGGACGCCCCGCGTCAACACCATCGCTGTTCTCCTCGGTGCCGGCAACACCACGACCACCGAGGATCCGCGTTTTCAGGGATCGGGCTATCTCGCCTATGAACTCACCCATAAACAACTCGCGACCGATCCCACCCGCGTCTTTCACCTTCTCCGCTTCTACTTGCGTAATCCTGCGTTGCGGTACGAACTCGGCACCCAGGCGGGCGTGGAACGGTTCCGCTGCGGTGGATACGACTCAACCCCGGAGTAGCGCCGCACGTCCGCCCCATGGTGGTTCGTGCAGCGAGGTCAGGCGATCCGGATTTCCGGGTCGGCGGCGGCGTCCAAAATCGGCGTGGGCACACCGCTCAGGTGGTGATCGAGGAAGGCGGACACGTACTTGCGGGTCAGCTCGATCGCGCGGGCGCCGTGCAACGTGTTGCCTGGCAACTCGACGCCCAGGTGGTCAGCGATCGGGGCGTAATCGGTGAACGATCCGTGCGTCGCGCCGTCGACGATCAGCCACCGCTTCCAGCCGTTGAACGCCTCGTAGACCGCAGCCCACCGCGAGCCGTACGCACCGCTCGGAGCGTGGTGGGGCGCACCCATCATGAGAAACGGAAGGTTCACCGCCCGACCGTAGGGGAGTGCCGGGAAGCCGCCGTCCAGATTGAACCCGGCGCGGATGCGGACGTCTTCCGCGAGTGCGTACGGCGCGGTGAATCCGCCGGCGGAATGGCCGCCCATGGCGATGCGGGACCGGTCGACGGGCAGGCGGGGGATCAGCTGGTCCAGCACGAACGACACGTCCTGCGCACGGTTCGCAGAGAACTTCGCCGCATCCGGACGCCCTTGGCAGGCAAGACATTCGGTGATGCGTCCGTCCGGAAAGGTGATCGCCGCCGCCTCATGGGTGTGATCGATGCCCAGGACGAGATAGCCGCGACTGGCCAGCTCCTCGGCGAGAGCGGTGAGAGAAAATCGCGGCATGCTGAAGCCGGGGGAGAGCACGACAGTGGGCAGCGGGATGCCCAGCTGGGGTGCGTCGACGTAAGCATGGGTCGCCACCTCGCTCAGCGCCTCGGGCGCGAGGCCGTCGACTTTCTGCGAAGCGAGGATCAGGGCGGACTCCTGCGGGGTCGCATACGGGTCCTGCTTGCCGACCGGCGCGAGGGCCGGGTACCAGGCGGAGACCATCAGCTCGCGGTTGCGTTCGGGGACCCACAGGTCCGGGCGGTCGTCGATCAGGTGGAACTCTCGGATGCCGACGGCGAACGGGCCGGTGGGGGCGGGCAGCGGGTGCCGGGTGGCGGCGGAGGCCGGGCCGGCGGCGGCGAGTGCGGTAATGAGAATCGCTGCGGCAGCGAGAAATCGGAGGAGTCGCATGTAGTCGAGTCTGTGCGATCTTGATGGGTGGCGCATCCAGGAGTCCCCTGAGCCGGTTGGGCAGGGGGAATTCGATGGAACCGATGGGATCTCCGGCGCGTCTGAACCAGAAGACGAAACCGAAGGATCGCTCTGGGATTTGCGCGATGTGGGTTTCGTTGACAGGGTTCGGTCGGACCAGAAGGTTGCTTTGGGAGTGGGAGGTATCGATGGTCGGCTTCGATCCGAGCCGTGCCGCGGAGGATTTGGCGCAGTTCGCCGCAAACCTCGAGCAGAAGGCCAAGCGGTACGAAGAACTGCAGGGGCGGATGGCCACAGTGTCAGCTTCCGCGTCCAGCGCTGGCGGGCGAGTTGGCGTCACGGTGGACAGCACCGGCGTGCCGACGGCGATCGACCTGGGGTCGGGAGTGCGGGGCATGGACCCCGCCGCGCTGTCGTCGGAAATCCTGTCGTGTATGCGCAAGGCGCAAATCAAGCTCCGAAGCGAGGTTGCCGATGTCGTGCACGCCACCGTCGGCAATGACTCGGCAGGAGAGTCGATCATTGCGATTCTCGACGACCGATTCCCGGACGTGGAGCCGGACGCCGCCACTGAGCACGTCCATCCGCAGCCCACGTACACCCCGCCGTCGGTCAGTGCCGCGTCCACGCAGGCGCCATGGGAATCGTCTGCACCGCAAACGTTCAGCCGGAAGCCGGATCGGGACCGGATCGTCACGCCCGACGAGCCGGATGAGGATGACGAGTACTTCAACAAGAAGTCATGGCTGGAGTGAGACAGATAGATGTGGAACAGCGATGACGTCGTAGTCAATCCAGAGAAGGTGCGCACGCACGCCGGCGCGGTCGAGTCGACGCTCGAAAACGTCAGTAAAGCCAAGGAAGCTGCGGACTATCTGGCCGAGTTGGATGACGGCTACGGGTGGTTCGTCGGTGGGTTCGCGGACCTGACGGTCAGCTCGCTGCACAACCGGATAACCGACAGTCTGCAGAAGATCGTCGAAACGACTGAGGCATTGCCGAAAACGCTACGGCATTGCGCGGATACCTTCGAAAACCTCGACGCTGCCCGCAAGGCGGCGATCGAGAGTCAGCAAAACCAGATCAAATAGGGGAGGGGACTATGCCGTTCAACGATACCGCGGCCCCGGAGAGTAATGACCTGATCGACGAGAATGTCGATCACAACAAGGCCTACGGCTACGACGACAAGGCTCTGCTCCCCAGGATCAACAGTGACGGTGCCGAGCCAGGTCTCCTCAAAGCGACGCCACTGGGCGACGCATGGGAAGGGATCGGTCTGCTCAAAGAAGCTGCGAATGGCGAGGATCCGGTCAGGAACCTGTACGGAGCGGCCCTGAAAGCCTCTGGCGTCGCCGTCGCTGTGACAGACGTGCTGGAGTATCGGCAGCGCATGGCTATGGGGGTCCCCCTGGCGAAGTTCGACCCCTTCAATATTGTAGGTTCCCTGCTGATGGGCTGGATGCTGGATAACGTCGAACCGTTGCGTAAAGCGCTCGACTCGGTAACCGGTAACCCGGACATGGTCAAAGCCTATTCCAAGTCCTGGGAAAGTATCTCTGAGACGCTGACCAAGGCAGCCGAGACTTGGAACACGGAACTCGAGAAGGATGTCAGCGAATGGGCTGGCGCGGCGGGGTCGGCCTACAAGACCAAGGCTGACGCTTTTATGGCGGACATCGAAGCTCAGTCCTCGCTGGCCAGCTCACTCGCCAAAGTAAATGCTGCGCTCGGGGATATGGTCGAGGGCGTTCGTGGGGTGGTGGTCGAACTCCTGAACTGGCTGGCCGGCGTGCTGGTCGAGGCCGCTGCCATCATCATCGCCACTGGGGGGACGGCTTCCCCCGCAGTTGTCGCCCGTGCCGTATTCAGTATCTCGGGCGCGGGCACGAAGCTATCGGCAATCTTGGCCGCGGCGGCGAAAGAGGCTTCGACCATGGTCGGGTTGGTGCCGAAAGTCATTCAGGCTGTGCAGGGTGCGTCCGAGGCCGGGATCAGGTCTGCGAGCGCTTGACGTGCCGGTCGATCGGGGAGATTGATACCACTATTTGCCGCCTTTGTCGTCGCGGCGAGAGTGGGGCCTCGCGAGGTGATTTCGGGAGTGCGCGGGACTCGCGATGTTCACGCCCGCCCAGGTATGCGGTAGCGCCGTTCGTGATGGGGCTGGTCATCCTCCCGATGCCGTTGAGCTTGATCTGGGAGACCGTGACTGGTGAGGCACCGGTATGGGCGGGTCTCCCGGGTCTTCTTGGCATCGCTCGACGATGACTGGACCGCAGGGCTCGCGGTTCTTTCTATTCTCGCTGCCCGGCTTGTGCGCTCTCTTCGCAACCCGTTGCTCCGGGCCGAACTGGGTAGTCAGGACGGGGTAGATCGATTCATACGCGGTGGCTTTTCGGAGGCTGACTTGCCCGATGGGACCATGCACGGCAGGTAATTACCTATACAGCAACAGTATGGTCCCCACTCGTGACCGGTCGCTCGCGAATATGCTCAACTGATCGCTCATGGTGCTCGCGCAGTGCACCATGTAGCGATGAAATTGTTGAAGCATGTCCTGCTGACGGCCACCAACTCACCCAAAGCATTGCTGGGCACCTATCTGACCCTGATCTTCGTCAGCGCCCTGCTGTTCTGGTCGTTCGAGGAAAACAAATCCTTTGGCGACGCGATCTGGTGGGCGGTGGTCACCGCGTCGACCGTCGGCTACGGCGACCTGTATCCCAATTCCGCGGCGGGCAGGTTCTTGGCAGGCGGTCTCATCTCGATCATGGTGCTGCTTGTCATCCCGCTGATCACCGCCCACTTCGCGAGCAAACTCATCGTGGACAACGATGCGTTCAAACACGAGGAGCAGGAGGAGATCAAGTCGCAGCTGCGGGAGATCCGCGCGATATTGGAGGAGCGGTCCTCGACAGCGGAAGGGCATGGCGCAAAGTCCGAGTGAGATCGGATGTTACGCAGCCTCCTCGGCGCGAGGACAGGTTGGCATTCCCGCACCCCAGGGTGGGTGGTAAGGCATCCGGACCAACGACATCATCGAAGACAGCCCCTCGAAATGTCAGGAGACCCATGTCTGTCACCGCAATCCGTATTCTCGCCGGAGCATTTGCCGCCGCAACTGCCCTCACCATCGCACTGCCGGCGGCCACCGCCGCCCCGGCCCTCACCGGAACCCAATCGCAAAGCTGCCTCGCCCTCCGCCTTGCCCTCGACCGCGCCGAACGCGAACTGAGCCAGTCCAACACGAGCCAGCACTCCGGCCTCGAAACTCGCATCCGCAGACTGGAACGTCAACTGCTCGCCGCGAACTGCTGAATCCTTTCACCGAGCCAGACCCTCTAGTCTGCGTACCGGCAACCAGGCCGGTACATGATCAAGCCGCACTGCAGAGCGCGCTGAGTGACCCGTCGGACTTGAAATGAGGACCGGGGAACGCACTTTTGCCAGTGCGTCCGTGCCCCGGCACCTCGTCAGAGGATTCGTCGGATTCGTCGGACTCGGCGCGTTGATCGCGTCGTTCGCGCTGACGCCCGTGAGGGGACCGGTGAGCCTGCTGTGGCACCGCTCGGGCTCGTCGCGGTGCGCGGGTGCCCTGCCTGCTGGGCGATCGGTCTCGTTCAGACGATCTCGCGCGGACGGTTGCGTCGAGCGTGCAACGACGGGCATTGCACGCTGACTCGCGGGCGAGATCCTGTGCGGTAGTCGGAGGCTGGATGATTTGCTGACCCCGCGCTGCTGACCCTGCGCGAGAATAGCGCGATGGATTCCTCGATGCGCCGGACAGTCCACCAGCTGTCCCCTCATCTGGCGCCATTGTGGGAGGTGCTGCACCGGCGGTTGTCCACGGGGCGTCCGGTGCAGCGGGTGAAGGTCGGCCCCCTGGACCTCCGTCAGCAGGAGGCGCTCGCAGATCTGTTCGGGTTGCCTCGATTACCCGGGGAGTATCGGAACGTCGGACTGGCGGAACTGGACACCGTGCTGCGCGCAGCGACCGGATCGGATTCGCGTGCTGTCGTGACAAAGCTCATCGGGCCGATCGGAGACCTGGCGGCCGAACGTCAGTGGGCCGAGCGCGAACGAAATCAATTGTGGGAGTGGCTCTCCGATCATGAAGTTGTACGCTCGCAGCCGGCTTTGCGGGATTGGGCGGAGGCCATGCGGCGCACCGGTTTGATCGGAGGATCCGCTGAGCGGACCAGAGTCGAACTAGCGCGTGCGCTGTCGGTGCTGCGGGTATTGCCCAGTGCAGGAACACCTTTGCCAATCTTCGCGGAGAACCTATTGGCCGACCCGCACGACCTGGACGATGGCACCCGCCTGCACTCCATGGTGGTTCGCGCGTTGACTGCTCTGTTCGATTGCCCGGCCCCGCGGGATGCGACCGAGTTACGAGCCTTGTGGGAGCGCGCCGGCGTCGCCGACGATGAATTGTCCTCGACGGTGCTGGTCGCCGGACGGCCGACAGGTGCCGGCTCGGTGGCTGGCCAGCTGCTCGGATTGTGTGCCGACGCTGGGATCGCCGGGGTCCTGACTTTGCAACAATTGCGTGCTGCAGGCCGGGTGGAGGTCGCCGCGGACGTCGTCTGGGTGGTCGAGAATCCGAGCGTCCTAGCCATGGCACTCAAGCGATTCGGTGCTCGTTGTCCGCCGCTGGTGTGCATATCCGGGTGGCCGAGTAGTGCGGGCGTGCGGCTGCTCGAAATGCTCACGCAGGCCGGCGCCGAGCTGCGCTATCACGGCGATTTCGATGGTGAAGGATTGCGGATCGCGGCGAACGTGGTGGCCCGCCTCGGCGCGTCACCGTGGCGGATGAGCAGCGCGGACTATCTGCAGGCGGCCGGTGGGGGCCCGCCGGTCGGCCGGGTGACCGCGGTGCCGTGGGATGACGACCTGGCAGGGCACATGCAACGCCACGGCCGAGCGGTGCCAGAAGAACGTGTCGTCGAGTTCCTGCTCGCCGATATCGCACCGTAGCTGTCGGTTGCGCCGGATATCGTGGCAGCCGAGACATCGATCGAGAGAGCGCCGCTATGGATCCGATCCGCGTCCCGCCCGAGATGTTCCGCTTCACCAGCGGCGACCGGGCCGGTCTGTACGTGTCGATCCTGCACGCCTTCGGTGAGGCGAACGAACGATTGGAGACCGCGCTCGGCATCGACGAGGTGCGGGCTCGGCTGCGGACTGTCGGCTGGCTGGAGTCCGTCGAGGATGAGGAGCTGGGTAAGGCGCTGGACCAGTTGCGAAGCTGGAACCTGGTTGACGTCATCCAGAATCACTCTGAAAACTACCGCACCGCAACCGAATACGAACGTCGCAATCTGCAGTACTCGTTGACCAGGCAGGGCGAGGCCGCGTTTGCGGGTGTGCTGCATGCGATAACGGTGCTCGCGTCCTCCGGCGCGCTACAAACCGCCGTGCTCGACGCGATCGGAGACAAGCTCGGCACCCTGCTGCAGGAGTTGGAATCCGGTACGAATCGCCGCATATTCACCGTACTGATGGAGCTCGAAGGCCACCTGGAGGCGTTGCGTACCAACACCAAACAGTTCAACGGCGAACTGCAGCGGTTGATGCGGGCCGAGGGCGTCGATCGCGGGGTGTTCCATGAGGTCAAGGCAGCGACAGTGGCCTATCTCGAGGAATTCCTCACCAATATCGAACTTCGCGGGCATGTTATCGCCGCTCGGGTGCAAGCGGTCGAGGACCACGGTGTAGCCCGCCTGCACCAGCGTGCTCTGCAAGGCGCCGAGCTCCCGAAGTTGACCGGCGTGGATCCCGGCCTGGCGTGGTTGGGTCTTCGGCGGGCGCGCTGGGATGGGCTGCGGGCGTGGTTCCTTCCCCGGGACGGCACCGCCCCGCGCATCGACCAGCTGCGGCAGGTCGGGCGGAAGGCGATCGTCACCCTGCTACAGGTGCTTGATCGAATCACCGAGTCGCGCAGGCGTTCCAGTAGCGCGGTTGCCGACTTCCGGGAGCTGGCCCGCTGGTTTTCGGTGCTGCCGGAACAGCGCGATCTGCATCGGCTGTGGTCCACCGCCTTCGGCCTGAGTTCAGCGCGGCATGCGCATCTGGCCCATCCCGATCCGGAGTCGGTGAGCTGGACCGCCCGGTGGGGAGAAGCGCCCGCGGTGGAGGTTTCGCCGCTGCTGCGTGCCGCTGGACGCACCGCACGGATCGGCCGGACCGGCGCGATACCGGATGTCGCGGCAATCAAACGGGAGCGTGCGGCACGAGCGGCGGTCGAACGGGCCGAACTGCAGGCGGCCTGGGACATGCTGGACACTGCGGGCGCTGTGCGTCTTTCGGTCTTCGGCGATCTCGACCACGGCGTCTTCGAGCGGTTGCTGGAGTTGCTCGGTCGAGCACTGGGCAACGCGCCGGACTCGACCGGCACCCGGCGTGGGACCACCACCGACGGCCGGATCGAGATCCTGCTCCGCCCCGCCGCGAGCGGGATCTGCGAACTGAAGACGCCGCTCGGGCTGTTCCGCGGACCGGACTACATCGTGGAGATCAGCGCACCGGGTAGGAGTGGCGTGTGAGTGAGCTCGCTAATCAGCTGGTGATCGCCGAGCGAGAAGAGATCACCCGCGGCGTACGGCATCTGCTGGCCGACCCGCTCGTCACCGAACGCACCGCACCGGAGATCTTCGACATCATCCGCCGCCGGCGGGACCCGATCGTGAGATGGTTCGATTACTACTGCGGATGGGTGTTGACCGTCGAGCCGCGCCTGGGCTACGCACGCCTGGCGAAGGTGCGGCCGGTGCTCGATCCGACCCGCCCTGCGCGCCGAATTCGCTCCACCCGTGCAGAATTCGATCGCCGACGCTACGTGCTGCTCTGCGTGGTTGCCGCCGAACTTCTCGCGGCGCCGGTGACCACGATCGGGCTGCTCGCCGCCAAGATCCGCGCGGCCACCGCAGAAGATCCGATGCTGACGAACTTCGATAGCAGCAGCCGCTCCGAACGCATGGCCTTCGTGGACGTCGTGCGGCTCCTGGAGTCCTTCGGAGTGCTCGACGCCGTCGACGGCTTGGCCGAGGCATACGTCGAATCCGATACGGCCAAGGTGCTTTTCCGGGTCGACACGACCTTGCTGCTGCGCCTGCTGGCTACACCGGTGGGGCCATCCCAGCTCGGTGTACCCGCGGCGGAGGTGCCGCTGCGGTTCGACGGAGTGCTGAGCGAGCTCACGCGGGAGCGCCGGTACGGGCTGGCGAGTTCGTTGTCGGGCAAGCATGCCGACAGCAGCGCGGTGTCCGAAGTGCAACGGAATCTCTGGTTGCGGCACAGTGTCTTTCGGCGCCTGGTCGACGACCCGGTGGTGTATTTCGAGGATCTCAGCGCGGACGAACACGCCTATATCGCCTCGCCCACCGGCCGGCGACTGCTCCGCAACGCCGCGGAGCAAGGGGGGTTCGTGCTCGAGGAGCGGGCGGAGGGCGTGCTGTTCGTCGATCCGGACGCGATCGCGACCGACAACAAGTTCCCCGACGATGCGGCCACCGCCAAGGTGGCGGCACTGCTCATGCTGGACACGATGCCCGGGCCGACCACCGTCGAGCAACTGGCGCGGCCAGCCGCAGAAATCCTGGAACGCTTTCCACGCTGGGCGCGCACCTATCGCGGAGACAACGGCGCGCAGGAGTTGGCTTCGGACGCGGTGGCCACGCTGGTCGCGTTCGGACTGGTCCGCACGACATCGGCTGGACTGGTGATCCCGCGGCCGGCGGCGTGGCGGTATCGCGTCGGTGAAATCCGCGCGTCTGTCGAAGGCGAGGAAGCACAATGACCATTGCCGAGCCGCGGTGGGTGCCCACCCGCGCGGGCATCCTCAACGTCTGGCGCTACTACGACGAGGTCTTCGAGTTCCACGAGGGCAGGTTGCTGCTGCGCGGCCCGAACGGCAGCGGCAAATCCAAAGCGCTGGAGTTGTTGCTGCCGTTCCTTTTTGATGCCAGCCTGCGCGCCAACCGACTGTCGACCTTCGGCACCGGCGAGCGCAGCATGCACTGGAACATGATGGGGGAGGGCACAACCGGAGCGACGCGCGTCGGATACGTGTGGCTGGAGTTCCGGCTGGCGGATCGGTGGTTCACCTGCGGTGCGCGTCTGCAGGCCACCAGCCGCACCACCACCGTGCAGGCGGACTACTTCACCACCGAGTTGCGGATCGGTGCTCTGGAATTGACCGATGCCGGACGCCCGCTGACCCGGGCCGCGCTCGCGGACCGGATCGGCGCCCACGGCAAGGTGTGCGAGAGCGCGTCCGAGTATCGCGACCGGGTGCGTTCGACGTTGTTTCCGAACCTGACCGAGCAGCGCTACGACGCGTTGATCACCGCGCTGCTGCAGTTGCGCACGCCCAAGCTGTCGCAGCGACTGGATCCGGCGCTGCTGTCGACGTTGCTTTCGCGGGCGTTGCCGCCGCTCGGGCAGACCGAAATCGCCGATCTGGCAGAAGGGTTCGAGCGACTCGATGCACAACGCGAGCGCCTGGTTCGGTTGGACGCGGAGGTCAAGGCGACCGGCACACTCGCCCGGCAGCAACGCACCTACGCCCAGCGGGTACTGCGCGCCGGGGCGGCCGCACTGCTGACGGTCACCTCGGAACTGGACAAACTGTCCACCGCCGCAAAGCAATCCGCTGACGATCTCGGGCAGACCGGGTCGCGGAAGGCCGAGGCCGAGCAGTTGCTGGCCGCGCAGAATTCGGACCTGTCGAGTGCGCGATCCAGGCGCGACGGGTTGATGAAATCCGAAGCCTACAAACAAGGTTTGCGGCTCGACGAACTCCGTAAACAGACCCGCGGCGCGCACCGGCGGGCGCTCGACTCCGAGGCTGCCGCGCAGCGTGAAAGGGGCAGAGCCGCCACCGACTCCGCCCAGCACGCCGCCGCCCTCGAAGATGAGCGGGAGTACGAAGGCCATGCCATCGCCTGTGGTGTGGATGTCCAGCAAAGTGCGCATCGAGTGGGTATGGCTGCCGTCTACGGCGAACTCGCCGGCGACCCGGAATCCGACGGCGCGCGTGCCCTGCTGCGCGGTGCAGTCCGGGGCAGGCGAGACCAGTTGACGGCCATGGCTTCGGCTTTCGACCGGCACGAGCGCGCCGTGGACGCCCGCACCGAGGCAGAACATGAACTCGACTCCGCAAGAACAGCTTTCATCGAGGCCAACGACGCCAATCGAAAAGCAGTGCAGCAACGCGAGGATGAACTCGAGGCGTTGCGTGATCGACTGCGGGAGTGGGCCGTCGGCTGTCGCGCGCTCTCGTTCCCGGATCCGGCGGCAGTTGCCGAACTGGCCAGCCGCGGACCCGCCCTGATCGACATGGTGAGTACGGCGGTCACGGCCGCTTCCGAGACTGTCAGTGTACGAATCGCACTGTGTCAGCAGCGGATCGGTGCTGCCGAAGGGGCTCGTGATGAACTGGTCGCCGACCGGGCCCGGCTGGAATCCGAGCAGGATATTCCGCCGGCGGCCCCGATTTGGCGGACCGCGGACCGCTCCCGAAGAGCAGGCGCTCCACTGTGGCGTCTCGTCGACTTCGCCGCGGACCTGCCCGCCGCCGCGGCGATCGAGGCGGCGCTGGAGTCGGCCGGGCTGTTGGATGCCTGGGTCGGTCCACGCGGCGATATCGAAGGACACGACCTCTTCGCAGACCACACCACGCTGGCGCCCGTATACGGGCGATCGTTGGCCGAAGTGCTTGTCCCCGTTCCGGACACCGGGGTGGATACCGACGCCGTGCACCGCTTGCTCAGCACAATCGCCTTCGGCGAGAAGCTGCCTGCCGATTCAGTTGTCGCTGTCAGCGCCGATGGCTCATGGCGCGTAGGCAATCTCACCGGTAGCTGGTCCAAAAGACAGGCTGCCTACATCGGCGCAGCCACCCGGGAGCGGGCGCGTCAGCATCGGATCCGCGAACTCGGCGCAGCGATCACGGTCCACGAGCAGACCTTGGCAACGCTGCGGGACGAGCACCAGCAGTTGACGATGCAGCGGGAACTCATCGGCCTGGAGCGCGCCGCGCTGCCAGCCCGCGATCTGCTCATCGCAGCCGAAAACGAGGTCACTCGAACGGAATTCGCTGTCCGCAGTGCAGACGGTCAGGTGCGCGCGCGGGTGGCCGGTCTGGCCGCCAAGGAAGCCGAGGTCAAACAAGCACTACACGCGCTGTCCGTGCTGGCGGCCGAAACCGCGCTGCCCACCGAGCGCGGCGCGCTCACCGCGCTCGGCAATGCCATAGACGATTTCGCCGGCCAATCCGAAACTTGGCTCGACGCCCACCGCGCCCTTGCCGCTGCTCGTCGCATCACCGCCGACCGCGCCGGCCGCGCCGAAGAATCCGCGGCAGCCGCCGTTGCCGCCGCCGAGGCCGCCACCACCGCCGCGGACGAACACCGCGCGCTCGCCACCGAACTCGAAGCCATCGAAGGTTCCGTCGGCCGCGACTACCGCGAGGTGCTCGCCGAAATCGACCAGCTCCGAACCAGAATCGACCAACTCACCGACAGCATCGAGGCCAACCGCGCCACCATCATTCAACTCGCTGGCGAACTCGGCAGCCTGAAAACCAAGCATTACGCCGACATCGACGCCCGCGACCGAGCCGCCACGAACCGCGACCACCTCACAGCCCGCTTCCGGCATGTGGCCAGCGGCACCTTCCCCGCCGACAGCGCGATCCCCGACCTGGAAACGTTTCGCGAAACCCTGTCCGGTTCGGAAGGCGTCCGCGCGGCCCGCAACGCCGCCCGCCTGATCGCCGCGGCCTGGCCGACCATCCCGCACGAACCCGCGCACCTGGGCGAGGCCCTGCGCAGGCTGACCGACTCCGTCCACGAATGCCGCACCGCGCTGTCCAGCCGCGCCGACCTCGACCTCGAAACCGACAACGACATCCAGGTTTTCACCGCCGTCGTCGATGGCATCCGCGTCGGCTGCGCCGAACTCCTCAAAATCCTGACCGCCGAAGCCGACCAGTCCAAAAACGAAATCACCGAACGGGAACGCGAACTATTCGACCAAACCCTCACCGGCGACACCCGCCGCCACCTCGCCGCCCGCATCCGCCAAGCCAACGACCTCGTCGACGGTATGAACGCCCGCCTGGAACGGGTCCGCACCGCGTCCAACGTTGCCGTCCAACTGGTTTGGCAAGTACGCCAAGACCTCCCACCCGGCACCAAGGCCGCCCGTGACCTGTTGTTGAAGGACCCGATCCGGCTCAGCGACGCCGACCGCGACTCCCTGCACCGGTTCCTGCGCGACCGCATCGAGGAAGCGAAAGCAGATGACACGGCGGCGAGTTGGGAACAACAACTGGCCCAGGTCTTCGACTACACGGCATGGCACCGGTTCGTCGTCAAGATCGATCGGGGCAACGGCGAGGGCTACAAGGAGCTGACCAAGAAGCTGCACGGCGCGCTCTCAGGCGGCGAGAAGGCAATCGCCCTGCACCTTCCTCTGTTCGCCGCTGTAGCCGCGCACTACCAGGCGGCACCGTCCGCGCCTCGGGCCATCCTGCTCGACGAGGTCTTCGTCGGTGTGGACACGGTGAACCGCGGCCAGATTTTCGCGCTGCTGTCAGCTTTGGACCTGGACCTCATGCTCACCTCCGACCATGAATGGTGCACGTACGCGGAGTTGAGTGGGATCGGGATACATCAGATCCTGACGGGGGATGGGGATGATGCGGTGACGACGGCGCGGTTTACTTGGGATGGGCGTGAGTTGCTGCCGGGGTGAGGCGAAAGGGATGAACCGTGCTGCCACGCCGCGCCCGGGTCGACGCCCCAGTGCCGCAAAGGAACTGAGTGGAAACGGTAGAATTTCTACTCCAGCAGCGGCAGCGAGGGGGCGCGATGCTTGATCCGCGGAAAACGGCGATTGTCATTCATCGGGAGAGGGTCCCCGAGGACAAGACCCTGGAGATCTCCGTATTCGACCCGCGTCCGGATCGGGCGTTTGTGCGGTTCGGTGGGTCCAAGACTTACCCCTTCGGCTGGGATCGAGTGGTGATCCTCGACCGGCCGACGCCGGTCTCCCTGGGACCGCACACACGATTGTTCGCCGACGGGTCCGCGGTAGATGCGACCGAGGCGTACCTGTTCACCGGCCCACCGCAGGCTGGATCGTGGTGGCATGTGCTGAAAAGTGCTGGTGGATGGCAGGTCTACCGTGCCGATCAGGTCGAGGTGCTGCCGAATGGCGCCGCGACCCCCCGCGCCCAGGATGTGCTGGCGTACTGGCGCGGTGTTGCGGCGCAACTGTCCGATGTGCTGCTCCGAAACCACAAGTGCCTGGAGTTCGTGCATTCCGAGAGTGCACTGGCCCGCATCCTCGAGCAAGCACCGATCGAACCGCGACCGGCTGATCAGATACCGCTGCCGCTCTACCCGTTCCGTACCAATATCAGCCAGAGTGCGGCGGTTCTCAACGCGCTGCGCTATCCGATCTCGGTGATCGACGGCCCGCCGGGAACGGGGAAGACGCAGACGATCCTCAATATCATCGCCTCGATAGTCTGCCGCCCCGGTGCGACGGTGGGCGTGGTGTCGTTCAGCAACTCGGCAGTGGACAACGTTTTCGAGAAGCTGACCAAGGAAGGCTTCGGGATCGTGGCCGCCAATCTCGGGCGCTCCGCCAAGCGGGACGAGTTCTTCAACGGTCAAGGCCCGCGTAACGCGGCAGTCGATGCGATGCTGCGCGCGGGATTCGCACCTGCCGCGGACGCCGCCGCCCAACTGGACAAGGTGAACAGCCGTCTCGCCACGCTGCTGGAACACGATCGCCTGCGGGCCGAACTGCGACATCAGCTGCACGCATTCCAGCTGGAAAAAAGGCATTTCCAGTCGTTCTTCGACCGCCACGAAGTCCCGGACGCCGCAGATTTGCCGCTGCTGCGCCGCTACAGTGCCGGCAAGCTGCTCGATTTCATCCGCGACACCGATCCGCAATGGATCCGCGACACCGGCTGGGGCCGGATCGTCGGCGCGATGAATCGCTACTTCAAATACCGGGCGCTCCGCATGGTCGATGCCGGCGACGTCGATGTCGTGCTGCGGATCGAGCGCCTGTACTACGAGAAGAAAATCGCCGAACTCGAGCGACGAGACCAGCAGCTCACAAAAATGCTGGAGGGTAAGAAGTTCGACGAACTGTTGGCCGAACAGGCGAACCTGTCACGGATATTGCTGCAGGAGGCGTTGTGCACTCGATACGGCTCGGTCTCGCGCAAAGTCTACGACTGGCGGTACGTCAAGCAGTTCAGTGAGTTCGCCGGCGACTACCCACTGATCCTGAGCACCTGTCATTCGCTCCAGAAAAGCATCGGTCCCTCGGCTCTGCTGGATTACTTGATCATCGACGAAGCCTCGCAGGTGGATCTGGTGACCGTAGGTCCGGCATTGGCCTGTGCCCGCAATCTGATTGTGGTCGGCGACCTCGAGCAGCTCCCGCCGGTCACGAATGACCGCGTCGATCCGCCGCCCCCACCCGATCCGGGTTTCGACTACCGGCACAGCGTTCTGTCCTCGATCATCGACCTGTACCGCGATCAGGCACCCCGCAGGATGTTGCGTGAACACTATCGGTGCGATCCCGACATCATCGGGTTTTGCAACCGAACATTCTACGGCGGCAAGCTGATTCCCTATACCCGTAGTACACCGGGCTCCATCCCGATGGCAGTGGTCCGGACCCAACCTGGCAACCATATGCGCCACATCTACGGTGACGACGACCCGAGGTCGAACGGGCGCAGCAACCAGCGCGAGATTGACATCATCCTGCACGAGGTCCTCCCGTGGATCGCCGATATCCCGTCGCACCAAATTGGGGTGACCACGCCGTACCGCCGTCAGGCCGACAAGGCGACCGAGGCCCTGATCGAAGCCATCGAATCCGACACCGTGCACAAATTCCAGGGCAGGGAGAAGCACGCGGTTGTCATGACCACGGTCTTGGACGACTCACCGAGTAGTCAGCGGGCCTTGCAGTTTGCCGACGACCCGAACCTGATCAATGTGGCCGTATCCCGGGCGATGCGCATGTTCGTTCTGGTCACCCATCACTCCGAGTTACCGATGAGCCGGTACCTGCGCGACCTGATCGGCTACATCCGATACCGCGACCCGAACCACGCGGTCATCGACAGCGACATCGTGTCGATCTTCGACCTGCTGTACACCGAGCTGAATCAGCGTCGGCGTGCACACCCTCGGATCCGCTGGGGCCGCACGGACGTGCCCTCGGAAGACATCGCCTTGGCCATGCTGGAGGGGGTGATCGCTGAACCTCTGTTCAGTCATCTGGCGGTACACCGGCAGGTCTATTTGCATCATGTGTTCCCGCCCGAATTGGACCTGCTCGACGAGCGGCAGCGCGCGTTCGTCCGAGACCGATCCTCGTTCGACTTCGTTCTCTTCAACCGGATCACCAACGCGAACGTCGGCGCCATCGAAGTCGACGGCTTCAGTGCACACGAGGCCGTCCCGGAGCAGCGCGCCCGAGACGAGCTGAAGAACGAGATCTGTCGGCGTTACAACTTCCAGCTACTGCGGCTGCCGACCACCGGAAGCGGCGAGGCGGCACAGGTCCGCCGGTTCCTCGGCCGGCTGCCGTGACGGGAAGTTCCGGAAACCGATCCGATTGTGACGCGTGCCCCGAAGCGCGATCATGGACAGCATGGGCTCCGTCGCAGCGATTCTCGTAGGCGCCGTCTTGATCTGCGCCGTCATGGGCAGCGTGGGCTCCCTCGGAGCGATACTGATGGGGATTGTCTTGACCTGCGCCGTTATCGCCCTTCGGGTGCGATCTGCGGGCAAGCGTACGGCGCGATTGGCTGCCCAATGGGAAAGCCTTCTGCACCAGCGGGCGACCAGTGGCGGCCATCTGATCCAAGTCATCCGGGTCTACCAGCAGGCGCGACGCGGCTCGAAGGCCGAAATTCGTTGGCACGAAACCGGACTGGTCCAGGACGCCTGGTTTTGGAACTGGCACATACCCCCGGGGGCTTACCTGCTGGTCACCGCTCAGAGCGGCTATGGGCCGCATAACCACAACCCGAACGTCTTGTACGTCCATCTGGAGCAGGTGCACGCCTGGGTGCCCGGGGCGGCGGCACTAGCGGCTCAGCGAATGCGCACTTGAGCGGTGAAGGCGTCCCGCTCGGCAGGGGAGAAGGTCAGGGCTGGGGCGGTGGGGTTTTTGTACGCCGAGGTGATCCTCGACGACACCCACGGAACCGAACGCGATGAGAGGATCTACGCCGGGTCGATGGATCCCGGACCGCTCGACTTAAATCAGGAACTTCGGTCGCTTGTAGGAAGATCTTCGTTCGGGCTCAGTCAGCCTTCGGTCGCCACGCGATGTCGACTCCCGGCTGAGCGTCGAAGGTAGCCGGGCCGATCGAACCGAGCGGGCCCGCCAACTGCGAAATGAACTTTCTCGTAGCCGGGTCGACTGCATAAATGACCACGCCCAACATTCCTCGAGTCAATAGAACGTGGTAAATGTTGCGCACGACCCGTTCTATCTGCGCGTCGGAATATGGCTCTTTCTTCGTTCCTCGGAGTGCCGGATCTTGATTGAATTCCCTGCGCACCGCTAGATAGCGGCCGTCGAATACAATGTCTTCTCCTAGAATTACTCCGGCCCAGTCATACTCGAGTCCCTGCGCCGTATAGATGCATCCGATTTGGCCGAAGCCACGAGGATCGGTTGCCCACAGTGCGGAAGGTGGTGCTTCGCCACCCACTTTGGGGTCTTTCTTGTTCCACGGCATCGACCAGTCATCGATCTTCACGTCGTGTACGAGCGTACCGTCGGGTCGGGTTCCGCTCCATGGCCAGCAGTACCCCGCCGCTATTCGCGCTGTGTACCCGCGGCGATTCTTTTCGCGAAGGAAAGTTTCCATCTCCTGTGGTGAGCTCGCAACCCGTACGTCGAAGTCGTCTCCCTGCCACAGAGCCGGTGGACCGCTTCGTAAGCCGACCAACCGCAACACCCAGTCCTGGTACGCCGCGCTTCCTCTGCTGCGGAACTGTTTGTCGAGCTCGATGTGCTGTACCGAGTATCCCTTCCGGGCCGCCTGGGCCATGATCGTTGCCAGCGTCCCCACCTCGTCAGGGCGGATGACTTGGTGCTCATCGAGGAAGAACACCGGGACCCGCGCTGCAGACATCAATTCGTCCAGCTGTGGACGATCGGTCCGGAGTTCCTTCTTTTGCCGACGATAGGTCGACGTCTTCCGGACCCGGTGCGCCTCATCGCAAAGCAGTACGTCCACCGAGTTCGGTTTAGCCCCAGAGAAATCCCGGTAGTATGTAAATAAATTCTTGAGCCCAGGTTTCACCTTGCTGGCGAATCTTCGCATGGTCTCGGTGATGGTAATGGATCCGCTCGAGAAACGAACCCTGTACTCTTCGTGGAGGTCCATGACCAACGAGGCGGCGATCAAGCTTTTTCCGGTGCCGGGGCCGCCCGTGACGATGATCACCTTCTTTTGGTCTTCCTCGAATGCTAATTTGACCTGGTTGACGACATGTTCGTAGGCGAGTAGTTGATTGCCGATCAGCGAGTAATGAGATTCTCCGCGAAGTCCCGCGGTTACGATCTGTGTGAGTTGTTGCCTCGGTTGAATTGGGCTATCCTGCAACCGTTTTCCTGCTGGGGCACCCGATTCGGTGGAGAGTTTTCCGCGCAGGTACTCTTTGAGTGCCTCACGCTCCTCGCCGGTGAACAACCGGCCCAGGTCATCTGGAGCTGCGGTACGCAACTTGCGAACGGAAGCTTCGGTAGCGTTGTGCAGATAGGCTATCCCATACAACGTGGCCGGCGGTGTCCGCAGGACCTCCACGTATTGCAGTAGGTAGGTGCAGTAGCCGCGTACCTGGGCGACTGGATGGACTTTGATCCCGTGCGTTTTGGGCCCCTGGACCAGATGATCGGTGTCCCACACCGGCACCGCTTCGTCCCACTGTTTCAGCTCGACCACCAGATAGCTGTCGGCACCGGTTTCTGGATGTATCCCCGCGAGTACGACATCGGCGCGCGCGTCGGTTTCCGGCATCGGATACTCGATCAGCATTTCGACTTGGCCGAGATTCGCCTCGACCAAGAGCTTCGCGAGAATCGGCAGGCTCACGTCCCACGACTTCCGTTCCGATGGGCCGGCCCCTTGCCCTCTTGCGGCAACGATGATCGCGGACAGCCGATCCTCGAGGGGAACCTTCCGTAGCTCTTCCTCTGACGGAAAGCGGGCGATGGCGTCGGCGGTCGAGCGGTACGGTCGAAGTGTCACAGGTAGCCCCCAAGCGTGAAACCTATTGCGAGAAAGGAAAATCCGCGTGCAATACTGGGACTCTCGGTTGGCAATCTACCGCGTCGACGGTGATTGCCCGGAACCGCCCCATCGGTGCGGGAATGTCCAAGATAGACATCACCGTCCTGCGACCTAGCCGTCGTCGTGCAGTCGGGACAGCTACCGCGGCCAGCTGGTCGCTCGCTGCCCAGTCCGTTAGTAGCGTTTCCGCAGGTACTGGTCATTTGGAGAACGTCCAGCATAGGGCAGCACCCCTTCGGCCGCAGGAAGATAAGGATCGCGAGTCGCGCGAATGGTATGTGAGCGCAGAGGCGGCAAGGAGTGTGAGTCCCTTCTACTCGACCAAGCGCTCCTAGCGCATGGTGTGGGGATCGGAGGTACGGGTGGGAACCTCAACACGATGGCCTGGGCCGAAAGGTGGCCCGTGGTAGAGAACAACTACTGATCGATCTGAATCCTTTCACCCGGTCACCACCTCTTATGTACGTACCGGCAACCACGCCGGTACGTGAACAGGAGGTTCCCATGGTTATCGCTGCGATCATCGTCGGTGCTGTACTTGTGTGTACGTGCAGCGTCGTCGCTTTCCGCCGGTGGAGTGGTCGTCGTGGCTGAGTTGAGCTGGCCGGATGAGGATCTGGTGGCAGCGGCCCGCGCGGGCAACGTGGAGTCGGTCGCCGCCCTGGTCTCAGGGTCCCATCCGCACGTCCGGCGGTTCGCGTACTCGCTGTGCGCGACGCCCGAAGACGCCGAGGACGCGGCGCAGGAGGCGTTGATCATCCTGTATCGCAAAGTCGGCACACTCCGTGCCTCCGGTGCTCTGCTGTCGTGGATGTTCCGGATCGTCCGCAACGAATGTCTGCGCCAACTGCGGTTGCGGGCACGGCATTTCGAGCCGGTGACCGACACGGACGCCCCCTCCGCAGAAGACGATGTGCTCCGTCGAATCGAGGCCGAACGGGTCGCCGCGGCCATCGCGGCACTGCCGGCCGATCAGCGGCAGGTGCTGATGATGCGCGATATCCAGGGCTATAGCGGGCGAATGGTCGCCGAGCTGCTCGGCCTGAGCGCCGCGGCGATGAAATCGCGGCTACACAGAGCCCGGACCGCGCTGCACCATTCACTGCACGACTCGTACTGGGACGAGAAATGTTGACGCGGGACGAAACCTTCGCCAGCACCTCAGTCCCTCGCCACCTCGCGAGAGGAGTCCTCGGCTTCGGTGCCCTCATCGCAGCATTCGCTCTGCTGCCTGTGACCGGACCACTTAGCTTCCTACTGGCACCGGTCGGGTTCGTGGCACTTCGCGGCTGCCCGACCTGCTGGGCGATCGGTCTCGCGCAGACGCTTTCGCGCGGACGGCTGCGCAGGGAGTGTGCGGAGGGCCGTTGCACATTGGCTGTCGCGAAGGACTGAACAGGTCGATATCGGAGATCCCCGCAGCCTCCTGCGATCTGGCGGGAGCCGCCGTCGCACAAGCTGCATCGGCAGATTCACAGCTACATGCCGCAGGCGAGCACGTCTACTGTCCAGGGGCAGGCGTGCTGGGTGGGCTGACAGGCCATGTGTTCTACGGCGCTGCGACGGTCGACTCCTTTCGAGTTCGGGGATACGCCTGCGAAGGCATATGCGCTGCCGCCGCAGTGCGGTGAAAATTCAGTGGCAGGTCCAGCTCGGAACGATCTACAGTTTCTCGAGCACGGCAAATCGAGGGTGTGCGGGCCGGAGTCGATCGGTTATCCACTCGCAATGGACAGATGCGGGTTCGAGTCCCGCCAGCAGCGAAGGCTGATGTAGCTCAACCGGCAGAGCGGTACAGACGGTCGACATCACCATGCCCGCCCGCCTTCGGCTTGCCAGGACGAGAAGAACGGGCCGGAGAGTGCAAGCGCCGCTCGAACATCGACACGTCTTGCCGAGGGCGGCCAGAACTGTCAAGAGCCGACGCGATGCAAGCAGAAGGACGCTGGCGGTTGCTTGAAATAGACGCTGGTGGTGACGTTTCCGGTGCGACGCGCGGTGGAGCAAAGATCGATGTCGGTTTTGTCTGCCCGTTCACAGCGCGAGCACGGCTTCGCGGCCGAGGCGGCGAGACCTGGCGACCGCGCGAGAGCCAGTGGCCCGCAACTATATCCGCCTTACACGGTCCATTCTCGCGACAGCTCAGCGTATGTGGGGGCGGCTCGGCGGGTGCCGGAGACCACTGATCAGCCGATGGATCGGGTGCCGACGATTGTGGACTGGGGAGTTCGGACGCGCCCTCTCGGAATCTCTCATCGACACTTGGGGTATCGCCGGGTAAGTATCACGCTCGGTTCGACGATCACTGGAAGAGGCAGTGCACGATGGCATTTCAGATAGCTATTGTTCTGTATCCGGGGTTGACCGCGCTGGATGCGATCGGGCCCTACGAGGTGTTGCGTGGGCTGCCGGAGGGGGAGATCAGGTTCGTGTCGAATGAGGTCGGGCCGATCGTGGCCGACAGTGGGGTGCTGGTGCTCGGGGCGACGCATACCTTCGCGGAGACGCCCGCGCCGGATTTGGTGCTGGTGCCGGGGTCGGAGGCGTCGACGCCGCGGGCGATGGCCGATAAGGAGTTGATCGAGTGGTTGCGGCGGGTGCATCCGCGGACGCAGTGGACGACGTCGGTGTGCAGTGGGGCGCTGGTGCTGGCGGCGGCGGATATCTTGCGAGGGCATCCGGCTACGACGCACTGGTCCGCGCAGTCGGCGCTGGCGCCGTTCGGGGCCGAGTCGCGGCCGCATGATCGGATTGTGCGCAGCGGGAAGATCGTCACTGCGGCAGGGGTTTCCGCGGGGATCGACCTCGGGCTGTGGTTGGTGGGGGAGATTGCCGGGGTGGAGACGGCGCAGATGGTGCAGCTGGGGATCGAGTACGATCCGCGGCCGCCGTTCGATAGTGGGCATCCGGACAAGGCGCCCGCGGAGGTGCTGCGCAAGACTCGGCTGGAGATGACGAAACGTGCTGTGACACCACGGGTTCCGGTGGATGTTGCTACGGCGCTGTGGCGGTACACGCTGAACCGGGTCCGGGACCGCGCGGCGAAGCGGTCGGGTGCTGCCGCGCGGTTGTTCGGATAGCCGCTCAGCTGGTTTCGCAGCCGATCCCGTTGCCGTCGCGATCGAGGTCGTACTCGTCGGGGCCGATGACCTGGACGCGGCCGGTGTAGGCCGGGCCGTTTCCGCTGCCGCCCTTGCAGTCGACGTCGCTGGTGATCGGTACGCAGGGAGTGTAGGAGGCGTGGCAGTTGGATTGCGGTTGAGCGCTCGTTTGAGCGGGGATCGACAGCATCAGTCCTGCGGCGACGAGGGCGGATGCCCCCAGGGTTGCGGCGAAACGCATTGGGCTCCAATCGGATTGAGATAAGCGTCGTCATTGTGCCCGATTGCCGGGGGTTGCGGGCGGCAATCGCGATCGCCGGGAAATTCAGTGGCGGGCGCGCATCGGAACGATCTACAGTTCTGCGAGTAAGGCAAGACGGGGGTGGGCGGGCCGGAGTTCGGTCGGTTATCCACTTCTAATGGACAGGTTGCGGGTTCGAGTCCCGCCAACGGCGTTGTCGTTGTAGCTCAACTGGCAGAGCGGTACGTCGGTCGGCATCACATGTCCGCCCACCCCCGGATTGCCTGGGCGAGAAGGACGGGCCGGCGCTGATCGGTTACCCGGTTCACAGGTTCAACTCCTGACGGCATCGACGCAAGTCGGTGTCTTGTCCGGTCGGCAATCCACGACTGTCCTTCTCGCCCACTGTTATTGGACAAGTGGGGGCGGGCTGTCGCCACGGAATCGAGGACGACATGGACGCACTGGCAGGCATCAACGCCCGCGCGACCGCGCAGCGCACCCAGACCGATCCGCGGCAGGTTCGCAACAACGCGGGCGGATTCACCTTCGAGGTGACGCCCGAGGTTCGGCTGCGCAGGTTCCTGGTTCTGGGGGTCGACGGCGGCACCTATTACGTGCGAGCGCAGGAGCTGGCGAAGGAAAACGCTGCAGTGGTAGTCGATTTCGCGCGGAGCCGAACCGCCGAGCTGGTTCGTGAGGTGGTAGAGATCTCCACTTCCGGCCGGGCGCCGAAGCAGAATCCGGCGCTGTTCGCGCTCGCCGCCGCGGCGTCGCTCGGTGACGAGGACGGGCGGCGCACCGCCCTCGAGGCGCTGCCGCTGGTCGCGCGCACCGGCACTCATCTGTTCCTGTTCGCGCGGTATATCGAGCAGTTCCGCGGCTGGGGTCGCGGGCTGCGGCGGGCGGTCGGCGCTTGGTACACCGCGAAGTCGATCGATGACCTGGCCTATCAGGTGGTGAAGTACCGGCAGCGGGAAGGCTGGTCGCATCGCGACCTGCTGCGACTGTCGCATCCGGTGACGACGGAGGACGACCGCGCGCGGCTGTTCGATTGGATCTGTGGACGCGGTGGTTCCCTGGATGGGCTGCGGTTCGTCGAAGGATTTCAGCGGGCGCAGGCCGCGCCGGTGCGCGAGGTGCCGGAGCTGGTGCGAGAGTACCGGCTGTCCTGGGAGATGCTGCCCGATGCCGCGCTGAACGAGACTGCGGTATGGGAAGCGCTGCTGGACAACGGGATTCCGCAGACGGCACTGCTGCGACAACTGCCGCGGCTGACTCGGCTCGGGTTGCTTTCGCCGCTCGGCGCTCGGACCGGTGCTGTCGCAGCCCAACTCGTCGATCCGGTGCGGCTGCGCAAGGCGCGGGTGCATCCGGTGTCGGTGCTGGTCGCGTTGCGCACCTATGCGTCGGGTCGCAGCGCGCGTGGCGAAAGCACCTGGCAGCCTGCACGTCCCATCGTCGACGCGCTCGACGCTGCCTTCTACGCCGCGTTCGACACCGTTGAACCGACCGGACAGCGGCACCTGCTGGCGCTGGACGTGTCCGGGTCGATGACGATGGGGATTTCCGGACTGCCGATCAGCGCGCGGGAGGCATCCGCCGCCCTGGCGATGGTGACCGCGAGCACCGAAACCGACTACGAGATCGTCGGATTCAGCTCGGCGGGAACCAACAACTACCGCGACAGCGCGCTGACGCCGCTGCCGATCGGCCCGCGGCAACGGCTCGACGATGTGCTGAACCGGACCGCGGGTCTGCCGTTCGGCGGGACCGACTGCTCGCTGCCGATGCGGTACGCGCTGGAGCGCAAGCTCGAGGTCGACGTGTTCACGGTGTACACCGACAACGAGACCTGGGCGGGCCAGATCCATCCGCACCAGGCGCTCCGGCAGTACCGGGAGCAGGTGAACCCCGAGGCGAAGCTCGTGGTGGTCGGTATGACCGCGACGAACTTCACGATCGCCGATCCGTCGGATGCGGGGATGTTGGATGTCGCCGGGTTCGATGCGGCGGTGCCAGGTCTGCTCGCGGACTTCGCGCGCGGCGAGTGACAGTTCCACCGCCCGTCGGTTCGCCACCTCGGTGAGCCGGCGGGCGGTTGCATGTCGCGAGAACATCCCAACGCTGACCGCAAAGAGCCAGCACCGCGGTAAGGGTGAGCTACGCTTGCGTCGTTCGACAGGTTCGGTGCAAAACCACGAGACCTGTCGGTCCCCCATGCGATAGTTCGAATGAATGTTCGAAGCAAGTTGAGGAGGGCAGGTGACCCACGCGCACGCCTCCCCGGGCTGGGACGACTCAGCGGGTGACCAACCGCTGCCCGGGGATGATCGTGATCGGGCGGCAATTGTCGCGATGATGCGGCTTACATCGAAAAACACAGACTGGTCGAGGTTGACCGAGCGGATCAGCGATAGGGGCAGTGCCTGGCAACTGTGGGCCGACGAACATCCGGAGGATCTTTTCGGCGCCGGCGACGAGTCGGAAGTGTGGGCCGAGGCAGTTGCCGATGTAGCGGAGTGGAAAAGCGCGCCCTTCCAGCTCCATACCTTTATGGACCCTACATACCCTGAGCGATTGCGATCGGTTCGGCAGATGCCACCGATCATATTCACTCAGGGCAGCCTCGTTGAGCGTGATGCCGGTGTCTGCGTTGTAGGTTCTCGTGGCGCGTCCGACCATGGAATGGATTTCGCGCGCCGGATTTCGCGAGGTCTTGTCGAGCAGGACGTGACTGTGATCGCGGGTTTGGCGAAGGGAATAGATACCGCCGCGCATCAGGCTGCGCTGGATGCTGGTGGTCGCACCGTGGCTGTTCTGGGGAATGGATTGAATCACTTCTATCCACGAGAGAATCGCGTGCTGCAGGCCGAGATCGCCAGGCGGGGAATGCTCCTGACCCATTTCCTGCCGGAGTATGGACCCTCCCGGTGGTCATTTCCTGCGCGGAACGTGACGATGAGTGCCTACGGGACTGCGACGGTTATCGTCGAAGCGGGCGAGAAGAGTGGGACCAGGATCCAAGCTCGCGAAGCGGTCGCGCACGGGCGACCTGTCATCCTCAACGAGACTGTGGTCCAGTCGACGTCGTGGGGTCGTGCTCTCAGGGATGAGCCGGGCGTATACGTTGCGGATTCCCCTGCAGCGGCTATCGAATACGCGACAAACATCATCGCTCAGCGAATGACGATAACGAGGCTTTTGGGCATCCGGTGAAAGGTCCCCCGCGTGACCAGCTCAGACGTCAACTGGCAGAGATTCTCCTCCGTGAGCAAGCCAGGGCGTCCGAAGAGGGGCTGCACGACGCGTCGCATGACGCTTTGCTGCTGAGAGGTGTGGTACGCGATCGGATTGGCGGATTCTTCTCCAATGCTTGCGTTCCGGGCACGCCCGGTATTTGTGTAGTCTGTCGTGGTCCGTCCGATGGCGATACCTGCGTACGGTGCCGCGTGGTCAGCGAGGGCTATCCGGGGCTCCTTGCGGACAAAACCATCCTCCTCACCTACGCGATCGGTAACCATGCGGGGGAGCGACACCAGTCAGCCCATCACATGCATGCCTATAAAGGCTACCGAGGGACGCCCCAGGCAGCGGATTGCGCCGAGGATCTTCAATTGCTGGTTTCTTCCGTGGTCGAATTACACCGGGGCTGTTTCGAGAACTGGCTGGGTGCTCCATGGGATTCACTGACTTTCGTGCCCTCGAAGGAAAGACCTGATCGAACTCATCCTGTAGCCGCACTGGCTAATTCGGTAGTTCCTCCACTCAGCGGCGCTCCTAGCCTGCAAAAATTTATGCTGACACCAGGCCCGGGGAGCGAAATCAAGCGCGAGATGACAGACCAGCGATATTTGATCGAGGAGCGGTGGCTGCCGCATGTTCAGCGCAAGAACGTGCTCATCGTCGATGACACCTGGACCACCGGATCCAGCGCGCAGGGGGCGGCAGTGGCGGCAAAACTGGCTGGTGCGGCATCGGTGACGATCCTCTGTGTCGCCCGATGGCTCCGCTGGGATTGGCCAGATCACAGAAGTTTGATCGAGTCGCTGACGGACGGATTCGATGCATGGCGATGTCCCGTCCGGGGCTGTCTGTGTCGACCTGCCAGTCGATACCACGCTCCTGGACTGAAGAATTCGCAACTGTTCGGTTGATAGGCGATGTCGACCGGCGCTGGCTGGCGGCTTCGGTAGGCAAGGGTCGGCGGCGTAACCGACTTGCCGGAATTTGTAGCTCCGCTCACACAGCGTCCCGCTGGTACGGGGGGTCTGGTCGAACGCGACTTGGCCGATCTTGACCCGGTCTGTCAACTGCGGTGGCGCCGAACCCACAAGGGTGTGCAACAGTAGTCGCAGGGCTGCATCTTTGTGGAATCTACGCTGGCCCAGGCAATTGCGACGATGTCATGGAGGTTCAGTCCTTTCCGCAAGGCGTCCCGTTGCCCCTTGCGCAGCCAGTCGCAGTCGCGATCGTTGTGGTAGACGGTTCCGCCCTCGGTCCGCCAGCCGTGCGAGAGGACTCCGGGGCGACGCGGTGTGCAGTATGCGCACTCGTTGATCCTCATCTCATGCACGCAAAAGGACGGGGCCGCATCCTCGATTGCTGCCTTTCGTGCGAGTTCGAATGCGTGTGCGGCGTCGGGGTTCTCGAAGGTGCTTTGTGCCCAGTCCCAGGTCACTCGATGCGAATTTGCGGCAGTCTCCAGCCGCTGCCAGAGGTCGATGTTACTGGTGGCCTGTCGACCGCAGCCGGCTTCGCGGAGGCACCCAGCTCGAAGGTACGAACTGCCGGAATGAATTCGAATCCGGGTCGGTCGGTTCAGGCACTCGAGTGACTGAACTGCGGCCATCAACTCCATCCGGTCGACGGTCGAGTGGGACTCGGCGCCAACGATATCCCGGGTTCTGTTGCCCCATCGCAGCACCGCGCCCCAGCCGCCAACGCCCGGATCGCCGAGACTTGTACCCGCGGTCCATGCTTCAACCATGCGGTCGGCGTCCTCGGTAGCGTCCGCTAGCGCTTGCTTCCAGCCGGTCGGGGGTGGCCATGGCACACCCCACTCCGCGAGTTGTGCGCGAGACCAACCGCCTGCTGCTGTCCGCGCTCGCGCGATCTCCTCAGCCGATACCCGGCGAGCCGGGTGCCATGTCGCCATCGGATAACTCCGTATCGATGTGGTTAAGCTACAACCGTTCTCGAACCACTCGGAATAATCGTAACTGCGGCTTGCCGGGAGAATCGTAGGCCTCGCGCAGCGGACGGTGATAGCGGAGTGCGCCTTCACGGGGGAGGTAACTCTCCGTGCAGCCACCGAAACGGACCGAACCGCGGTCCTGTCGTAGGGATTGTCCGGTTCCGGGATCGATTCGACTCGGCGGAGGGTGGCTGGACGGTGCAGCCTGCGCCGACCCGAGCTGTCCGTATCGCATACGGGCGCGGCGGAATTCGAGCGACTCGCGGAACGCTCGTGGCGGCTTGCCCTGGCATCCGATCACCGGCGACGCTTGCGGCACCTCGACGCTACCGAGTCGGTGCTCGAACGGATCCGCACGATGGCCACTGAGATCCCGCGCCACATCGAGAACTCACAGTGGCACTACTCAAACGCGTCGTCGTGGCGATGCTGGACCTGGCGACCCGGAACTGTACGCCCGCTATCAGCGTGGCGCGCGGGTGAGTGTGTGGTCAGTACGAAGCCTTGATCAGCACCGCTTTGATCGAGAGTTCCGCGACCGGCCGCAATCCCCGCAGGATGGTCCAGCCCGCGCCGGGGTAGAGGTGGGGGTCGGCGAGGGTGGGGATGAGGAAGCCGACCTGGACCAGTTCGCCCTCTGCTGATATTTGGCCGGTGCGCTCGATGTGGATGCTGAGCAGCACGTCGTGCAGGCGAATCGTGGTGATGCCAGGGAGGGCTTTCGCCGTGAAGACGGGCCCGGGTGGTGGGCCGGGGCGTCGTGAGCCGGAAAGCCATTGGAGGCGGCCGGTGGCGACCGGGTTGGGGAGGGTGTCTCTGTTCATCGGGGTGACCGGGTAGCCCCGCACGGCATCGACGTGCGGGGCTCCTGAGCTAGCTGCCGAACCGCGCCAAGACCGAGCTGGCTTCCTGGGAGGCGGTGCCTTCCTGAGCCAGATGCGCCATGTCAGACGGGATTTCGCGGCCGTGGTGGGCCATTGCCTGGGCGTACAACCGGCCCGCGCGGTAGGAGGAGCGGACCAGCGGGCCGGCCATGACGCCGGCGAAGCCGATCTCCTCGGCCATCTTCGAGTGGTCCACGAATTCCTCCGGCTTCACCCAGCGGTCGACCGGGTGGTGGCGGGGGGAGGGGCGGAGATACTGGGTGATGGTGAGGATGTCGCAGCCTGCCTCGTGCAGGTCGCGCATGGCCTGGGTGACCTCTTCGGGGGTTTCGCCCATGCCGAGGATCAGGTTGGACTTGGTGACCAGGCCGGCTTCGCGGGCCGCGGTGAGGACCGCGAGCGAGCGCTCGTAGCGGAAGGCCGGGCGGATGCGCTTGAAGATGCGGGGGACCGTCTCCAGGTTGTGCGCGAGCACCTCGGGGCGTGAGGAGAAGACCTCGGCGAGTTGCTCGGGGACGGCGTTGAAGTCGGGGATGAGCAGTTCGACGCCGGTCGCGGGGTTCAGGGCCTTGATGGCGCGGACGGTTTCCGCGTACAGCCAGGCGCCGCCGTCTTCGAGGTCGTCGCGGGCGACGCCGGTGATGGTGGAGTAGCGCAGGCCCATGGCCTGGACGCTCTCGGCGACGCGGCGGGGCTCGTCGCGATCGAGTGCGGCGGGTTTGCCGGTGTCGATCTGGCAGAAGTCGCAGCGGCGGGTGCACTGTTCGCCGCCGATCAGGAAGGTGGCTTCGCGGTCTTCCCAGCATTCGAAGATGTTGGGACAGCCGGCTTCTTCGCAGACGGTGTGCAGGCCTTCGCGTTTGACCAGACCCTTGAGTTCGGAGTACTCGGGGCCCATGGTGGCGCGGGTACGAATCCACTTGGGCTTGCGCTCGATCGGGGTCTCCGAGTTGCGCGCTTCGATCCGCAGCAGTTTGCGTCCTGCCGGGGCTTGAGCTGAGGTCACGTGATCGACCTTACGCCTGGGCCAAATCGGCCGGACGGGCTGTGTCGGCGGCTGTGGCATTTCCGACACGGGGAATATCGTGGTCGGTAACTGGCAACTCGCCGTCGAGGGCGCGCACGATGGCGGCGGCGACCAAGGGCTTCACTTCCTCGACGGTGACGGCCCGGCCCAGCTCACGCGAGAGGGTGGTGACGCCGGCGTCGCGGATGCCGCACGGGATGATGGCCTGGAAGCCGTCCATGGCGGTGCAATTCAGCGAGATGCCGTGCAGGGCAACGCCACGCTGCACGCGCACGCCGATCGCGGCGATCTTGCGTTCGGCGAACAGGTCGGTGGCGGGCAGCCACACGCCGGAGCGGCCCTCGACGCGGCCACAGGTGAGGCCGAAACCGGCGACGACCGAGATCAGGGCTTCCTCGAGGCGGCGCACATAGTGCACGACGTCCACGGGTTCGGCGAGCCGCACGATGGGATAGCCGACGAGCTGTCCGGGGCCGTGCCAGGTGATCTTGCCGCCGCGATCCACCTGCACGACCGGGCTGCCGTCGATGGGCAGATCCTCGGCTTCGGTGCGGCGGCCCGCGGTGTATACCGACGGGTGCTCGAGCAGCAGCAGCCGATCGGATCCCAGTCCCTCGGCTCGTTCCGCGGCGATGGTGCGCTGCAGGTCCCAAGCACTGTGGTAATCGATGAGCCCGAGATCCTCGACCACGATCGGGGTCGGATCGAATCTGGCGGACCGAGTGGTGCGCGTGTCGTTCACCTTTCTGACGCTACGCCCAGAGTGCACGCCGGGTACAGGGACCCCGGCGCGCTTCGGGCCACCGGATCGCGGGATTAACGGTGGCTTAACCAACGGCCTGTGCCATCGAGGGAATGGCGTGCCGAGGGGTCCGGCCGGCGCCGTGCGATCACACAGCGCGTTCGAGCGGGAGCGTCAGCTGCATGAGGGTGAGGTCCATCCAGCGGCCGAACTTGCGGCCGACTTCGGGCAATTCGCCGACGGTGACGAAGCCGAAGCGTTCGTGCAGGGTGATCGAGGCGGTGTTGGAGGACTCGATGGCGGCGATCATCGTGTGCACGCGGCCGGAGGCGGCGGCGCGGGAGATCAGCTCGGTGAGCAGGGCGGTGGCGAGGCCACGGCGGTGGAAGCGGTCAGCGATGTAGACCGAGTTCTCCACGGAGTAGCGATATCCGGACTTCGGCCGCCACTGCCCGTAGGAGGCGTAGCCGGCGAGTTCACCGTCGATCTCCGCGACCAGGATCGGCATACCCGCGGCGGTGCGGTCCCGGAACCACGCCTGGCGATCGTCGAGCCCGACGAGATCGGTATCCCAGATGGCGGTGGACGCGGCGATATTGGCGTTGTGGATGTCCAGGATCGCCGGCAGGTCGTCTTCTCGCGCAGCGCGGATGACGGTGGGGGGACGTAGCTCGGTGTCGGTCATCGGTCGCCTCTGTCGTAGGTGCTGGACCACCCGATTGTCGCCGATACTCGCGCGTGTTTCGCTACCACGGTCCCGTGATCGACCGAGATCACAGGAACCGGGGGTGGTAATCACCGCGAGCGCCATCGCGTCTCGGTGACCTCGAGCTCCGTATTGCACAAGATTTGAACCAGCCCGTGCGCGGCGCGTTGAATCGCCCGCCGCGGCAAGTTCGTCCCTTTGGGGATCGAGGATCGAAAGTACCGTGACCCTATGGAGCAGCGCATCACTCTGGTCACCCTGGGGGTTTCCGATCTCGCTCGCGCGAAGAGGTTCTACGAGGCGCTGGGCTGGCGGGGGCAAGAAGTCGAGGAGACGGTCTTCTTCCAGGCCGGTGGTCTGGGGTTGGTGCTGTGGGATCGCGACAAGCTGGCTGTCGACTGCGGATTGGAACCCGGTCAGGTGGCGGGGTTCGGCGGGATCGCGCTGGCGCACAACGTGCGGTCCGAGGCGGAGGTCGACGCGCTGCTCGCGGCAGTGGTGGCGGCCGGCGGGACCATCACCAAACCGGCGGCTGTCAACGCTGTCGGCTTCTACTCCAGTGCGTTCGTCGACCCGGACGGTCACGCCTGGGAGGTCGCGCACAATCCGGGGTTTCCGCTGGCTGAGGACGGCTCGGTGACCATTCCCGATCTCGGCGGTCACTAGCCGGTTCCGCCCCCCGGGCAGTTCAGCGCTCGTCGCCCTCGCGACCGATGGTGGCCGCCAATGCCGCGCCGATGGTGGGGTGGCGGAACTGGTACCCCGCGTGCTCCAGCGCGGCGGGGATCGCGCGCGGACCGTGCAGGATGGCCTCGTCGGCGAACTCCCCGACCATGGCGCGCAAGGCGAAGGCGGGGACCACGAAAGGGGCGGGGCGGCGCAGGGCTCTGCCGAGCGCGCGGTTGAATTCGGCGTTGGTCACCGGCGCTGGGCCGACGACGTTGATTGGGCCGGAGACGATGTCGTGGGTCAGCGCGAACAGAATCGCGCCGATCTCGTCGTCCATCGAGATCCAGGGGGTGTACTGGCGGCCGTTACCCAATCGGCCGCCCAAACCCAGCGAATACAGCGGCTTCAGCGGGCCGAGGAGGCCGCCCTGCCGGGTGAGAACCGGGGCGCTGCGCAACAGGACCACCCGCGCGCCGGTGGTCGCGGCGGGCAGGGTGGCCGCTTCCCAATCGCGGCATAGCGTCGCGAGGAAACCTGTTCCGGCGGGGGCGGTTTCGTCGACCACCCGGTCGCCGGTGGCGCCGCCGTAGTAGTGCACGCCGCTGGCGTTGACCAGCACCGGCACTCCCGCGGCGGCGACCGAGGAAGCCAGCACGTCGGTCGGCGTGAGGCGGCTGTCGCGCAGTTCTTGCTTGTAGCCGCCGTTCCAGCGCCGCCCGCCGATCGAAGCGCCACACAGGTTGACGACCGCGTCCGCGCCGCGCAGGGCGCGAGCGTCGAGTTCGGCGCGGACCGGGTCCCAGCTGTATTCGTCGGGTGCCGACCCGTAGCGACTGCTCGCAGTTCGCCCGAAACGGCCGGTGGCCCGGCGCACCAGCCGGACCACCTCGTGCCCGTCGCGGCGCAAGGCCGCGACGAGCGCTGTCCCGATCAGCCCGGAGGACCCGGCGATCACAACCTTCATGGCGTCTTACAGACCCAGATCGGCCTCGAACGCCGCTTCCTCGAGCCGGTGCCGGATCGTGGTCAGGAAGCGACCCGCGTCGGCGCCGTCGACGAGACGGTGATCGTAGGTGAGCGGCAGGTAGCACATGGACCGGACGCCGATGGACTCGTTGCCGGTCTCGTCGGTCACCACCACCGGGCGCTTGACGATCGCGCCGGTGCCCAGCATGCCCGCCTGCGGCGGAAGCAGGATCGGGGTGTCGAAGAGCGCGCCCTGCGAACCGATGTTGGTGATGGTGAAGGTGCCACCGGACAGCTCGTCCGGCTTGAGGCCGCCGTTGCGGGCCCGGTTGGCGATATCGGCGATGGCGCGGGCCAGGCCGGCCAGCGACAGGTCGCTCGCGTTGTGGATCACCGGCGACAGCAGGCCGTTGTCGGTGTCCACGGCGATGCCGAGGTGCACCGCGGCGTGGTAGGTGATCTCCTTGGACGACTCGTCGTAGGACGCGTTGACGTTCGGATGCACACCCAGGGCCTCGACGACGGCCTTGGCGAAGAACGGCAGGAACGTCAGGTTGACGCCCTCGCGCTCCTTGAACGACGCCTTGGCCTGCGCCCGCAGGGCCGCGATTTTGGTGACGTCGGCCTCGTGCACCTGGGTCAGCTGCGCGGTGGTCTGCAGCGATTCCCGGGTCTTGGTAGCCGTGATCTGGCGGATGCGGTTGGCCTTCTGCGTGGTGCCGCGCAGATGTGCCAGCTGCGGGCGGGCGGCCGCGGGTGCGGACGGCGCCTTGGCAGCGGGGGCGGGGGCCGTCGCGGTGGCGGCGGCCGGCGCCTTCTTGGCCTCGGCCGCGGCCAGCACATCCTGCTTGCGGATGCGGCCGCCGACACCGGAACCGGTGAGCGAGGACAGGTCGACGCCGTTCTCGTCGGCCAGCTTGCGGACCAGCGGAGTGACGTACGGGGTCGCGCCATTACCGGTGGACGACGCGGACGCGGCCGGGGCCTGCGCCGGCGGCTGCGGAGCGGGAGCCTTCGGGGCGGGAGCGGGAGCCTTGGCCGCGGGGGCCGGCTCGGGCTTGGGTTCCGGCTTGGGCTCGGGCTTGGGTTCCGGCTTCGGTTCGGGCTTGGGTTCCGGCGCCTTGGCGGCGGGCTGGCCGCTGCCGATCACGCCCAGCTGGCCACCGACCGCGACGACGTCGTCTTCCTGCGCGGTGATCTCCAGCAGGGTGCCCGCGACGGGCGACGGGATCTCGGTGTCGACCTTGTCGGTGGAGACCTCGAGCAGCGGCTCGTCGACGGCGACCTCGTCACCGACGGCCTTGAGCCAGCGGGTGACGGTGCCCTCGGTGACGGATTCGCCCAGCTCGGGCATCTTCACGGGGGTGCCGGAGCCGCCGGCGTCGCCGTTTCCGGCGGAGGCCGCGGGGGCTTCCTCGGCGGCGGGCTGGGGTTCGGGCTCGGGTTCGGGTTCCGGCTCGGGCGCTGCGGCCTCGGGCTCGGATGCTTCAGACGCGGATGCTTCGGGCGCAGGCGCGGATTCGGCCGCTTCACCGGCATCGCTGATGACACCCAGCTCGCCACCGACCTCGACCACATCGTCCTCGTTGGCGACGATCTTCGACAGCACACCGGCTACCGGGGACGGGATCTCGGTGTCGACCTTGTCGGTGGAGACCTCGAGCAGTGGCTCGTCGACCTCGACCGTGTCTCCTTCCTGCTTCAGCCACCTGGTCACCGTTCCCTCGGTGACGCTCTCACCAAGAGCCGGCATCTGGACGGAGAAGGCCATGTCCGTTGACTCCTCTGACTGCTCGACGGATTTTGCAACAGTTGATCTTCGGCAGGCCGCCGCCGCAGGTCGCGACGAATGCCCGACAGCCACCGATCGTTCTGGTGGCACCGGAGATCCGGGTGGTTCCTTGTACCGCGATCCATCCTTGCACTCGTCCGCGTGGCGTGTAGCACAGGGCAGCTACTAAACCAGGGAAATCTTAACGAGCTGGCAAGATGGGGGACGGCGTCTCCGGTGTCGTTAGGAGGTCGGCGCTGATGGGTTTTCTTGATCGGTTCAAGGGCACCGGCAGGGGTGGAGGTACCGCGCCACGTGCGGGTACCTCGGCCAGGGAGGACCTGCGCTACATGCGCGAATGGGTCCGCACGCATGTCGGGGTGGAGGGTTACCTCGAGCCGAAGACAACAGTGACCGATGTCACAGTGGTGTTGATCGCCGCGGACGGGGAATGGACGCGCCGGATCGTCGGCGAACGGGGTGCGGGGCGGCTTGCCGGTGATTTGCACATTCCCGTCTACGACGTCAGCAAGACCGGATACCCGCAGCGCATGCGCGATTACGACGCGCGCAAGAAGATCGAACGGCAGCGCGCGTTCGAACAGGAATTACGGGACCTGTAACCGGCGGCTTCACGCGGTGACGCGCACCGGAATGCGAACGGCCCGACCGGAATCAGGTCGGGCCGAACGGTTTCGCCATGGTGGCAGTGCTTACTCCGCGGCGGCGATGTCCTCGATGACGGCGATCAGGGTGCGGACCGGCACGCCGGTGCCGCCCTTGCCGATGTAGCCGAACGGGCCGCCGGTGTTGTAGGCCGGGCCGGCGATGTCGACGTGCGCCCACTGCACGCCCTCGGGCACGAACTCCTTGAGGAACAGACCGGCCGAGAGCATGCCGCCCCAGCGGTGCGGTGCGACGTTCGCGAGGTCGGCGATCTTGGAGTTCAGGTCGGCGCGCAGCTCGGCGGGAAGCGGCATGGCCCAGCCGTTCTCACCGACCGCGCGGGAGATGAAGGCGACGCGGTCCCGGAACTCGTCGGTGCCCATGACGCCCGGAGTGCGGGTGCCCAGGGCGACCATCTGCGCGCCGGTGAGGGTGGCGACGTCGATGAGGTAGTCCGGGTCGTCCTCGCAGGCCCGGACCATGGCGTCGGCCAGGATGAGGCGGCCCTCGGCGTCGGTGTTGAGCACCTCGACGGTGGTGCCGCCGTACTGGGTGAGGACATCACCGGGGCGCTGGGCGGTGGACGACGGCATGTTCTCGGCCATCGGCACGGTCGCGGTGACGGTGATCGGGAGCCCCAGGCGAGCGGCGAGCAGCGTGGTGGCCACGACCGCGGCGGCGCCGGCCATGTCCGAGGTCATGTTCTCCATGTTCTGCGCGGGCTTGATGGAGATGCCGCCGGTGTCGAAGGTGATGCCCTTGCCGACCAGCGCGACCTTCTTCGGGCCGCCCGCATAGGTCAGCCGGACCAGGCGCGGCGGGCGCGAGGAGCCCTTGCCGACGCCGAGGATGCCACCGAAACCACCTGCGGCCAAAGCGTTCTCGTCGAGGATCTCGACCTCCAGTCCGGCGGCCTCCGCGAGCTGGCGGGTGCGGTCGGCGAACTCGGCGGGGTAAAGGTGGCTCGGCGGGGTGTTCACGAAATCCCTTGCGGTGGCGACGGCTTCGGCCGTCAGCTGCGCCCGCAGCAGCGCGTTCTCACCGAAATTCGGTTCCGGAACTAGGAATTCGACGCGCGCCACCGGTTGCTCGTCCGGTTTCGGCGCGGACTTGGTGGACTTGAACGTGGAGAAGGTGTAGGCGCCGAGGTAGAAACCCTCCGCGGCGGCACCGAGATCGACGCCGCCGAGCGTGGTCGCCACCAACTCGGTGCCAGCCAGCGAGCGCGCGGCGACACCGGCGGACTTGCGCACCTGCTCCTCGTCGATCTTGTCGGCGGGGCCCAGGCCCACCGCCAGCACACTGGTCACATCGTCGAGGCCGGCGGGCGCGGGCACCCGGGTCAACTCCTCCGCCTTGCCCTTCGCGCCGACCGCGCCCAGCTGATCCAGCAGTTCCGTACGGATGCCCTCGGGCAATACATCGCCGAACAAGTCCTCGGGGACGATGGCCGGACCGTTCTCCGACGACGTCAACCCGATCACCAGGACATCGGTGTCAGGGTTGATGGTCTGAATGCGTGCCAGTTCCGGTCCGAGTGAGCGATCTGCGACAGCGGTCATATGGCTCAGATTACTGGCCGGTTGTGTTGTCGGCGGCGCGGGTTCGCGGCCCCTGATGTCTCGGGTCCGAGCGATCGGGACTCGCGCCTGCCGCGCATGCGCCTCGACCGCTCAGGCGCGAGACGGCCGCGAACGGGCCGGTCGTAAGACTCCCTCCGGCCGGGGTTGAGCTGGAGTGAATGGGTGAGTCGTGCGGCTCCCTACGGACGGGTGCACGGGGCCGAATGCTCGGCTCTCGGAGGGGCGATGTGGCGCGTGGGGGAGCGACTAAGCTGCGCGGGGTGACCGATACGAACCTGTTGCAGGGGCCCATTCACGCTGTCCACGTCGAGCTCGGAGCTACTTTCGCGCCATTCGGCGGGTGGGAGATGCCGGTGTCGTATGCGGGGACGGTGGCCGAGCATCAGGCGGTGCGCGGCACGGTCGGGTTGTTCGATGTGAGTCACCTCGGTAAGGCGACTGTGCGCGGCGCGGGTGCGAAGGATTTCGTGAACTCGGCGCTGACCAACGATCTGGGGCGGATCCGGCCGGGCAAGGCGCAGTACACGCTGTGCTGTCAGGCCGACGGCGGCGTCATCGATGACCTGATCGCCTACTACGTCAGCGATGACGAGATTTTCCTGGTGCCCAATGCCGCGAACACCGCGGCCGTGGTGGCCGAGCTGCGCAAGGTGGCGCCCGCGGGGATCACCGTGACCGACGAACACCGCGAGTACGCGGTGTTCGCGGTGCAGGGGCCGAAGTCCGCCGAGGTGCTGACCGCGCTGGGGCTGCCCACCGAGCTGGAGTACATGGCCTACGCCGACGCGGTGTGGGACGGTCGTCCGGTTCGGGTGTGCCGTACCGGTTACACCGGTGAGCACGGCTACGAGTTGCTGCCGCGCTGGGCCGACGGCGCGGACCTGTTCCGCGCGCTGACCGAGCAGGTGCGGGCCGCCGGCGGCCAGCCCGCCGGGCTCGGTGCGCGCGACACCCTGCGCACCGAAATGGGTTACCCGTTGCACGGACATGAACTGTCCCTGGAGATTTCGCCGGTCCAGGCCCGCGCCGGCTGGGCCGTGGGCTGGAAGAAGCCGGAGTTCTGGGGCAAGGAAGCGCTGGCGAAGGAGAAGGCCGAGGGGCCGCGCCGCCTGCTGATGGGGCTCAAGGCGCTCGACCGGGGTGTGCTCCGGCAAGGGCAGAACGTGCTGCGCGATGGCGTGCCCGTCGGCGTGACCACCTCCGGCACCTTCTCGCCGTCGTTGAAGGTCGGTATCGCCCTCGCGCTCCTGGACACCGACGCGAACCTGATCCCCGGCGACGAGGTCGAGGTGGACGTGCGTGGCCGCCGGCTGCGCTGCGAGGTCGTCAAGCCGCCGTTCGTCGAGGCGCGCACCGCGTAGCTGGGCTATCTGCACAGCAGAACCCAGCTCGAACCGGATGTTGCCGGCCGGGATGCCAGGAGCCGGATGACGGCTTGCGGGAGTCATGCCGAGTAGGCGAACCTCGGCTCGAGCGGACGGCCCAGCAGGGCGCACCGCCGGAAATCGGACAGAGTTAGGATCAGCGTCATGACCGTTGCCGCACAGTTCACCCGTATTCCACATCCTGCGCCCGCCCCGGCGCAGCGGGTACAGGAGATCCTGGCGGCACCCGGCTTCGGGCGCTACTTCACCGACCACATGGTGTCCATCGACTACACCGACGGCCAGTGGGGCAACGCCCGCGTCGAACCGTACGGCTCGCTGTCCATGGATCCGGCGACCATGGTGTTCCACTACGGCCAGGCCATCTTCGAAGGGCTGAAGGCCTACCGGCAGGGCGACGGCAGTCTGTCGTGCTTCCGCATCGACGCCAACGCCGCTCGCTTCCAGCGTTCCGCCCGCCGGATGGCGATGGCGGAACTGCCGGAGGAGCTGTTCATCGAATCGGTGCGGCAGTTACTGGAGGTCGACGAGCGCTGGGTGCCCGCGGCCGGCGGCGAGGACTCGCTGTACCTGCGTCCGTTCATGTTCGCGACCGAGGTCGGGGTGGGTGTGAAGCCCGCCGACTCGTACAAGTACCTGCTGCTGGGTTCGCCGGCGGGCGCCTACTTCAAGGGTGGCGTCAAGCCGGTCAAGGTGTGGCTGTCCAGCGAGTTCGTGCGTGCCGCTCCGGGCGGTACCGGTGAGGCGAAGGTCGCGGGCAATTACGCGGCCTCGCTGCTCGCGCAGGCGCAGGCCGCGGAGCAGGGCTGTGATCAGGTGGTGTGGCTGGACGCGTGCGAGCGCCGCTACGTCGAGGAGATGGGTACCAACAACCTGTTCTTCGTCTACGGCTCCGGTTCGCAGGCCCGCCTGGTGACCCCGTCGCTGTCCGGGTCGCTGCTGCCCGGCATCACCCGCGACTCGCTGCTCACCCTCGCCGCCGACTCCGGGTTCCAGGTCGAAGAGCGGCTGGTCTCGGTCGAGGAATTGCGCAAGGGCGCCGACTCCGGGGAAATCACCGAGGTTTTCGGTTGCGGTACCGCCGCTGTCATCACGCCGGTCGGTTCGGTGCGATCCGCGGATGGCGAATTCACCATCGGCGGCGGGCAGCCCGGTGAGGTCACCATGGCGCTGCGCGACACGTTGACCGGCATCCAGCGCGGTACCTTCGCCGATATCCACGGGTGGATGAACCCGATGAGCTGAATGCACGAAGAACGGGCCGGGTGCGTCGCGCCCGGCCCGTTCTTCGTGGTGCCGGATCAGCCCGGCATCAGCATCTGCCACTGCTCCAGGGTCTGCGGGCGCATGACGTAGTTGTTGTCCTTGATGTGGGACAGGTTCGCGCTGGGTTCCTGCGAGTACCAATGCCCCGGGTAGACAACGGGATCGCTCGGCAAACCCGCGAGGTAGCGCAGGCTGCGGAACATCTCGTCGGAGTCGCCGCCGGGGAAGTCGGTGCGGCCGCAGCCGTCGACGAAAAGGGTGTCGCCGGCGATGAGCCGGTTGTCGAACAGGAAGCACTGGCTACCGGGGGTGTGGCCGGGCGTGTGTAATAACTCGATGTCGAATGCGCCGACGGTGATCTTGTCTCCGTGCTCGTGGCCGGACAACTCGCTCTCCGCGATCCCGGTGACATTCGCCACCCAGCTCAATTCCTGCTTGTTGACATGCACCGGCACACTCGTCTTTTCGAGCAGCTCCCGGACCCCGCGCAGCGTGAACCCCATCATGCTGCCCCCGACATGATCCGGATGATGGTGTGTCGCAAGCACACCGGTCAATCGCAGCCCGTCACCCTCGGCGATATCGACCAGATCGCCCGCCGCGTAAGCGGGATCGACCACCACACACGCACCGGTCTCCCGGTCGCCGATCAGATAGGCGAAATTGCGCATCTGCGTCGCGATCGGATCGCCGACGGCGTAATCCCGTCCGGACAGCAGCTGTCGAAAATAGAGGCGCTCGGAAGACATGAGGTCCACCTTAGGTCCCGACCCAGACGGTCGGCGCGGCAGCGGCGGGAATTTCTGGCAAACCCTAGACGCGCAGCGATAGTCCCGCCGCCGCACAGGCCACCGAGACCTCCAGCGCGGCGCCGAGCACGTCTCCGGAGAGCCCACCGAATCGTCGTGCGGTATGGCGCACGAGCATCGCCGACAGCCCGGCCGCACACAGCACCACCAGCGGACCGAGCCACGGCCGGCCCGGCACCGCGAACACCGCGGCCGACGTCGCGACCCCGGTCCACACGACACCGGTCCACAGCGGCTGCGTCGAGGCGACCAGCGCCCCGAACCCGGTATCCGGCGCGGCCTCGAGTCCCCGCCGACAGGCCGTCACCACCACGATTCGTCCGAGGGCCACCGCCAGCGCGACCGCGAACCACCGGTTCGCCTCGGCCAGCGCCGCGAACGAAATCGCCTGTACGGCAACGGCGAACACCATCGCCGCCACCCCGAACGGCCCCGCCCCGCCGCTCTTCATGATCTGTCTGGCCCGCTCCGGCGGTCCATAGCTGCCGAGGCCGTCGAAGGTGTCGGCCAGCCCATCCAGATGCATACCCCGGGTGATCAGCGCCAGCCCCGCCACCACCACGAACCCGGCCAGCAACGCGCTCGCCCCGATCGTCACCAAGCCCCAGAGCATTCCGGCCGCCGCCGCACCGAGCGTGACTCCGACCAACGGCGCGGATGCGATAGCCCGTCCCGCCGCCGCCCGGTCGACCTGCTCCGGCCCGCGCACCGGGAACACCGTCAACCAGGAGAACGCCAATCGCACCCCGGTCACTTGCGCAGGGACGGTGGGGCGTCGGGAAGCTCTGTGGCGGAGGCGGTTTCGGGATCCGCGGTGCTGACCCCGGCTTCGGCGAAGGTCGACATGTCGGCCAGGGTGGCGACGGCGGCGCGGAGCAGGGGTAGGGCGGTGAGGGCGCCGGAACCTTCGCCCAGGCGCATGTTCAGGTCGAGCAGGGGATCCAGGCGCAAATGGTCGAGGGCGAGTTTGTGCGCGGGTTCGGTGGAGCGGTGACCGGCGAGCCACCAGGCCGACGCGCCGGCGGCGAGGTCCTCGGCGACCAGCGCGGCGGCGGTGACCACGACGCCGTCGAGGATGACGGGTGTGCGCCGGGTGGCGGCCTGGGCGAGGAAGCCGGTGATGGCGGCGAGGTCGGCGCCCGCGGCGACGCGCAGCAGGTCGACCGGGTCTTTGGCGGAGGGGCGGGCGCGGCGCATGCCGTCGCGGATGGCGGCGACCTTGCGGGCCCAGCCTTCGTCGTCCACGCCGGTGCCGCGGCCGACGGCCGCTACCGGTTCCTTGTCGGTGAGGGTGGCGATGAGGACGGTGGCGGGGGTGGTGTTCCCGATGCCCATATCGCCCGCGATGAGCAGGTCGGCCCCCGCGTCGATCTCCTCGTCGGCGATCACCTTGCCCGCCGCCAACGCGGCCGCGACCTCTTCCAGGGTGAGCGCGTCCTCGCGATCGATGGAGCCGCTGGCGCGGCGCACCTTGTGCTTGCTGATCGACGGGTCGGTGTCGGCGTCGACGGAGATGTCGGCGACCCGGACGGTCGCCCCGGCGACTGCCGCGAGCGCGTTGACCGCCGCGCCGCCACCGAGGAAGTTGGCGACCATTTGCGCCGTCACCTCGCTCGGGTAGGCGGAGACACCGTGCCGCGCCACTCCGTGATCTCCGGCGAACACCACGACCCGCGCACGCTCGAACTGTTTCGGCGGGCACACGCCCTGGCAGGCGGCCACCCAGTTGCCGAGATCTTCCAATCGGCCCAGCGCCCCACCGGGTTTGGTCAGTTGCGCCTGCCGCTGTTCGGCCGCCGCACGGCTCTGCGCGTCCGGGGGCGCAACCGGTCCGAATCCGTGTGTCACTGTCGAGCCTCTCGGGTCGGGGGGTGCGGCCGTCGCCGCACCTGGCTTCCGCCGCCCAATCTTGCCTGCCGGCTATTTGAGCCGGAGGGGGAGGCCCGCGACGACGAGGAAAGCTTCGTCACAGACCGCGGCGAGCCGCTGATTGAGTGTGCCGATCTCGTCGCGGAACAGGCGTCCGGATCGGGTGGCGGGGATGACGCCCATGCCGACCTCCGGGCTGACGATCACCAATCGGCAGGGATAGGACTCGACCGCGGCGACCAGGTCGTCGGCCTCCGGAGCGATGGTGCCGCGCGGCGCGTCCCATGCCGCGCGCGCATCGATCCGCGCGGTCAGCCAGGTGCCGATGTCATCGATCAGCGTCGCTCCCGCGAACGGCGTCTCGGTCAAAACTGTTGCGGGATCGGCGCTTTCGACGACGTGCCAGGCCGCGGGGCGGCGCTCCCGATGCCGGGCGATCCGCTCCGCGAAGTCGAGATCGGCCGGATCCGGCACCGATGTCGCCAGGTACCGCACCGCCCCCGCCGCACCGGCGAGTTCCTCGGCGTGCGCCGACTTACCCGAGCGGGCCCCACCGAGCACCAGCGTCCGCGGCGGACGCGCCACAGGTTTCGACACGCCTGAACGCTATCAACAGCTGGTCAGTCCGGGACCGAGGAGACCGGGCCGAAGCGGCGGCGATACTCGGTGGGAGCGATGCCGACCAGGCGCTGGAAGTGATGGCGCAGCAGGGCGCCGGAACCGAAACCGGCTCGGGTGGCGATGTATTCGAGGCTGTGGTCGGTCTCCTCGAGGAGATGCTTGGCGTAGAGGACGCGCTGGTTGGTCAGCCACTTCACCGGGGTGGTGCCGGTCTCGGCGGCGAAGCGGCGGGCGAAGGTGCGGGTGGACATCATCGAGCGGGCCGCGAGGTCCTCGATGGTGTGCGGGTGGTCGAGGTTCTCGTTGAGCCATTGCAGAGTGCTGCGCAGGCTGTCGGTGGTGCAGGCGGGGACGGGGCGCTCGATGAATTGGCGCTGGCCGCCGTCGCGTTGCGGCGGAACGACCATCCGCCGGGCGATGGAGTTGGCCGCGGCGCTGCCGATTTCGCGGCGCACCAGGTGCAGGCAGGCATCGATGCCGGCGGCGGTGCCCGCGCTGGTGATGAGATTGCCTTCGTCGACGAACAGGACGTCGGGGTCGACGGTGGCTTCGGGGAAGCGGGCGGCGAGTTCGTCGACGTAGCGCCAGTGGGTGGTGCATTTGCGGCCGTCGAGCAGGCCCGCGGCACCGGCCAGGAAGGCGCCCGAGCAAACGGTGAGGATGGTCGCGCCCGCGGCGTCGGCGGCGCGGACGGCGTCGATGACGGCCGGATCGATGTCGTCCATGGCGGCGGCGGGGAAGGCCGGAAGGGCGACGAGGTCGGCTCGCGCGATGTGCTCGAGGCCGTAGGCGGGCGTGATGGTGACCCCCGGAGTGGAGGAGGGCAGGCCGACGCCCGGTTCGACGCCGCAGACCTTGAAGTCGAAGGCGGGGATGCCGTCGGCGGTGCGGTCGAGGCCGAAAACCTCACAGATGACGCCGAACTCGAACATGGCGACCTTCGTGGCGAGTACCACGGCGACCTTCGACAGCATGCGTTCAGACTACCTGGCTGGATCTTTGCGCACAATGACAGTACCGCCACTTTCGGCGGTAATTAAACGAGCGCAAAATTACTGCCATGCTTACTTTCCTGGTTATCGCAGCAGTCCTCGTGGCCCTCGGAGTCGTCGCCAGCGGCCGGAATCGGACCGGATCGCCGGCCACCGACCGCGACACACAGCGTGTACAGAACGAACTGGCCGCGATCCGCGCCTATTCCGGAGGAGCGCTCTTGTCATGATCACGCTGATCCTCACCCTGGTAATCCTCGCGGTCCTGGTGGCCATCGCGGTCCGCGGTCGCGGGCTGGCCGGTTCCTCCGACGTGGAGGACCGCGACGCCCAGCGCCTGCGCTGCGAACTGAATGCGATGTTCGGTCGTGCGGCCGATCACCATTGAGCCGCCGCCGGATTTCGGCGAGCCCCCAGAACGAAGACAGGCCCTTCCTGAATCAGGAAGGGCCTGTCCGGTGTCCGGGAGGTGCTAGATCGCGTCACCGGGGCTGACCCGCGGCTTCGGCGCGCGCATCTTGCGGATCTGCGAGGCGCGCACGAACGCGTACCAGCCGAGCTTGACGCCGCCGTCGGTGGTCTCGGGGAACCGCTCGCGGACCCGGTTGTTGACCATGCGCCCGAGGATGACGCCCTCGATCATCATGAAGAGCATCATCGCGAGCATGACCAAGGTCACTACGCCCTGGTAGGCGGGCAGCACGAAGGTGGTCAGGATCAGCACCAGCGCCATCGGCATGAACAACCCGACCAGATTGCGCCGGGCGTCGACTACGTCACGTGCGAAGGCGCGCACCGGGCCCTGATCGCGGGGCAGCAGGTACTTGTCCTCACCGGCGAGCATGCGCGCGCGGCGGTCCTGGGCGGCCAGACGGCGCTCGGCGGAGGCCGCTTTCCGGTCCGCCTTGGTGCCGCGAGTGGCCTTGCGCCGGGCCCGGGCCTCCTTGGCGGTCAGCGGGGCGGGCGCGACCGGGCCGCGCCGTTTGCCTTGCGCGTCACGACGTTTCGGTGTCGGACGCCCTTTGCCCAGGGTGACGGTGGATGGGTTGCGGGTGTCGGCGGCCACGCCGCCGTTCGCGTCCGCCGTGGTGTCGGCGGTCGCGTCGGTGGTGCTGGACTCGCCGCGACGGAACAATTTCACAGCGACCAGGCTATTCGATGTCCGAGCTGACCGGAAACGCGCGGGTCCCGCAAACCTCAGGAGCCGATGTCCGGTCCGGGTACCGTGGTGGCAAGATAGGGAATAGCAGCCCGCTGAGTGGTGTTGAGGACCACGAGCCGTGCGCTGTTCACGGGTTGACCACAGCTGTCCCTTTAGGAGAGTTCATGACTGTGCAGAACGAGACCGAAACTCACGGCGCGATCCTGACCGAGGCCGCCGCCCTCAAGGCGAAGGCCCTGCTGGATCAGGAAGGCCGCGACGACCTGGCGCTGCGCATCGCTGTGCAGCCGGGCGGGTGCGCCGGCCTGCGCTACCAGCTCTTCTTCGACGACCGTTCGCTCGACGGCGACCTCGTCGCCGACTTCAACGGCGTCAAGCTGGCGATCGACCGGATGAGCGCGCCCTACGTCCAGGGTGCCTCGATCGACTTCGTCGACACCATCGAGAAGCAGGGCTTCACCATCGACAACCCGAACGCCACGGGTTCTTGCGCCTGCGGCGACTCCTTCAACTGAGCTGAGATTGATACGGTGAGGACGGGGACATTCCCCCGTCCTCACTTTGTGCCGTCCATCCACCGTCGAAGGGCCTCAGCTCGTGTCTATCGCCGTGTCCGCGTCCATCGCGACCGACCATCTCATGCGTTTTCCCGGGCGGTTCGCCGATGCGCTGCTGGCCGATCAGCTCGACCATGTCTCGCTGAGTTTCCTCGTCGATGACCTGCAGCTGCGCCGCGGTGGCGTGGCGGGCAACATCGCTTACGCCATGGGCCTGCTGAATCAGCGTCCGCTGCTGGTCGGCGCGGTCGGCGCCGACTTCGCCGAATACCGGGCCTGGCTGGAATCGAACGGGGTCGACTGCTCGACCGTGCTCGTCTCGGAGAAGGCGCACACCGCGCGTTTCGTCTGCACCACCGACGAGGACATGGCGCAGATCGCCTCGTTCTATCCGGGTGCGATGAGCGAGGCCCGCGACATCTCCATCGCCGAACTGGCGGAGACGAATTCGCTGGATCTGGTGCTGGTCGGCGCCAACGATCCCGAGGCCATGCTGCGCCACACCGAGGAGAGCCGTGAGCTCGGCATCCCCTTCGCCGCGGATCCCTCCCAGCAGCTGGCGCGCCTGGACGGCGACCAGTCGGTGCGCCTGATCGAGGGCGCCGCATACCTTTTCACCAACAAGTACGAGTGGGCGCTGCTGCTGCAGAAGACCGGGCTGAGCGAGGAAGAGGTCGCCTCGAAGGTCGGCATCCGGGTGACCACGCTGGGCGCCGAGGGCGTGACGATCGTCGATCGCGACGGCACCGAGGTGCGGGTCGGTGTGGTGCCGGATCGTGGCCGCGTCGATCCGACCGGTGTCGGCGATGCCTTCCGCGCCGGTTTCCTGACCGCGCACACCGCGGGCCTGAGCCTGGAGCGGGCGGCCCAGCTGGGTTCGCTGATCGCGGTGCTGGTGCTGGAGACCATGGGCACCCAGGAGTGGACGCTGGACAAGGACGACGCCCTGCAGCGCCTCACCGAGGCCTACGGCGCGGCCGCCGCGGACGAACTCAAGCCGCTGCTCTGAGCTGAGACACGAACGGCCGCACCGGAATCGGTGCGGCCGTTCGGCGTCTCGGGGGCTACAGCGAGACCGGGTACACCGGCTCCTGGATATCCGGCTTGATGCGGTCCTCGACGAAGATCCCGTGCCACACCATGAACACCAGCAGCGTCCACAACCGGCGGCTGTGGTCGGAGCGGCCGGCGCGGTGATCGTCCAGCATGCCCTTGATCGCGGCCTTGTCCAGCAGGTGATCGGTCTGCGAGTCGGCGATGGTCTGCTGGGCCCAGTCGTAGAGTTCGGTGCCGCGCAGCCAATGCCGCATCGGGACCGGGAAACCGAGTTTGGCCCGGTGCAGCACATGTGCGGGCACGATGCCCTCGAGGGCTTGGCGCAGTGCGTATTTGGTGGTGTCCTTGGTGATCTTCTGCTCGAACGGCAGCCGCTCGGCGACCTCGAAGACCGCGGAATCCAGGAACGGTACGCGCAGCTCCAGTGAGTTGGCCATGGTCATCTTGTCGGCCTTGACCAGGATGTCGCCGCGCAGCCAGGTGAACAGGTCCAGGTGCTGCATCCGCACCACCGGGTCCCAGCCGCGCGACTGCGCGTAGATCGGGGCGGTGACGTCCTGATGGGTCCACTCCGGCCGGAATTCGCGCAGCACGGACCGCAACTGGGCGTCGTTGAAGCTGCGGGCGTTGCCGTAGTAGCGCTCCTCCAGCGTCAGCGAACCGCGGTGCAGCAGGCTCTTGCCGCGGGTGCCGTCCGGAATGCGGTCGGACAACCGGCCCGCCAGCTTGCGCACACCCCGCGGCAGATATTCGAAGGGCTTGAGCGACAACGGTTCCCGGTAGATCGTGTACCCGCCGAACAGCTCGTCGGCGCCCTCGCCGGAGAGCACCACCTTGACGTGCTTGCGCGCCTCCTTGGCCACGAAGTACAGCGGCACCAGCGCCGGGTCGGCCACCGGATCGTCGAGATACCAGACGATCTCGGGGATGGCGGCGGCGAATTCGGCGGGGGAGACGGTCCGCACGATATGGCGGGCGCCGATCGCCTCGGCGCTCTCGGCGGCCACATCGGCCTCGGAGTAGCCCTCGCGTTCGAAGGCGGCGGTGAAGGTGATCAGTTTCGGGTTGTGGCGGATGGCCAGCGCCGCGATGGCGGTGGAGTCGATGCCGCCGGACAGGAACGAGCCGACGGTGACGTCCGCGCGCATGTGCTTGGCGACGGAATCTTCCAGGGCTGCGGCGATTTCGCGGTAGCGGGCCTGTTCCGAGCCCGCCGCGAAGGGGCGCACCTTGAAACCCGGGTGGAAGTACCGGCTGATCTTCGGCTCCTGACCGGGCCGGATGGTGGCGTAACTGCCGGATTCGAGCCGGCGAATGTCTTTGTGCAGGGTCTCGGGTTCCGGCACGTATTGCAGCACGGTGTAGTGCTCCAGCGCGCGCGGGTCCAGCGCGTCGCTAAGACCGAGCGCGGGCAGCAACTCCAGCAGGCTCTTCTTCTCGCTGCCGAACGCGGTGCCGGCGGGTCCGGTCGCCAGGAACAGCGGCTTGATGCCGAACGGATCCCGCGCGAGGAACAGATCCTGAGTCTCGGTGTCCCAGATCGCGAAGGCGAACATGCCGCGCAGCTTGCGGACCGCCTCGGGGCCCCAGTAGTGGAAGGCCGCGACGATCGTCTCGCTGTCGCCCTCGGTCAGGAACATCTGACCGTCCGGGAACTCCGCCCCGTGCGCCTTGCTCAGTTCCTCGCGCAGCTCGATGTAGTTGTAGATCTCGCCGTTGAAGGCGAGCGCGTACCGCTGCCGGTTCTCCGGCGGGCCCCAGCGCAACGGCTGGTGCGAGTGCTCGATATCGATGATCGACAGCCGGTTGAATCCGAAGATGACGTGGTCGTCGTGCCAGGTGCCGCGTTCGTCGGGGCCGCGATGGCGCACACAGTGCAGGGCGTCGTACACCCGCTGTACCACTGGGCTTACCGGCCCCGCCGCCTCCGGCGACTGTCGTCCCCCGGAGTCGCTTGCCGCGTCAGCTGTCAGAAATCCGAGCAGTCCACACACGGCGTCGGCAACCTCTTTCGTAACGGGGGATTGTTGGCACCGAGTATGCCGTACCCGGAACCGAAATGTTGTGTCCGCCTGCGGCTGAGGCGTCACATCGACCCCGTGTCCAGCGCTTTTGCCGGATGGCCCGGCAGTGCGGCGTGACCGGTTCGGTATCGGCGGAGTGTCGAACGCGACCCGACGCGGAACTGCGCGCCGGTTTGGTCTACGCTGCGTAGTACTCAGGTCCTTCTCAGCTGGCGTGCGCGACTGTGCGTGCCTGCGGCAAGGGTCTGAAACGTGCTTAGGAAGTGTCACCGGGAGATCGCACCCCGGCGGCGCAGATGTCGGAATGTGTGGCGACCAGGAAGGCGTGAGCGTGGCGCACAAGGCGAGCGAAGAGATCGGGGCCGGACCCGTGAAGGGTCGGCGGGGCCCGGTCCTTCGGCGGGCCGGGCTGGCGGTGTCCCTCGGGATCACCGCGATGCTCGTCTCGGGCTGCTCGATCGACAATGTTTGGCTGCGGTTCGGCTGGCCCTCGGGCATCACGCCGCAGGCCACCCGGATGCGGGAGCTGTGGACCTGGTCGATCCTGGCCGCGCTCGCGATGGGCGTGCTGGTCTGGGGTCTGACCTTCTGGACGGTCGCCTTCCACCGCAAGAAGAAGGACTCCCCGGAGTTCCCGCGCCAGACCGGCTACAACGTGCCGCTGGAGCTCACC